>DATMHT010000323.1:0-2028 GCA_035554795.1 Gemmatimonadaceae bacterium | reverse complement strand
GCGCGCGATGTCGGGCTCGGCGAGCGCCGCCGCGGTCACCGCGCGCAGCGCCTCGGTCACGATGCCGCGCCCCCAGTAGGCGCGGCCGAGCCAGTAGCCGACCTCGACGGAGTGCTCCTCGATGTCCGATCCGCGCTCGAGCCCGATCGCGCCCACCGCCTCGCCGTCCACCTCGATCGCCCACACGCCCGGCGGCGGCGGGTCGGTGGCGACGACGCCGAGCCACCAGTCGGCGTCGGCATCGGTGTACGGATGCGGGACGCGGCGCAGGTTGCGGGCGACGGCGCGGTCGTCCACGTGGCGGAGGAGCGACGCGCGGTCGGACGGACGCCACGGCCGGAGCAGCGAGCGCTCGCAGGAGATGCGTGTCGGCAGCACGGTGGCCGGCTCGTCAGGCGGAAGTGGGCGACGCGACCGCGCTCACGAACCCGGTCGGGTCGTCGAGGCAGAGGCCGAGCCGCCGCACGTCGCGGCGCGTGAGGCCGCCCGGCAGGCGGATCGCCGTCGGCTCGGCGAGCATCAGGAGGACGTTAGGCGTCGCCGGCTTCGTCAGGTTCAGGTAGTCGCGCGCCGCCGGCGTCCCCGCCGCTGGCAGCTCGCGCCACGACGGGCGCGCCACCGCCGCCGCGACCGCGTCGGCCGGCAGCTCCAGCGCGAAGCGGCGGCCGACGCGCAGGTCCACGCGCCCGTGGCCAACGCGCACGGCGCCGCTCCCCAGCGCCCGGTAGTCGGCGGCGATCCAGGCGAGCGCGCTCACGCTCCCCGCCGTCAGCGCCCACGCGACGAGCGGGTGGTCCTTCGCCGCCAGCCACAGGTGCAGCGCGATCGTCTCGACCGCGATCGCGCCGCCGAGCCCCGCCATGAGGCTCCCCGACCGCGCCTGCCGATAGGTGAACTCCTGCATGGCGCCAATGTGGCGTTCGCGAGCGCCGTCGTCCACTCGCTCGCCGGGCGCCGAACACGCCCGGATGCTTCCACGTTAGGCGTCCGTCACTCGTCCGGCAGTCCCCACAGTCGCGGCGACGCCAGCTCGACGCTGTTGTTCGCCGGGTCGCGCACGTAGAGCGAGCGCCCGCCGCGCGGCCACGCGATGTCCGCCTCGACGGCGACGCCCGCGTCGGCGAGCCGCGCCCGCCACACGGAGAGCTCCGTCTCCGGCACCCGGAACGCGACGTGCCCCGCGCCACTCGTGCCGTGCGCCGGCACCGCGACCCCGCCCACCTCGCCGGGCGTGGTGCCGGTGCGCTCCGGGTTGAAGAGGAGGAACATCGCCGGCCCGCAGCGAAAGAACACGTGCCGCCCCGGCTCGCGGCTGAACACCTCGAGGCCGAGCACCCCCGCGTAGAACCGCTCGGCGGCGGCGAGGTCCGGGGCGTAGAGGCAGGTCTCGAGAACTCCGGTTATCGACACGTCGCGCTCCTCATGGCCAGCGAAGTTGCTGCCGAAGCACGACGTCGGCCAGGGCAGGTCTCGGCTCTCGGCGGCGGCGCCGTTGCCGGGCCGACCCCGGCTGTCGCTCGCGCCACGACGGAGGCGGCTCGCCGGCGTGGGTGATGGGTGATGCGTGGGGAAGTCGTGTGTCTCGCCCCCGGCCGCGATCGCGACCGTGACGCACCGGGCGCGGCGCTCGCCGTGCCCCACCGCTCGCCAGGCGCGATACTCCGCCTGCCTCGTCACACATCACCCATCACCCACACCGCCACCGCGCGCTGGCTCGTGGCGCAACGCCCTCGACCGACAACGAAAGCGCCGAGTAGCCGAGCGCCGAGCACCACTTCTACCATCACCCCACGCCGCATCCCGGGTTGTCGGGGCACTCCTGACAGGGCACGGCCGATCGGCTGACAGACGTCTCGCCGCGCGCGACGCACTCTTCGACCAGGCGGCGGCTGGCGTTGCACCCGCCGCGCCGGCCGCCGCGGAAGCTCTCCCCAAGCGGAGGTCCTGCGTCGTGTCCAAGATCCTGCTCGCCACGCATGGCGGCGCCGGCGCCGACGGCGCGGTGCGCGTGGCCTCGCTCCTCGCCCC
>DATMHT010000322.1:0-12148 GCA_035554795.1 Gemmatimonadaceae bacterium | reverse complement strand
GCGGCTCTCGGCCACGGCGGAGCTTAGTGACCGAGAGCCCAGACCAGCAGTCGAATCGCCGACTCCCATGTCAGGGGGTCGGCGATTTCGCTGCTGGCCGGTTCGTTGCATTGTTGAAGAGCGTCATGAAGCCCTCCATCCGACTCAATCGCGCCGCGGCCTTCGCCGCGATCATCGCCGCCCCCGCCCTACTGCTGCTCGCTCCGGCGCCCGCGCCGGCGCAGACGACGCACGCGACGCAGGTGGCGAACGTCTTCGACGATCCCCCACCGGCCCACCGCTCGCCCAGCCGCGGAGATACCCACGGCTCGGCGCGCGGGGCGCGCGCCCGCGCCCGGCGGCTCGCCGCGCTCGGCGTGAACCCGAACGCGCTCCGCGTCGAGGTCTCGATCGCCGACCGCCGCATCTGGGCGATCGAGGGCGCCGACACGCTGCTCTCCGCGCCGGCGGCGATGGCCGAGGGGACGAAGCTGAGCTACGCCGGCCGCCACTGGACCTTCAAGACGCCGCGCGGCGTGCACACGGTGCTGGGGAAGAACACGGACCCGATCTGGACGCCGCCCGACTGGCACTACGCCGAAGTCGCCCAGGCGAACCAGCTCAAGCTGGCGGAGATGCCCGCCCGCAAGCCCGTACGCCTCAAGGACGGGACGCTGCTCGCGGTGCGCGACAGCATGGTCGGCGTGATCTTCCCCGACTCCGGCTACAAGTTCGAGGCGCTGCCGGTGGACGAGGAGATCGTGTTCGACAACACGCTCTTCATCCCGCCGATCGGCACCAAGAACCGGATCTTCGACGGTGAGCTCGGCCGCTTCCGCCTCGTCCTCGGCGACGGCTACATGATCCACGGCACGCCGGACGAGAGCACCCTCGACAAGGCCGTCACCCACGGCTGCGTGCGCGTCCGCGACGAGGACCTCGAGTGGCTGTTCGACAACGTGCCGGTCGGTACCCCCGTCGTCGTCCGCTGACGGCGCTCGGACGGATAACGCGATTTCGCCGCGGCTCAACGCAGATTGATTGGCTCCATCCAAAACCAAAGCTCCTCCCGCCGGCCTGGCGAGAGGAGCTTTGTCATTCCGGGGAAGGCTCTATCCGCGTTGATCCGCGGCGCCGCTGCTCGCCGAGGTCAGACGACGATGTTGATGAGCCGCCCCGGTACGAAGATCACCTTCTTCGGCACCCCCGTGATGAACTTCGCGATCGCCGGGTCGGCGGTCGCGGCGGCGAGGGCGCCGGCCTGGTCCACGGTGCGCGGGACGGTCACCGTGCCGCGCATCTTGCCGTTCACCTGCACCGCGAGCGCGATCGTGTCCTCGGCGGCGAGCTCGGGGTCGAACGCGGGCCAGCCGGCGTCGAACACGCTCTCGTCGTGGCCGAGCCGCTCCCACAGCTCCTCGGCGATGTGCGGCGCGAACGGCGACACGAGCTGCACGAGCGGCTCGACCTCGTCGCGGTGCGGCGTGCGGTCGTTCGCGCGCAGCGCCTTCATGTACTCCATCATCGCCGCGATCGCCGTGTTGTAGCTCAGGCGCGGCACGTCGTCGCCCACCTTGCGGATCGTCTGGTGGAGCTTGCGCATCACCGCGCCGTCGGGCGCGCCGTCGGTGTGCGCCGACGTCGCCGACCGCCAGAGGTTCTCGAGGAACCGCTTCGGGCCGACGATGCCCTTGTCCTGGAAGTCGCCCCCCTGCTCGTAGGGGCCGAGGAACATGAGGTAGGTGCGGAAGGCGTCCGCGCCCCAGTCGTTGATGTAGGCGTCGGGGTTGATGACGTTCCCCTTCGACTTCGACATCTTCGCGCCCTCGCGGATGATCAGGCCGTGGGCGCGGAACTTCGTGAACGGCTCCTCGAAGTCCACCTTGCCCGCGTCCTTCAGCACCATCGTGATGAAGCGCGAGTAGAGCAGGTGCAGCACCGCGTGCTCGTTGCCGCCGATATAAGAATCGACTGGTAGCCACCTCGCAGTGAGCGCGGCGTCGAACGGCACGTCGGCGCGCTGCGCGCTCGGGTAGCGCAGGAAGTACCACGCGCTGTCGAGGAACGTGTCCGACACGTCCGTCTCGCGCCGCGCCGGCTTGCCGCACTCCGGGCACGGCACGACGTACCACTCCTCGTGGCGCGCGAGCGGCGACACGCCGGAGTCGTCGGGCTTGAAATCCTTGATGAACGGCAGCACCACCGGCAGGTCCTTCTCGGGCACCTGCTGCATGCCGCACGCGTCGCAGTAGATGACCGGGATCGGCGGGCCCCAGTAGCGCTGGCGCGAGATGCACCAGTCGTGGAGGCGGTAGTTGATCACCGCGCGCCCCGCCTCGTGTCCCGCGAGCCAGGCGACGATCGCGCGCTTCCCCTCCTCGACCGTCAGCCCGTCGAACTGGCCCGAGTTGACGAGACGGCCGTCCACGTCGTGGACGTGGGCGCCCTCGTCGGGGATCGGCGTGTCGGCGTCCTCACCGGCGCTCGCGACGACGCGCACGATCGGCAGCTCGAATTTCCGCGCGAACTCGTGGTCGCGCTCGTCGTGCCCGGGCACGGCCATGATCGCGCCGGTGCCGTACTCCATCAGCACGTAGTCGGCGATCCAGATCGGGATCAGCGTGTTCGTCGCCGGGTTCTGCGCGTACGCGCCGGTGAAGACGCCGGTCTTCTCCTTCGTCACCTTGCGGCTGACGACGTCCTGCTTCGCGGTGCGCTCGCGATACGCCTCGACCTCGGCCCGCTGTGCCGGCGTCGTGACCGCGTCCACGAGCGGGTGCTCGGGAGCGAGCACGAGATACGTCGCGCCGAAGATGGTGTCCACGCGCGTCGTGAAGACGCGGATCTCGCGCGCCTCCATCAGCACCGCGTTCTCGTCCACCTCGTCGTCCTCGACCTCGCCCTGCGTCGGCACGAGGAAGCGCACCTCGGCGCCCTCGGAGCGGCCGATCCAGTTGCGCTGCGCCGTCTTCGTCGTGTCGGACCAGTCGAGCCAGTCGAGGTTCTCGAGCAGGCGGCCGGCGTAGTCGCTGATGCGGAAGAACCACTGCTCGAGGAAGCGCTGCTCGACCGGCGTGCCGCACCGCTCGCACACGCCGCCCTCGACCTGCTCGTTGGCGAGCACGGTCTTGTCGAACGGGCACCAGTTGACCGCCGCCTTCTTCTTGTACGCGAGCCCGCGCTCGAGCAGCTGCAGGAAGACCCACTGGGTCCACTTGTAGTAGTCCGGGCTGCTCGTGTTCACCGCGTAGCGCCAGTCCACCATCAGGCCGGCGCGGGTGAGCTGGCGCTGGAAGTTGGCGATGTTCTTCGGCGTCAGCTCGGCCGGATGCTCGCCGATCTTGAGCGCGTAGTTCTCGGAGTGGATGCCGAACGCGTCGTAGCCGAGCGGCTCGAAGACCGTGTGCCCTTGGAGCCGCTGGAATCGTCCATAGATGTCGTTCCCCGTGAACGCGAAGAGGTTGCCGACGTGCAGCCCCTCCGCCGACGGGTACGGGAACATCATCAGCGCGTAGAACGGCCGCTCACCGCCCGCGAGGTCGGTGTGGTTGGTGCCACGCTCGGCCCAGCGCGCCTGCCATTTCCGCTCGACGGCGGTCGGATCGTACACGTCCGCGCGGGGCGGCTCGATGGTGGGATCGGTCATGAAGTCGGTCCGTCTGACGCTCGCGGCGGCGGTCGCGCCGATCGGCTCGCCGCGTCGTAACTGTGTGAGTTTTCGCAATCTAGCCGCACGCTTGGGGCACACAAGCAGCCGCCGCCGCACCCGGCGCCCCGTGTCCCGGCGGCGCGTGCCCCTCCTTCCGCACCCGGAACCTTCGCGATGACGTCGCCGCTCCAGCCTTCGGCCGCCACCACGTCCGCCCCCGCCCCCGACGCCGCGCCGCTCGCCCCGGAGCGCCGCCGCACCCGCGAGTTCGTCAGCACTTTCTGGCGCACGGTCGCGCTCCGCGGCGGCGTCCTCGCCTTCGCCATGTACGGCGCCACGCTCTGGTTCGGCCGCGAGCTGTTCGGCCGCCTCACGGTCGGCGAGCTGGCGCTGGTCGGTCTCGCCGCGCTCTCCTTCGCGTTCACGCTCCTCGGCCTCGTCGTGCTGTTCCTGATCGTGCCGCTCGTCTCGCGCCCGACGGCGCGGCTGGCCGCGGTGACGGAAGCGGTGGCCGCCGGCGACCTCTCGATCAAGATCGTCGGCCGCAACGGCACGGGTGAGATGGTGCGCCTCTGGAAGGCGGTCGGCGAGATGATCGCCGCGCTGCGCAACATGGCGCTCGCCCTGCGCTCCTCCGCCGCCGAGACGGCGGCGCTCGCCGGCGAGATCAACGCCGGCACCGAGCACATGTCCGCCGCCGCCCAGCAGATGGCGTCCACGTCGGCGGAGCTGAGCGTGCAGTCCACCGAGATGGCGTCCACGATCCAGCAGATGGCCGCCGACGCGGCGTCGCTGGTGGCGATCTCCGCCGAGCTGGCGGCCGGCGCGCAGGACGGCGTCGCCCGCAACGCCCAGCTCCGCGCGCTGGCGCAGGAGAACCGCGCCCGCCTCGACTCGAGCGTCCACACGCTCGGCGAGCTCGCCGACGACGTCCGCTCGAGCGCGGCGGCGGTGGAGGCGGTGGCGTCGGCATCGGAGGAGGTGCGCGCCTTCGTCGCCTACGTGCAGAAGATGGCGCGCCAGTCGAAGCTGCTGGCGCTCAACGCGGCCATGGAAGCGGCCCGCGCCGGCGAGCACGGACAGGGCTTCGCCGTCGTCGCGAACGAGGTACGTCGTCTCGCCGCCAACTCGGCCGAGGCCGCGGAGAAGACCGAGGCCCTCGTCCGCGGCGTGCTCGAGCGCGTCGCCGAGTCGCGCGAGCTGAGCGGCCGCGCCGTGACGACGGTGGCCGAGGTCATCGAGGCCACCAACCAGGGCATGACCTCCTTCGCCGAGGTCGAGCGCGGCGTCGCCGACTCGGAGCAGTGGACGGCGGCGATCGCGCAGGCCGCCGACTCGTCGAACACGCTCGTCACCGAGACGATGAACCGGCTCGACGAGCTGTCGCGCGGCACCGAGGCGTTCGCCGCGGCGATGGAGCAGGTGGCCGCGTCGAGCCAGCAGCAGAGCGCGAGCACCGAGGAGATCGCCGCCGCCTCGACCGCGCTCGGCAACGCCGCCGGCCGCCTCGGCGACCTGATCGGCACGTTCAAGCTCGACGACGACAAGGCCACGGCCGCCCCGCCGGCGGCGTCCGCGGGACAGCAGCAGCGGGTCGCGCCGGCGGCGAGTGGCGCCGCCGCGCCGCCGCGCCGCCTCGCCGTCGCCTAACGCTCGGCGCTCGCCGCCTTCGCGCCGACCGCGCCCAGCAGGGCGCGGTCCGGCGCGCTCAGGAACCGCGACGGCGCCGGCGCGACGAAGGGCGCCGCGTTCGCGGCCGGCGTGAGCACGCCGAGCATCGGCACCGCGAGCGCGTCGTTCACCGTCAGCGGGTCGAGGCCGAGCAGCAGCTCCACCGTCCGCAGCAGCGAGAGCTGGTCGTAGCGGTCGTGCACCACGACGCCGCGCCGGACGTACGGGCCGGCGACGAGAGCGACCGTGCGCGTCGCGTCCACGTGGTCGGGACCGTTCTGCGCGTCGTCCTCCTCCACCAGAATCAGGCTCTCCTTCCAGATCGGGCTCCGCGAGATCGTCTCGACGAGTCGGCCGAGCGCGGCATCGTTCTGCGCGACGAGGGCGCGCGGATTCTGATAGCTGGTGTCGGTGCCGGCGGTGTGATCGTTCGGCAACCAGAGATAGCTGAACGCGGCCGGCGCGCCGGCGGCGAGCTGCGCGTCGAAGTCGGCCTTCCAGTCGGCGACGCGCTGCAGGTCGGAGTAGCGCAGGTCCCACGTCGGGTACTTGAAGCTGTAGTGCGACAGGTACTCGGCGAACCGCGCGCGCAGCGCCGGATCGTCGCCGAGGGCGCGGGCGAGGCTGGCGTCGCCGGTGAAGAACGCCGATAGCGCGGCGCGGAAGGTGGAGTCACCGAGTAGACGCAGCGCGTCGACGCTCGTGCGGGCGCGGCCTTCGTAGGGCGCGAGCAGCGTGTGGAACGCCGCCCCGCGATCGCGCGCGTTGGCGAGCTTCATCGTGCGCGCGTAGAAGGCGCGCGTCAGCGGGTGCTGCTCGCCGTAGCTGCCGGCGAGAATGCGGTAGGCCGCCGTGAATGCGTAGTACGGCTCGCCGTAGATGCGGTAGCTGACGCCGCGGTCGTCGAGCGCGTCCCAGAGATATGCCGGCGAGAAGAGCGCCGGCACGGTGCCGAACGGGTAGCCGCGGTAGCGGTCGGCGTAGGCGGCGTTGCCGAGCCAGTTCAGGAACGGGCTGGCGTAGCCGCTCGTCGTGTAGCTGTGGCCGAGGACGGAGATCTCGCCGTTCGCGTAGAAGTTGTCGAGCGTGACGAAGCTGCGGGCGAGCGCGTGCCCCGCCGGCGTCACGTCGCGGCCGAAGAGCGTGAGCGTCGGGTCGCCGTCGCCGCGCCCGAGGTCGCCCATCACCTGGTCGTAGCTCCGGTTCTCGCGCACGACGTAGAAGACGTGCTTGATCGGGAGCGCGAGCCCCGCCGCCGGCGAGTAGAGCGGCGAGCCGTGCTCGACGCGCGACGTCCACGCGGCGAGGTTGCGCGCGATGTCGGCGCGCGACACCGCGCCGAGCGCGCCCTCGAGCTGCGTCAGCACGTAGCCGGGCGGGCTGGCGCCCGGCTCGCGCGCCGCGCGCGGGTTCGGGCGGCGCGGGCGGATTCCCTTCGCGCTCACCGCGTAGAGCGTGTCGCCGACCGCGAGCACCCTCGTCGGGTACCAGCCGGTGGGGATCAGCCCCGCCGGCGCGACGGCGCCGCTGTCGAACACGGCGATCGCGTTCGTTCCCGCCTCGGTCACGAACAGCCGGCCGAACGCCGCCGCGCACGACGTCGGCGCCGCACCGAATCGCGCGCCGCGAAAGCGCACGGGCAGCGTGCCGACGACGGTGTCGCGCGCGAGGTCCACGATCGAGAGATCGTCGGAGCCGGAGTTGACGACGTAGAGCCGCCCGCCGTCGCGGCAGAGCGCGCGCGGTCCGCGGCCGACGTCGAGCGTCTTCAGCAGCGCGAGCGTGCGGTCGTAGACGCGGACGCGGTTCTCCCCCGAGAGCACGACGTACACGCGCTCGCCGACGCTCTCCACCGCCGACGGGAAGTAGCCGGCCGCCACCTCGCGCTCGACTGCGCCGGTCGCCGTGTTCAGCAACGCCACCTTCCCCGCCCCCGACGGCCCCGTGGAGTCGGGCGCGACGAGATACGCCACGGCCAGCCGGTCGCGCCCGACCGGCGCGACGCCGGCCGCGTAGCCGGCGACCGAGTAGTTGCGCGTGGCCGCGAAGGTGGAGTCGAGCCGGTACACCGTCTGGTCGAAGCCGCCGCTCACGTAGAGCGCGCCGTCGCCACCGACCGCCGCGCTCGGGTACAGCGCGCCCAGCGACACCGTGCGCGCGACGCGACCCGTGCGCGGCTCGACGACGCTCAGCGTCTGTGGCTCGTGCAGGTAGTAGCCGCTGTTGAGGACGACGAGCTTCCCGGCGTAGGGCACGGCCTCGTACGGCAGGCGTCCGACCGGCGTCTGCGTACCGGCGGGCGCGAGCGCCCAGCCGTTGGGCAGTTGCACCTCGTCGCTCCGCGTGGCGCGCCCGAGGTGCTGCGCGCGCTCGGCGTAGCGCACGGCCGCCTCGTACGAGAGACGCTTGCGCCCCTGCTCCCAGAGCTGGCGCGTCAGCGTCTCCATGTCGCCCGGCTCGTCGGGCTCGGCGAGGCTGGTCTTCTCCTCTTCGCGCGGCGTCTCCTTCGGGGCAGGCGCACGGCGCTTCGGCCTCGCGACGGCCTGCGCGGGGAGCGGTGCGACGTCGAGCACGGCGGCGACCGCCAGGACGAGGGCGAGGACGCGGCGGGACGACATGAGCGGACGGGCTGGTCGTGGAGCGACAGCACGGCGTGCGCTGCCGGCGCCGGAAGCTGGCGACACGACCCGACCGAGTCCAGCCGGACCGAACGGGGCGAGCGGCGCCGACGGCCGTCGTCAGCTCGCCCGCCGGTCTCTAGCTGCCGCGGGGGACTCGCGCCGCGGCCTCGCTCCCGACGCGGATCGGCTCGGCCGGCCGCTCGCCGGCGCCGAGCGCGGGGGTGTCGCGCTCCTCGGTGAAGAGGCGCGTCATGAAGCGCTGCCCCTCCGACACGCGCTCGATCTCGATCGCGATCGCGTCCACCGCGTTCTCGATCCGGTCGAGGCGCTGGCTGGCCTCGGTGCTCAGGACCGGCGGGCGCGGCGGCGCCGAGGCGCGCTTCCAGAGCAGGCGCGACGAGGCGATCGCGAGCGGCCCGAGCACGAACATCGTGAACAGGACGCCGATCGCCGTGAACGTGTCGGGATCGATGCGCTCGATGAAGGGCGTCGCGGTGGCGGTCGCCGCGAGCACGGCCGGCGATACCGCCGCGAGCTGCTGCCCCGTCTGATCGATCTGCGACTCGATCGAGAGGATGCGCCTGTCGAGGAGCGCGATGCGCTGCTCGACGCCGCCGCGCACGGCCGGGTCCATGCCGGGGAGCTTGCGCGCGAGCTCGGAGCGCCGCGAGGTCGCCGAGTTGAGCTGGTTCGACAGCTCCTCACGGCGCGAGCGCAGCGCGTCCACCTCGGCCGCGCTCGAAGGGATGGCGAGCGTACCATTGCCCGTCGTGGCGCCGACGACGACCGGAGCGGCCGGAGTGACCGGAGCCGACGGCGGTGCTTGCGGCGCCTGGGGCGCTTGCTGCACCTGCTGGGAGAGTATGGTAGGCATGGGTGGCCCTACGGGCGGCGCGAGCAGGAGGTTGCAGGACGGCGCCGAGAGCCGCCTTACACCGTCGGCCGCCAGTTCACCTGGGCGCCGGCGGTGCTGTCCTCCTGGCGCGCCGCCCACTTGAAGAAGACGAAGGTCATGACGACGTAGAAGAACAACCCTCCCGGGATCCACATGATGAGGCCGCCGATCTGCTGGTCCTCGAGTGGCGAGATCCCCCAGATGCGCGGCGCGCTCGCGTAGGCCGGATAGAGCACGTGGTCGGCCAGCGCGACGTAGATCGCGACGACGCTCATCGGGAGGCTCATCAGGAAGCAGTAGAGCATCTGTCCCGGGTACGACAGCCGCGGTAGCTCGGGCAGAGGGCTGAGGAACGGCCACCACATGATGACCGAGGTGACGAGGAACATGAGGTGCTGCACGATATGCACGTCATGGTGGCGCATCGCCAGGTTGTAGAGCGGCGGCAGGTGCCAAGCGGCGATCGTGACGTTGAAGAGCAGGAAGCAGACGGCGGGCTTCGTCACCCAGCGCGCGATGGCGCCGACCGCGCGCACCCGCAGCGCCGGCCGGAGCATGCCGCCCGGCGTGCCGTGGATGAGCAGCGGCGGCACGATCAGCGTCAGGATCAGGTGCTGCACCATGTGGCCGCTGAACAGGTAGTAGTCGCTGAGGTCGTGCAGCGGCCCGTTGAGCGTCACGAAGAGCACGAACAGTCCGGCGAAGAACGACAGTCGCTGCGTCCCGCTCGGCACGTCGCCGTCGGGTCCGACGCGCGCGACGCCGGTACGGCCGGCGGCGTTCCGGTGCGACGCGCCGGCCGTCGCGGGCGAGCTTCCCGGTGGGGGGGCCCCCCCGTCGCGCGCCGAGCGTTCGGCGACGCGCGCGCGCCAGAGGTAGAGCGCGCCGAGCGCGACCAGCCCGATCACCGTGCTCGGGTGGACGGTCCACGCGGTCAGCGAGATCTGCTGCGCGGGGTGGAGGAGGAGCAGCGAGGCGGCGATGGACATCATCGAGGAGTGGGACCGCGGAGTGACGCGAACGGTCGGTCGGTGTAGCGCGAGAGGCGAGAAGCGGAGAGCACGGGGCCTCCTCTTCTCGCCTCTGGCCCTTCGTCGTCGCGCTCCAGCCGCCCGGTGACGGGCGGCCGGATGAGGGTCAGGTCAGGAGCCCGAGCCGCACGGCCAGCTTCCCGAACAGGAACATGAGGCCGATGAGCGTCGTGGCGGCGACGAGGAAGCCGCCCGTGAAGAGCGCGCGGAAGATCTTGTGGTCGTACTTGAGGTGCATGTAGAACATGACCACCGTCGCGAACTTCACCGCCGACATGATGAGCAGTGTCGGGACGAACGCCTTCGACGCGACGAAGGACGGGACGTAGTACGCCCAGACCTCGAGGACGGTGATGATCGTCAGGAACAGGCCGACGACGAGGTAGGTCTTCGCCGTCGGGTGGTGGGCATGCGCGGCCGCGTCGTGGTGGCCGGCGGCGGCGTGGTCGGAATGCTGAGCCATGTCTTCCGTCCTACCTGATCAGGTACACGAGCGTGAAGATCGCGATCCACACCACGTCCACGAAGTGCCAGTACAGCGCGGCGAGGTCCACGTTGAGGGCGTCCTCGGGCATCAGGTCGCGCTTGTAGTCGATCGCGAGCAGGGAGCAGAGCCAGAGCACGCCGGCGGTGACGTGGGCGCCGTGGAAGCCGGTGAGGGTGAAGAACGACGAGCCGAACAGGTTGGTGCGGATCGTCAGCCCCTCGTGCACGAACGAGGTGAACTCGTAGGCCTGGCACATGAGGAAGCCGAGGCCGAGGATGATCACGCCCCAGAGCCAGAGCTTCGAGCTGCCGAGGATGCGCTGACCCGTCGTCGTCTTCGGGACGCGCTTGTTCACGACGGCGTTGTGCGCGAGCACCATCGAGAGCGACGACATGAGGAGCAGGAACGTCGAGAACGACGTGACCGGGATGTTCAGGATCGGGTTGAGGTGCTGCCCGGTCTGCGGGTTCGTCCACGCCTCGTGCGGGAAGGGCCCGACCACCGACCGACCCTTGTAGATCAGGTAGGTCGAGATGAGCGAGACGAAGAGCATGCACTCCGAGCCGAGGAAGGCCCAGATGCCGATCTTCCGGTTGTCGAGCCCCGTCGACGTATAGTGATGTCCAGCGACCGGCGACTGCGGCGCGGAGGTGATGGCAGCTTCCAAGGAAAGAATCTCCGAACGTGGTAGTGGACGGCCTCAGGGCCGGAGGGCCTGGGGCCTGGACGAGCCGCCGGGATGCACCCCGAGGCAGGCCAGGCCCTACGCCCTAGGCCCTACGGCCCCGGGTTCTCAGTGCGCCTCTTCCAGCGGGCTCGTGAGCCACGCGTAGAGCGAGCCGACGAGGATCGTGGCGCCGCCGAAGAGCAAGGTGAAGAAGAGCGTCTTGCTGTCGCGGTGGATGAAGAGCAGGCCCGAGAGCATGACGACGATGCCGAACGCCGTCGCCAGCGGCCAGGCCGTCTGCGCGGGCATCGGGATGCCGAGCTCGCGAGCCGTGAAGCGCTCGGTCTCGAGCTGCATCGGACCCTGGCTCGGCACCTTGCTCGCGCCGATCGGGTTGACGTGCGGCCGTGCGCCGGTGTCGGCGCCGCCGGCGTCCACTTCCATGACGCGATCGCCCGCCACGGTGTGCGGCACGTCCACCATGCGCTCCGGGTGGGTGATGTCCCACAGCGGGTAGCGCGACGTGACCGTCGGGATTCGGGCGAAGTTGTACTCCGGCGGCGGCGACGGGATCGACCACTCGAGCGTCGGTGCGTCCCACGGGTTGTTGCCGGCGACCTCGCCGCGCTTCTTCGAGCGGAAGAAGTTGTGCAGGAAGATCAGCGTGCCGATGACGAGCAGGCCGGTGCCGATCGTCGAGATCAGGTTGAACGTGTCCCAGCCCTGCCCCGCGTCGTACGTGTAGATGCGGCGCGGCATCCCGGCGAGGCCGGAGATGTGCATCGGGAAGAAGGTGAGGTTCATCCCGATGAAGGTGAGCCAGAAGTGCCAGTTGCCCAGCTTCTCGCTCAGCAGGCGGCCGGTCATCTTCGGGTAGTAGTAGTACACCCCCGCCATGATGCCCATGAACGACCCGCCGAAGATCACCGGCCGCATGCTGAGCGAGAAGCTGGGCAATTGGCACTTCTGGCTCATGTTCATCGGGATGAACCTCACCTTCTTCCCGATGCACTTCTCGGGGCTCTACGGCATGCCGCGCCGCATCTATACCTACGACGCGGGCCAGGGCTGGGAGGTGTTCAACGCCATGAGCACGTACGGCACGTACATCATCACCGCCGGACTGCTCGTCTTCGCCTATAACTTCC
>DATMHT010000321.1:0-9865 GCA_035554795.1 Gemmatimonadaceae bacterium | reverse complement strand
GGCGTGGTCGCCGTCCTGAACCGCGCCAACCGCTCCCTCGTCAAGACGATCCCCGTCGGCGGCCGCCCGCGCAACGTTGCCTTCGACGTTCCCGGCCGCACGGCGCTCGTGACCAACGAGCAGGCGGTGGTCTTCATCCAGTAGGGAAGCGCATTCACCGCACAGGGCGCGGCGTTGTAAGAGCTCGAACCACGGAGGTCACGGAGGGCACGGAGGAGAGCCAAGGCAGCGGTCCTCCGTGTTCCTCCGTGACCTCCGTGGTTCAAGCTCTCCTAGAGCTCGGCGTCCTCTGCGTACTCCGCGTCTCATGCCCTCGCCGAGTCGTCTAGCGCGGCACGCCGTGCACCACGACGTAGCCCGCGACCGCGAGCGCGAGGGCGCCGAGCGCGAAGGCGAGCGCCGTGAGCGCGACCGCGCGCGGCGCGCGCACGTCGCGGAGCGCCGCGTCGCGCCAGCCGCGCAGACCGCCTAGCACGAGCATCGTCGCCGCGAGGGCGACGCGGCGACCTGCACCGGCGCCGGGCGAGAAGGGCATGAGCAGGTGGCCCGCGGCGAGCCCGACGCCGGTGACGAGGACGGCGGTGTTGAGGCGCGAGAGGCGGAGCGCGTCCATCGGTCAGCCGGGCTCGACGCAGAAGAGGCGCGTCGCCTCGCGCCCGTACGCCTCGATCTCGTGCCGGCGGCGCTCCTCGCTCCAGCCGAGCGCACCGGCGACGACGGCGGCCGCGGTGACCGCCGCGGCACGGCCGTGGTCGCGCGTCTCGAAGGCGAGCGGCACGCGACGCACGAGGAGGTCGGCGAGGGTGAGCGCCATCTCGTGCTCGACGGCCCAGCGCAGCTCGGCGCCGACGTACGGCAGCCCGGTCACCACCGGCGCGGCGAGCGCCGGCTCCCGCTCGGCGAGCGCCCACAGCTCGCGCCAGCGCGACCCGTGCGCGCCGACGATCCGTGCCGCGACGCGGCGCGCGGCGTCGGCGTCGTCGGGCACGAGGCCGGCCGCGCGCCACGTCTCCGCGACGACCGGCGCGGCGGCCACGATCTCCGCGTCCACGCCGGCGAGATCGCCGCCGGGGAGCGGCAGGCGTTCCGTGCGCGACGCACGCAGCCGCGGCCGGCCGAGGGCGCGGACGGCGATGTCCACGATCTCGGCGGCCATCGAGCGATAGGTGGTGAGCTTCCCGCCGCTCACGGTGATGACGCCCGACGCGCTCGTCGCGATCGTGTGCTCGCGCGACGCCGAGCCGGCGTTGCCATGGTAGCCGGCGGCGGCGAGCGGGCGGATGCCCGCCCAGGCGCTGACGACGTCGGCCGCCGTCAGGCGCGCGTCGGGGAAGAAGGCGTTGGCGGCGGCGAGCAGGTAGGCGACGTCACCCTCGGTCGCGCGCACGTCGTCGGGCCCGGACTCGGCGCGGGTCTCGGTGGTGCCGACGATCGCGTGCGCGCCGGCGGGGAGGACGAACATGACGCGGCCGTCGCTCGGCGCGAGGAGCGTGAGCGCGCCGCGATTGCCGAGCCGCGCGCGCGGCACGCTGATGTGGACGCCCTTGGAGCCGCGCACCGAGTCGGCGGCCGTGGGCTCGTCGAGGCGGCGGACCTCGTCGCCCCACGGACCGGTGGCGTTGACGACGACGCGCGCGCGCACGGCGACCTCGGCTCCCGCTCCAGCGTCGTCGGCCGCGATCACCGCGCCGGCGACGCGGCCATTCTCGCGGAGCAGCGCGCGCACCGGCGCGTGGTTGAGCACCGCCGCGCCGGCCTCCTCGGCGCCGACGACGTTGGCGAGGGTGAGCCGCGCGTCGTCGGTGGCGGCGTCGAAGTATCGGGCACCACCGGCAAGCCCCTCACCGCGGAGCGCCGGCTCGCGCTCGCGCACCTCGGCCGCGCTCAGCCGCTCGTGCGCGGCGACGTTGCGGAAGAGGGAGAGGACGTCGTAGAGCAGCAGACCGGCGCCGAGCTTCCAGCGCGGCACGCGCGCGCCCTCGTAGACGGGCCAGGTGAAGGCGAGCGGGCGGACGAGATGGGGCGCGATGGCGAGGAGCGTGCGCCGCTCGCGGCTCGACTCGAAGACGAGGTGGAGATGGCCGTGCTCGAGGTAGCGCACGCCGCCGTGCACGAGCCGCGACGACCGGCTCGACGTCCCGCTGGCCCAGTCGTCGCGCTCGACCAGGGCGACCGACAGCCCGCGCAGCGCCGCGTCGCGCGCCACCCCCGCGCCCGTGATCCCGCCACCGATGACGAGCACGTCGAACGTCTCTCGCTCGAGGCGGGCGAGTGTAGCGGGGCGGGAGAGCATTTGGGGGACGGGGGATGCGGGACGGGGGACGCGGGACATCGGACACGGGACGTAGGACGAACGGCCCCCCACCCGGGAATCTATCGGCGGCAGGCGACTCCACGTTACCCTATTCACGCCGCCGTGACCGCTCGCGCCCACCACGTCCCGCGTCCCCCGTCCCCCGTCCCTCTTCCCATGTCCGACGAACGCGAACGTTGGCAGACCCGCTACGCCGGCGCGACGCCGGAGACGGCCGACGACCGCGCGCCGTCGGCGTGGGTCGTCGCGCAGTGCCTCGCGCTGCCGGAGGAGAATCTCTTCGTGGATGTGGCGGCGGGGCTCGGCCGGCACGCGGTGGCGCTCGCCGAGCGCGGGCGGCGCGTCGTCGCGCTGGACTTCGTCGAGGACGCGGTGCGCCTCGCGACGCGGCGCGCGTGGGGGGTGAGCGGCGAGGTGTGGGGGCTCGTCGCCGACGCGAGCGCGCTGCCGTTCGCGGACGGAGCGCTCGACGCCATCATCACGGTGAACTTCCTCGACCGCGCGCTGTTCGCGACGTTCGCGCGGCTGCTGCGGCCGGGCGGCCACCTCGTCGCCGAGACGTACACGCGCCTCCACGCCGACCTCGTGGCCGAGGGCCGCGCCCATGCGCCGCGCAATCCCGCCTACATGCTCGAGCCGGGCGAGCTGACGAGGCTCGTCGCGCCGCTGCGGGTGATCGCCGGCCGCGAGGAGCTCGTGAACGACGACGCGGGCGAGCGGTGGGTGGCCGGCGTCGTCGCGGTGCGCGCGTGAGGCGACGACGTTCAGCGCGATCGGCGGCGGTCTCCGCGTCGCGTCGCGCGCGACTGGTGGCGACGACGATGCGAGCGGTGCGCGCCGGATCGGTCGTCGTGCTCGCGCTCGCGGCGCCGGGGTGCGTGCAGCGGGCCGAGCGCGGCGCGGCCGTCGGTCGGGACACGGCGCGTGCGGCGTCACGGCCGATCGCCGCGCCACTCCGCGGAGACGACGCGTGGCTCGCCGAGGCGGACAGCGTGCTTCGCGTCGCGCTGGCGGGCAGCCTGTACCTCGCGCCGAAGGGCGCGGTCTCCGGCGTTCGCGAGTGCGCCGGCGACGAGGGCTCCGACAACCCGCCGTCGCTCGTCGCCGCCGCGCGGGCGAGGATCGTCGGCCACGACTCCCTGTCGTCCGGCTCCGCTGGCGAGTACGGCGACCCCGATGCGCGGATGCGGACGACGACCTTCCGGGTCGAGGTGCTGTCGGCCGCGCGGATGACGCCGGCCTGGATGCTCGAGCTACCGCCCGACAGCACGGCGCCCGGCGACGCGGCGTACGCGATCACCGCGTCGCCGCGGCTGGACACGTTCGACATCGCGCTGGCGGACGTCGGCGCATCGCAACCGCGCTGGGCCATCTGCGCGCCGGTGCGCGACGGCGGTGAACCCGGACATCGCTTCTGGGCGTTCACGCACGCGGACGACGACTGGGTGACGCCGGTGCGCTGGACGCCGGCGAGCGCCTCCTGGTCGCGCGTCCGTGCCCTCGCCGACTCGCTCGCTGATTCGTCCGCCGCGGCGCGCTAGCTCTTCCGTCCCGCCGTGATCATCGCCACCGCCGCGACGATCACCGCCGCCGCCGCCATCGTGCGGGCGGAGATCGGCTCGCCGGCGAGCGCCCAGCCGAGGAAGACGGCGACGATCGGGTTGACGTAGGCGTAGGTCGCGACGCGCGCCGCCGACACCTTGCCGAGCAGCCAGATGTAGGCGGTGAATCCGACGAGCGAGCCGAAGACGACGAGATAGGCCCAGGCCGCGACCGAGCGCGCCGTGACGGCCGCCGGCGACCACGACGCGAGCTCGCCGCCGGCGAGGCCGACGACGACGAGCAGGACGCCGCCGGCGAGCATCTCGACCGCCGTCGCGACGATCGGCGAGCGCGGCAGGCGCGAGCTCTTCGACAGGATCGAGCCGACCGCCCACGACAGCGAGCCGCACAGCACCACCGCCGCGCCGACGCGGTCGATCGCGTGCACGCCGACGCTCGCCGGCCCGACGAGGATCACGAGCCCGACGACGCCGGTGACGAGCCCGGCGACGACCATCGGCGTCGGCCGCTTGCCGCCGCGGCGGGCCCAGTCGAGGAGCACCATCCAGATCGGCACCACCGCGACGAGCAGCGAGACGATCCCCGACGGGACGCGCTGCTCGCCCCAGACGACGGCGCCGTTGCCGCCGACGAGGAGGAGCGCGCCGACGATCGCGCCCCAGACGATCTGCGACAGCGTCAGCCGCGCGACGCCCGGATCGCGCTTCGCGCCGGGGCGCATCGTCCAGAGGAAGAGCAGCGCGCCGGCGACGATGAAGCGCGCCCCCGCCATCAGGAGCGGCGGCAGCGTCTCGATCGCGAAGCGGATCGCGAGGTAGGTGGAGCCCCAGACGAGATAGACCGCCGCGAAGTTGGCGACGATCGCGCCGCGCGATGCGTGCTGGTGCGGCGACGCCGGCGTCGGGCCGGGCGTGGGGGAGCGCGCGGTGGTGTGGCTCGCGCGATCGGCGCGGGCGACGGGGGAGGCCATGACGGGGAATATAGAGGGGCCCGGATGGCGGGCGACCCGAATGATGCGGGGACGCGGGAGGTGGGACGCGGGACGGGGGACGGGGGACGCGTCGTGATGTTCGTCACGACCGAAGGCGCGCGTGTCCCCCGTCCCGTGTCCCACGTCCCCCATTCCCGTCCCCGTCGTCTTACCCCGCCCCCCGGCCGCGCCTTACCTTACACCCATGCCCACCCTCGGAAACAACGGCCGGCGCGTCGCGGTGGTCGCTGGCCTTCGTACGCCGTTCGCGAAAGCGGGCACGGCGCTCAAGAACGTCTCCGCCATCGACCTCGGCAAAGCCTGCGTCGCCGAGCTCCTCCAGCGCACGGAGCTCGACGGCAAGGAAGTGCAGGCGATCGTCTACGGCACCGTCATCCCGTCGGTGCTCGCGCCGAACATCGCGCGCGAGGTGTCGCTGATGCCGATGCTCCCGAAGGGGTGCGAGGCGTTCACGGTCAGCCGCGCCTGCGCGTCGGCGAACCAGGCGATCACCGACGCCGCCGACCAGATCGTCCTCGGCCACTACGACGTCATGATCGCCGGCGGCGCCGAGTCGCTGTCGAACGTGCCGATCCTCCACTCGCGCGCCTTCAGCGACGTCCTCGTCGCCGCGTCGCGGGCGAAGACGCTGCCGCAGCGGCTGCAGCAGTTCGCCCGCGTCCGCCCGAAGGATCTCATCCCGATCACGCCGGCGATCGCCGAGCCGACGACGGGCGAGACCATGGGGCAGAGCGCCGAGAAGATGGCGAAGCTCAACGGCATCACCCGCGAGGCGCAGGACCAGCTCGCCCTGCGCTCGCACCGCCTCGCCGCCGCCGGCACCGCCGACGGCCGCCTCACCGCCGAGATCGCGCCCTTCTACGTGCCGCCGAAGTACGAGACGGTGCTGGCGAAGGACAACGGCATCCGCGACGACACGACGCTCGACGCGCTCTCCGCGCTCAAGCCGGTGTTCGACAAGCGCTACGGCTCGGTGACGGCCGGCAACGCGTCGCCGCTCACCGACGGCGGCGCGGCGGTCCTCCTCATGAGCGAGGAGAAGGCGAAGTCGCTCGGCTACGCGCCGCTCGGCTACATCCGCAGCTACTCGTACGCCGCGCTCGACCCCGGGGAGCAGCTGCTGCAGGGTCCCGTGCTCGCCGCCCCGGTCGCGCTCGCGCGCGCCGGTCTGTCGCTGCGTGACATCGACCTCGTCGAGATGCACGAGGCGTTCGCGGCGCAGGTGCTCTCGAACCTCCAGGGCTTCGAGAGTAAGGCGTGGGCCGAGCGCGCCGGCTTCTCGGAGCCCGTGGGCGAGGTGGACCGCGCGCGGCTGAACGTGATGGGCGGCTCGATCTCGATCGGCCACCCCTTCGGCGCCACCGGCGCGCGCATCCTGACGACCCTCCTCAACGAGCTCCGGCGTCGCAATGGACAGTTCGGGCTGATGACGGTGTGCGCCGCGGGAGGGATGGGGCACGCGATGGTGGTGGAGCGCGATTGAGATGACGCGTAGCGCGTAGCGCGTAGCGGGTAGCGCGTAGCGACCGGCCCCGGGACGTCCCGAGGCAGTGCCGCTACGCGCTACCTGCTACGCGCTACGCGTTCGTCGACACCCGAATACCCGATACCCGAGCGATGACCGCAACGATCTCTCCCTCCACGTCGACACCGTCCGCCCTCTCCTTCGAGCAGGACGGCCCGGTCGCCATCATCACCCTCGACCTGCCCGGCGAGAGCGTCAACAAGCTCTCCCGTCCCGTGCGCGACGAGCTGCTCGCGCAGTTCGAGCGCGTCGAGCAGGATCCGACGATCACGGCGGTCGTCCTGATGAGCGGGAAGCCGGACGTCTTCATCGCCGGTGCCGACATCGAGGAGCTGCTCGCCGTGCGCACCGCCGAGGAGGCGGAGCGGATGAGCCGCGACGGGCACGCCGTGCTCGACCGGCTCGAGCGCGGCAAGCCCGTCGTCGCCGCCATTGATGGCGCATGCATGGGCGGCGGCCTCGAGGCGGCACTCGCCTGCGCGTGGCGCATCGCGACGGAGAATCCGAAGACCGTGCTCGCGCTGCCGGAGGTGCAGCTCGGGCTGATCCCCGGCGCCGGCGGCACGCAGCGGCTGCCGCGCACGGTCGGGCTGCGCAACGCGCTCGACATGATCCTCGCCGGCAAGAACGTGCGCGCGAAGAAGGCGCTGCAGATCGGCCTCGTGGACGAGCTGGTGCACCCGGCGATCCTGCGCGACCTCGCCGTGCGCCGCGCCCGCGAGCTGGGCGACGGCACGCGCAAGCGCTCGACCGGCGGCCGCAAGCGCGACGCGCAGGCGCTGCTGCTCGACGACAACGCGCTCGGCCGCAAGGTGGTGTTCCACCAGGCGCGCGAGGCGACGCTGAAGAAGACGCGCGGCCACTATCCTGCTCCGCTCGCCGCGCTCGAGGCGGTCGCCGCCGGCTACCAGGGCGGGATGGAGAAGGGGCTGCGCGAGGAGGCACGGCTCTTCGGCGAGATGGCGGTGAGCGACGTCGCCAAGCAGCTCATCTTCCTCTTCTTCGCCAGCACCGCGCTCAAGAAGGACACCGGCGTCGCGACCGACGCCGCGCCGAAGGCGGTGCGCAAGCTCGGCATCCTCGGCGCCGGCTTCATGGGCGCGGGGATCGCCAGCGTCGCCGCGCCGCAGGGAACGATCGTGCGGCTCAAGGACGCGGACACGACGCGCGTCGCGAAGGGGCTCGCCGCCGTGCGCGAGGTGATCCGCGAGCGGCTGACGAAGAAGCAGATCACGCGGCAGCAGTTCGACGACACGATGTCGCTCGTCACCGGGACGACCGACTACTCGGGCTTCGGCACGGTGGACCTCGTCATCGAGGCGGTGTTCGAGGAGCTGAGCGTGAAGCACCAAGTGCTGCGCGAGGTCGAGCGCGTCGCCCGCGAGGACGTGATCTTCGCGACGAACACGAGCACGATCCCGATCGCGCGCATCGCGCAGGCGTCGGCGCGCCCGGACCGTGTGGTCGGCATGCACTTCTTCTCCCCCGTGCACAAGATGCCGCTGCTCGAGGTCATCGTCACGCCGCGCACGAGCGACGAGGTGACGGCGACGGCGGTGGCGTACGGGAAGAAGCTCGGCAAGACGGTGATCGTCGTGAACGACGGGCCGGGCTTCTACGCGAACCGCATCCTCTCGCCGTACGTGAACGAGGCCGGCAAGCTGCTCGACGAGGGCGTGGCGGTGGACGCGATCGACAAGGCGCTGGTCGCCTTCGGCTTTCCCGTCGGCCCGATCACGCTCATCGACGAGGTCGGAATCGACATCGCGGCGAAGTCGGGGAACATCGTCGCCGACGCGTTCGGCGAGCGGATGGCGCCGTCGCAGTCGCTGCAGCGCGTCGTCGCCGCCGGCCGGCTCGGGCGCAAGGGGAAGCAGGGCTTCTACGTCTACGACGCCAAGGGGAAGAAGGGGGGCGTGGACCCGACGATCTACGACCTGCTGCCCACGGGCACGACGCGCGTCGAGGTGCCGGTCGAGGAGATCCAGCGGCGGTGCGTGCTGGCGATGGTGAACGAGGCCGCGCGCTGCCTCGAGGACGGCATCCTCCGCTCGCCGCGCGACGGCGACGTCGGCGCGGTCTTCGGCATCGGCTTCCCGCCGTTCCGCGGCGGGCCGTTCCGCTACATCGACAGCGTCGGCGCGACCGAGATCGTCCGGCAGCTCGAGGAGCTCGACGCCCGCTTCCCGTCGCGCTTCCAGCCGGCCGAGCTGCTGCACGACCTGGCGCGCGGCGGGCAGCGGTTCTATCCGGCGGAGGGGCGGCCGGTCGAGTAGCGGGGACGCGGGACGCGGTAAGCGCGAGCCATGAATCACCGAGGGGCCGGCATCCCAGTACGGGAGCCGGCCCCTCGTGCGTTCGCGCTTACCGCCTGGCGCTTCCCGCCAACCCCTGAAACAGCGCGCCCACGCCTCCCGTAAGCGATCCCACCAGGCGGCGTCGGCGTCAGCCGTCTACCGGCATTCCGCGTCGAACTTCACGCGCTGGATCGTCGGGTAGCCGGACTCGTCGTAGTTCACGCGCAGGATCTCGACCGCGTGGATGTTCCCCGAGCCGGCGCCGCTGCTGGCCATGTTGAAGCTGTAGACCTCGTCGTAGCTGAACGGCAGCTGGCCGACCTCGAAGTCGAACGACTCGTCGGTCGAGCCGCTGGTGTGATACGTGTCGCCGGAGACCACACCGGTCGCGGTGATCCCCTGAGCGTTCGCGCGCATCCGGACGAACATCGATCCGGTCGCGTTCACCTGCTGCTGGAAGGAGAAGTGCTCCGTGCCGGAGAACGTGACGAGCTCCGGGCCCATGCGCCCGCACGGGACGACGACGCCGCCGATGAACGGCGTGCCGAACTCGTTGATCGTGCCGTTGAGCGACGCCGAGAGCGCGGCGAGCTGCCGGGGGCGGCTCGCGGCGGCGGCGGGCGCGGTCGGCGCGTCGGCGCACGCGGCGAGCGCGGTGAGCGCGAGGGCGGCGGCGGCGACCCTGGCGACGGCGCGGCGCGGGGACAGGCGATGATACGTCTGCATCGAGCGGCTTCTCCTGCTGCGGGTGATGGGGCTACGTGGTCGAGGCGGAACACTAGGGCGCACGCCGCCGCCGTCACGTCCCATCTTTCTGTGCCCCACGTTGTGAGGGCACGGCGATGACGCGCGCGTCGGACGAGCCGCGCGCCGGCGCCGCCGCGCGCCGCCGCGGCGCGCGCCGCTCCGCCATCGCGGCGCCGGCGCCGGGTGCGACGTCGCCGGGCGTGCTCGCGGTGGACGCGGCCGGCCGCCTCACGCACCGAACCGAGGACGCGGCCCGGCACCTCGACGACCTCGCCGCCGAAGCGCCCGTGCTGACGCGGCTCCTCCGCCGCCACGCCGCGCGGCGCGCCACGGCGGCGGAGCCGCCGGCGGCCGGACGCGACGCGTCGTCGGCGTCGCGTCCGGCGGTCGTGCGCGCGCGCGGCCGCAGTGGCCGCTGGTACGCGCTG
>DATMHT010000320.1:0-4518 GCA_035554795.1 Gemmatimonadaceae bacterium | reverse complement strand
GCCGCCGACTACCTGCGCATGTTCGGCCTCGTCACGACCGGGTGGATGTGGCTCCGCATGGCGAAGGTCGCCGCGGCGAAGGGCGACGGCGACCGGAAGTACGCGAGCAAGCTGGCGACGGCGCGCTTCTACTTCTCGCGGTTGCTGCCGCAGGCGCACGCGCTCGCCGCGCAGATCGACGCCGGCGCCGCGACCGTGATGGCGCTCGACGCGGCGCAGTTCTAGCGACCTACCACCAGCAGATCGTGGATACCCGCCGCATCGGCTCCCTGACCGTCTCGGTCGTCGGCATCGGCTGCAACAACTTCGGCATCCGGCTCGACGCCTCGGGCACGGCCGCCGTCGTGAACGCCGCGCTCGATGCCGGCGTCAACTTCTTCGACACGGCCGACATCTACGGCCGCACACAGAGCGAGGTGCTCCTCGGTCGCGCGCTCGGCGCGCGGCGCAGGGACGTCGTCGTCGCGACGAAGTTCGGCATGAAGGTGGACGACACGAAGCGGGGCGCAAAGCCGGCCTACGTACGGCAGGCCTGCGAGGACAGCCTGCGCCGGCTCGGCACCGACTACATCGACCTCTATCAACTCCACGAGCCCGATCCCACGGTTCCGATCGCCGACACGCTCGGCGCGCTCGACGAGCTGGTGAAGGCGGGAAAGGTGCGCGAGATCGGCTGCTCCAACTTCTCCGTCGAGCAGATCCGCGAGGCTGAAGGCGCGGTGAAGCCGGGCGCGGCGCGCTTCGTCAGCGTGCAGAACCGGTACAGCCTCCTCCACCGCGAGCCGGAGGAGGACGGCGTGCTCGCGGAGTGCGAGCTGCGCGGGCTCGCGTTTCTGCCGTTCTTTCCGCTGGAGAGCGGACTGCTCACGGGGAAGGTCCGGCGCGGGCAGCCGGTGCCGGCGGGAAGCCGCCTCACCGAGGAGCGCTACTCGGGCCGCTTCCTCGACGACCGCCGTGTGGACACCGTCGAGGAGCTCATCGCGTACGCCGGCGGCCGCGGGCACACGGTGCTCGACCTCGCGTTCGGGTGGCTGCTCGCGCACGCGCCGGTAGCGTCCGTGATCGCGGGCGCGACGAAGCCGGAGCAGGTGCGCGCGAACGTCGCCGCCGCGTCCGCGTGGCGGCTCGGCGAGGCGGAGCTCGCCGAGGTGGACGCGGTGATGCTGCGAACTGCGTGACGGCGCGGTAGGCGGTGGGTGGTGGGCCGTGCGCGACGCGCCGTCAGCTCGGCGCCCACCTCTCGAACAGCTCGGTCATCTCCGACTCCGGGCGCGGTTCGAGAATCTCGCGCGCGAACTCCTCCGCCTGCGGGTACGCCGTCGCGCGCACATGCTCGGCCGCTCTGACGAGATCGTAGGGCGTTCGCCGGAGCTCGACGCCGGGCCCGAGCATAAGCCAGTACGCTCCCGGCTCTCCGTACGGCGCGCCGACGCTGCCGGCGTTGACGACCCGCGTCGTGCCGATCGCCCGGTCGAACTGCATGTGCGTGTGGCCGCACACGACCACCGATGCGCCCGTCGAGTCGAAGAGCGGCGCGAGCCGCTCCGCGGGCGTCGCGCGCGTAAAGACTTCCGTCTCGCGGCGCGGCGTGCCGTGGCAGAACAGCACGTCGCCCAGACCGGCGATGCCGAGGCGGAGCGTCCTCGGCCAGCTCGCCAGCGTCGGCGCGAAATCGGGCCGCAGCTGTCGCGCCGTCCAGCGATTGACGGAGAGGTATGGCTCCGGTAAGGGCGCACCCGACGTCGTCCCCCAGTAGGTGACGGGCTCGCCGTCCAGGGCGGCGACCTGCGCGAGGATCGCCAGCTCACCGTTGCCGGCGATGAAGTGCACGGGCTGGTCGAGGTGCTGCAGGCGCGCGAGCGTCTCGCGCGGGAACGGACCCGGTACGACGTCGCCCCCGACGACGATCAGGTCCACGCCGGCGCGGCCGACGTCCTCGAGTACCGCTTCGAGCGCGGGGAGGTTGCCGTGGACGTCGTAGAGCGCGGCGACTCGCATGGCCCGCTCACGCCGGCACGCGATCGGCCGCGCGCGCGGGGGTCGCGGCGCGCTGCGCGCTGCCCGCCGCACTGCGCGCCGACCACCGCTCGACGGCGTCGTGCAGCATGCGAAGCTGTCGCCGCAGCCGCTCGACGCGCGCCTGAAAGAGTGGAGGCAGGACCGGGCCGGCCACCTCCTCGCCGAGGAAGGGCGGCAGCGCGAGCGGCTGACGGTCCTCCTCGAGCGACGACACGAGGTCGTCGAGCACGCGCTCGGCGGTGGCGACGAACGGCTCGAGCGACGCGGCCGGTGGGGCGTCGGCCGCGTAGCGGGCGAGGGCGAGCGCCGCCGTGGACGCGCTGAAGCGGCGTGTGTAGATGAGGAACGTCATCGCCGCGGTGAGCTCGTCGGTCTCGCCGGGGTGCTCGCCGAGCAGGCGCTGGAAGCTCTCCTCCGCGTTCACCGCGGCGAGGCCGACACGGCGACGGGCGGCGCGGATCGTCCGTCCCGCCTCCTCGCTCCGGTCCTCGAACAGCGCGACGACGCAACGCAGATAGTCGCGGTTGGCGCGCGCCGCGGCCGCCAGGTAGCTCGGCAGACGACTCCACTCGGGGCTCGGCCAGAGCACGCGGGCGCCGAGCAGCGCGAGCGCGCCGCCGAGGAGCGTGTTCAGCACGCGCACGCGGGCGAGGTGCCAGTCGCCGGCGCCGGCCTCCGCGAGCAGCACGAAGGTCGGCGTCAGGAACACGGAGTAGGCCGCGTAGCTGAGCGGCATGAGCGCGACGCACGCGGCGGCGAAGACGAACGCGAGCACGAGGATCGCGCGCGGGTCGTGGAACAGTGCGCCGAGCGCGGCGGTCAGCAGGCCGCCGAGCACCGTCCCGATGACGCGCTGCAGGGCGCGGTTGGTGGTGGCGCCGGAGTAAGGCTGGAGGATCACGATGATCGTGATCGTCACCCAGTAGCCGCGCTTGATGCCGAGCCCCTCGGTGAGCGCGACGGCGGCGCTCGTGACGACGGCGACGCGGAGCGCGTAGCGGAGGATCACGGAGTCCCACGTCAGCACCGACCGGAGCAGCGCGAACGGAGACACCGGCTCGATCTCCTCCGCGGCATCGGGCACGAGCGCGGGCGCCGGGCGGGCGCGGCCGTCGTTGAGCGCGGCGGCGTTCACCGCCGCGACGCGCGTGTACTGGGCCGCGCGGTCGAGAAAGGCGGCCGCCTGGACGTAGTGGGCGGTCGCGGTGTCCGACGCGGGGCGGCCCGCGGCGCTCATCGCCCCGAGGCGCGCGCGCAGCGCGTCGCCGTTCCACGTCACCGGCGCCGGCTGCGGGTCACGCTCCGCTTCGACCACGTCGGCGATGGCGCGCGCGGTCGCGGCCATCGCCGCGAGCGCGTCGGCGACGGCGGCCTGCGCGGCGGCGTCGCACTCGTCGGGGGGGATCGTCGCCACCGTCTCGGCGAGCGCCACGACGTGGCCGAAGATCTGGTCCACCGCTTCGCCGATCACGAGCAGCCGCTCGCCGCGGCCGGCGGTGCCGGAGCGGCCGCGGCGCAGCTGCGCGAGCACATGACGCACGTTCTCGAGGGCCGCGCGCATGGCCGCGCTGCCGCCCGGCGGCCCAGCCGCGTCGTCGTCGGCGCCGCTGGCCGGACGCGCCGCGCCGCGGGCGACGTCGTTCACGTAGTCGGCGAAGACGCGGTAGGCATTGGCGACGGCGACGCGACCCGGCCGGTACGGGCGCAGCGGCCAGAGCAGGAGCGCGATCGTCATCGCCCAGAGTCCGCCGACGATCGCGAAGCCGGCGCTCGTCAGCGCCGCGGTGACGGTCGCGGCCGGAATGGCGAGCGCGATGACGAAGGTCGAGAGCGTTGCGCCGCCGATCGAGGCGCCGGCGTCGCCGAAGGTGCGAAAGAGGCAGGCGACGAGGGCGACGACGAATGTGAGCGCGACGGCGATCACGACGTGTCCGCCGGCGAGCGTTCCGAGGGCGACGGCGACGGCGCTCGACAGGGTGATGAGTCCCATGGTCGTCGCGCGGGTGCGGTACGGCCCGCCGCGGTCGGAGAGCGCGCCGTTGAAGCCGCCGAGGCTCATCCAGACGTCGGCGTTGGCGGCGGGCAGCATCGGCGCGACGACGAGCGGGAGGACGGTCGCGATCGCGGCGCGGATGCCGGCGGCATAGGCCGGGCGCGTCGGCGCGAGCGCCGTCGCCTCGCGAACGGTGTGGAGCGCCCGCCGAAGTCGCATCATGCGACAAAGCTAGACGGGACGGCGGGTGAGGGTAGGGAGGGACATGGGACGGGGGACGTGGTTGGGCACGAATGGCCGAGGGGCCGGCCCCCGTTAGGCGAGGCCGGCCCCTCGGTCTTTCCCGTCCGCGTCCCCCGTCTCGCGTCCCCGCTCTACGGATTGATCGGGAAGGGTGCGTCGCGGATGACGTCGCCGACGCTCTTGTAGCCACCGTGCCGTCCCTGGCGCGGCGCGGGGACGGGGAGAGGAACCGGCATCGGCGCCTCGGGGCGACGCGACTCGGT
>DATMHT010000319.1:0-8093 GCA_035554795.1 Gemmatimonadaceae bacterium | reverse complement strand
TGGTCGAGGTTCGCGACCGAGAGCGCGACGTCGTGGACGAAGGAGGCGACGCGCGCCATGTGCGTGTAATCGATGTACTGCGGCTCGTCGGTCACCTGGTGGTAGTCCTGGTGGCCGCCGGTGCTGAAGAAGACGATCGGGATGCCCCAGCGCGCGTACTCGTAGTGGTCGCTGCGGCAGTAGTACTGCATGGGGTGGCCGTTCGCGTCGTACTGATAGTCGAACGCGAGGCCGGCGTTCGAGTCCTTGTTGACGCGTTCCACCATGTCGCCGAGCTCCGTGGAGAGGCGCCGCGAGCCGATGAGCTGCAGGTAGCCGGGACTGCCGCCGGCGAGGTCGGTGGAGTCGCCGCGGCCGATCATGTCGATGTTGAGCTGCGCGACGATCGAGTCGCGCGGCACGGTCGGGTGGTCGGTGTAGTACTTCGAGCCGAACAGCCCCTTCTCTTCGCCGGTGTGCCACACGAACACGATCGAGCGCTTCGGCCGCACCGGGCGCGACGCGAGCTCCTCGGCGATCTCGAGAACGCTCACGGTGCCCGAGCCGTCGTCGTCGGCGCCGTTGCTGATCGAGTCGGCGCGTGCGGCGTGGTGCTTGTGGCGGAGCGAGTCGAGCAGCGTCCGCACGGCGCGCACCTGATCCGGCGTCTCGGGGCCGGACGGCTCGCTCTCGGCGCCGAGCGGGCGGAGCACGTGGTTGAACGCGCGCAGCGAGTCGTGATCCGCCGCCTCGTCCGCGATGCCGACATGGTCGTTGTGCGCGCCGATGGCGACGTACTCGCCGGCGAGACGCGGATCGCTGCCGGGGAGGATCGCGACGACGTTGCGCGCGGGCGCCGGCGTCGGTGTCGCGGTGTAGCGGATCTCGCCGCGCAGGCCGCGACCGACGGTGCCCGGCGCCGCGGTCGCGAGCGACGCGCCCACCAACCGCTCGGCGACGGCGCGCGTCACGAGGAGGGCGATCGGCGGCGTCGCCGCGCCGTGGTCGTCGAGATCGGGCTGCGGCTGCTGCAGGTAGCCGACGACGCCCGGCGGCGAGATGTCGAGCGTCGCGATCGCGACGCCGGCCGCGCCGCGGAAGCGCTCGAAGCCGCCCTTGTTCCAGAACTGGAACGTCGGCGTGCCGTCGGGCCCCGTCGCGGGCGAGAGGACGACGAGCTTGCCCGCCGCCTGCTCGGCGGTGATCGTCGCCGTGCTGTCGCCGAGCCGGCCGCCGTAGATCGCGCGCACGCCGTCGAGCGCGCGCGACGCCGAGAAGCCCTCGAGCAGCGCGCCGCTCACCGGGGCGTAGTCGCTCCACGCGTCGAACGACGACCCGCCCTCGATGGCGAGCGACGAGCGCGGATCGAAGGCGCGCACGACCATCGGGATGGTCTGGAAGAAGGTGCCGTTCTCGCCAGCCGGCTTCAGCCCGATGCGCCGCGCCTCGGCGGCGATGTAGTCCGTGCCCTTCACGTTGCCGGGCGTCCCCGCCTCGCGCCCCATCATCGAGTCGTCGGCGAAGATGTACAGCCGCGTCATCAGGTCGGCGGCGGTGATCGCCGGCGCCGTCGGGCGCGGGGCGAGCTTGAGCGGCAGCTCGCCGCCGGTCGCGACGGCCGACGTCGCCGACGTCGCGGATGCTTTCGCGCCGCGCGTGGCGGCGGGCTGCTTCTGCTGCGCCCGCGATTGCGCGCTCTGCTGCGACCGCTGCGCGAGCGCGGCGTGCGCGGGGAGGAGCAGGCCGGCCGCGGTGAGGGCGAGCGCCACGGTGGCGGAGGAGATGCGGCGTGGGACCGGTGTCACGAAGGCTCCGGGGGCTGGTCGGTGAGTGGTGGGCGTGCGGGTTGTACGCCGGTGGGCGCGCGAGGTTTCCGCCGTGATGTCAGATACCGGCGACGGCGTCGGGCGCCGCGCCGTCATGCGTCGAATCGTCGATCGCCTCGTAGTCGCGCCCCTTCCAGCTCACGCGGCGGCCCCGCGCGATCGCCTGGACGACGATCGTCAGCAGCACCGCGCCACCGAGCGGGTAGGTGAGCGCCCAGAACGGCGAGAGGCGCGCGCGGCGGTACGGGATCCCGGCGAACGCGAGCGTCGAGAGCGTCGCCAGCGCGGCCCATCGCGCGACCGGCGCGCCGACCACGCCGAACGCGAAGAGCGCGAGCAGTGCCGGCGGCACGAGGAGCATCAACGGCGGGAAGAGGAGCAGCAGAGGGAAGATGCGTCGCGCGAGCGAGCGCGGTGGCGTCCCCTCGATGCCGCCGGCGTACATGTTCTTGCGCCAACCGCGCACGAGGTCGCCGAGCGAGCGGTACATGCGCGTCGCGAGCTGGTCGCCGCCGAGGACGAGCGCGACCTTGCCGCCGGCGGCGTGGACGCGCTGGGCGAGGACGAGGTCCTCGGAGACGCGGTCGCGCACGGCGGCGTGGCGGCCCGCCGATTCGTACGCGTCGCGCCTGACGAGCAGACACTGGCCGTTGGCGATCTTGTCTTCCACCCGTCGCGACCCCGTCACGCGCTCGGTGCCGCCGTAGCGCGCGGCGATCACGGCGAGGACGAGCGGCTGCACGGCGCGCTCCCAGAAGCCGCCGAGCTCCTGGCGGCCGACCACCGAGAGGAGAGCGGCGTCCATGTCGCGCATCGCGTTCACGGCGCGTGGCAGGAGGTCGCGCGCATGTATGGTGTCGGCGTCGGTGAAGCAGAGCAGGGAACCGCGCGCGAGCCCGGCGCCGGCGGCGCACGCCCACTGCTTGCCCATCCAGCCGGACGGGAGCGGCGGCGGCGTGACGACGCGGGCACGCGGATCACCCGCGGCGGTCGCACGCGCGATGTCGCCCGTGCCATCGGCCGAGTGGTCGTCCACTACGACGATCTCGACGCGCGGCCAGTCGGTCGCGAGCAGCGAGGCGAGGCAGCGCGCGACGTTGTGTGCTTCGTCGCGAGCCGGCACGACGACGCTGACGAGTGGCGCATCGTCGGGCGGCTCGGCGGACGACTCGCCGAGCGACCGGTTGGCGCGCGTCCGCCAGAGCGCGACGAGCGGGAAGACGATCCACGGCCAGGCGCTGACGAGGAGCGGCCAGATCGTCGGGGCGCGAGTGAGGGGCACGGGGGAAAGGTAAGGCCGCTCTCGGCTCCCGGCTCTCGGCGATCTACTGCGAAACGAGAACGGACGCCCGCGCACCTCGCGCGGGCGTCCGTCTCGTCACGCCGCGTCGCGCGGCGCGCTGGTCAGTGCGATCCGCCGGACGAGCCGGAGCCGCCGGAGGAGGAGCTGCCGCTGCGTCCGCTGGTTCCGCTGCTGCCGCTCGTGCCGGACGAGCCGCTCATGCCGCTGGAGCCGGACGAACCGCTGGAGCCGCCGCTCAGGGTGTCGCTGGTGCCGCTGCCACCGGTGCGGTTGCCCTGCCGCGAGGTGCCGCTCGATTCGGTCAGGCTCTCGGCGTCGCCCATGCCGCCGCCGCTCGAGTCGCGCCCGCCGCTGGCCGCGCTGCTCCCGCTGCCGCTGGTGCTGCTGGTGTTGCTGGTGCCGCCCCGTCCCGAGGATCCCGTCGAGCCGCCGTAGCCGCCCTGACCGGAGGAGGATCCCGCGCTGCCGCTCATGCCGCTGGAGCCCGCGCTGCTGCCGCTGGCGCTCATGCCGCTGGAGCTGCTGCTCGACCGATCGCTCGACCGGTCGCTCGAGCGCGACGCGTCTCTATCGCTCCCGCTGCCGCCGCGGCTCGAGCCGCTCATTCCACTGGACGACGAGCCGCTCGACCCGCTCATGCCAGCCGACGACGAGCCGCTGCCGCTGGCCGAGTCGCTCATGCCACCACGGGATGACGAGCCGCTCTTCGAAGCCTGATCCTTGTCTCGATTCGGCATGCTACTACCCTCCACTGGTGTGTGACGTCCCGGCGCTCAGGCCGCCGCGCGCTGCCGCGAGGCGGTGTCGCCGGCGCCATGTGAAATGGCAAATGGTGGACCATCTGTAGTCGTCGCTCGCGGGGTTCTCGGTGCACGAATTACGTTGCGATCGCGCACCTCGCGGCACGAATTTTTTCTCCGTGGCGGAGCCCGCCGCGCCTAACGAATTGCCGCGCCCGCTCGACCGTTTCTTCCTCCCTCGCACCGCCGCCAGCCCCGTGTCTCACGCTCTCCTGCGTCCTCCGCCGCTCGCACCCGGAGCGCGCGTCGCTCTCGTCTCCCCCGCCGGCCCGCTGCGCGGTGAGGCCGATCTCGCCCGCGCCATCGAGAACGCGCGCGCCTTCGGTTGGGAGCCCAAGGTCGGTGCGCACGCGCTCGCGCGCCGCGGCTATTTCGCGGGTGACGACGCCGAGCGGCTCGCCGACCTGAACGGCGCGCTCCGCGACGACACGGTGGATGGCATCTGGTGCGTGCGCGGCGGCTACGGCGCGATGCGGCTGCTGCCGGGCGTGGACTACGACGCGTTGCGCCGGCGTCCGAAGCCGATCGTCGGCTACTCCGACGTGACCGCGCTGCATGCCGCGGCGGGGCGCACCGGGTTGATCTCGTATCACGGTCCGACGGCGCGCGCCGAGCTGACGCCGTTCTCGCGTGCCTCGCTGCAGCGAGCGGTGACCGGCCGCGGCGCCGATCCGTGCGGCGCGGCCCTCGACGTGCCGCGGCCGGCGAACGCGCCGGCGCCGCGCGCCCTGCGAGGCGGCCGCGCCCGCGGCGTGCTCGCCGGCGGCAACCTCGCGCTCGTCGCCGCGCTCGTCGGCACGCCGTACGCGCCGCGGCTCGACGGGGCGATCCTCGTCCTCGAGGACGTGAACGAGGCGGTCTACCGCGTGGACCGCATGCTTCGCCAGCTCCTCCTCGCGGGCGCGCTCGACGGCGTGCGCGCGATCGCGTTCGGCCGCTGCACGAGCTGCCCCGAGGAGTCCGACGACGGCGCGCGCACGCTCGACGAGGTCGTCGCCGAGATCGCCGACGTGCTCGGCGTGCCGTGCGCGATCCACCTCCCCGTCGGTCACATCGACGACCAGTGGACGGTGCCGCTCGGCGCCATCGCGGAGCTGGACGCGGAGGCCGCGACACTGACGGTCGAGTGGTAGGAGCGGCTCTCCGTTCCCTGCTTTCTTGACGGGATGCACAGGATGAACGGGATGAAGAGCACAGCCCCATCCTGTTGATCCTGTGCATCCTGTCCAACGACCGCCGCGAGCCGAGAGCCCACCGCCGAGCGCCTCGCTACATTTCGCCCTGTCCTTCCCCCACACCCCATTCATGTCCCAGAAGACCGCTTACAAGACCGCGACCGACCTCGTCAACGACGCGAAGACGCGCATCAGGGAGGTCACGCCGAAGGAGGTGCGCGAGATGCAGTCGCGCGGTGAGAACGTCGTCTACCTCGACGTGCGCGAGCCACAGGAGTGGAACCTCGGGCACCTGCCGCGGGCGATCCACATCCCGCGCGGAACGCTCGAGAGCGCGATCGAGGCGCGGGTGCCGCGCGAGCAGAAGGTCGTGATCTACTGCGCGAGCGGAAACCGCTCCGCCTTCGCCGCCGACACGCTGCAGCAGATGGGCTACGCCGACGTCGCCTCGATGTCGCGCGGCTTCCGCGGCTGGGCGGAGGATGGCGGCGAAGTAGAGGGGTAGAAGAAGGTCGCTCTCGGCTCTCGGCTGTCAGCTCTCGGCTACGGCCGAGCGAACCAGCCGAGAGCCGAGCGCCGAGAGCCGCACCAATGACCGACACACGCCTTCGTACCACGCATCCCGACCTCGAGCGCCTCGCGGCCGCGCTCGCGGCGCGGCCGGGGCTGCGTGCGCTCGTGCGCGAGGAGGACGTGACGCCGCGGCGCGCGGCCGTCGCGCTCGTGCTGCGGGCGGCGCCCGGTGGCGGCGAGTGCGGCGCGCTCGAGCTGCTCCTCATCAAGCGCGCCGAGTGGGAGAGCGACCCGTGGAGCGGCCACGTCGCGCTGCCGGGCGGCCGGCAGGAGCCCGGCGACGCATCGCTCGAGGAGACCGCGATCCGCGAGACGCGCGAGGAGCTCGCGCTCGACCTGGCGCGCGACGGCGTGCTCCTCGGCACGCTCGACGAGATCTACCCGCGCACGCCGGTGCTGCCGCCGATTCTCATTCGCCCCTATGTGTTTGCGACGGCGGGCGATGCCCCGCTGTCGCCGAGCCACGAAGTCGCCGCCGCCTTCTGGATGCCGGTCGCGCGGCTCCGCGATCCAGCGTCCACCTGCGACGCGACCGTCGTCGTGCGCGGCGAGGAGCGGCGCGTCGCCAGCTTCCGGCACGGCGAGCACGTGATCTGGGGGCTCACCGAGCGCATCCTCCGCCAGTTCGTCTCCCTGCTCGGCTGACGCGCGCGCCGCGCCGGAGCGGGACTCGGCCTTGCCCCGGAGTTAGCGGCGCCTAAATTCGGATTATCGGCGCGCGAAATTCCGCGTCATCCCCGAGCACCGTCCGCCTTGTCCGCCACCGGCGTCGCACCCGAGAGCCAGCCCCTGCCCCCCGAGCCGACGCCGCCCGTCGTCGAGACCGGGTGGCGGCGGGCGCGCGTCACGCCGAGTCTCGCCGAGGCGTACCGCACGGTGCCCGTCAGCGGGCGCTCGTGGTGGCGGAAGATGCTGGCCTACGCCGGCCCCGGCTATCTCGTCGCCGTCGGCTACATGGATCCGGGCAACTGGGCCACCGACCTCGCCGGCGGATCGCGCTTCGGCTACGCGCTGCTCAGCGTCATCCTGCTGTCGAACCTGATGGCGGTGCTGCTCCAGGGGCTGTCGTCGAAGCTCGGCATCGTCACGGGTCGCGACCTCGCGCAGGCGTGCCGCGATCACTACTCGCGGCCCGTCAACGTCGTCCTCTGGCTGTTGTGCGAGCTGGCGATCGCGGCGTGCGACCTGGCCGAAGTCATCGGCTCGGCGATCGCGCTCAACCTGCTGTTCCACATCCCGCTCGCCGTCGGCGTGCTCGTCACGTCGCTCGACGTGCTGATCCTGCTCTACCTCCAGAACAAGGGCTTCCGGCTCCTCGAGACGCTCGTGATCCTGCTCGTGGCGACGGTCGGTCTCTGCTTCGTCTTCGAGCTGCTGATCTCGCGCCCGGACGTCGCCGGGATCGTGCGCGGCTTCGTGCCGACGACCGCGATCGTGCGTGACCGCGAGATGCTCTACATCGCGATCGGCATCCTCGGCGCGACGGTGATGCCGCACAACCTCTACCTGCACTCGTCCATCGTGCAGACGCGGCGCTACGAGGAGAGCGCGGAAGGGAAGCGCGAGGCGGTGCGCTTCGCCTTCCTCGACTCGACGATCGCGCTGTCGTTCGCGCTGTTCATCAACGCCGCGATCCTGATCGTCGCGGCGGCGACCTTCCACCGCAGCGGCAACACCGGCGTCGCCGAGATCCAGGACGCGCACAAGCTGCTGACGCCGCTGCTCGGCGTCGGCGGGGCGAGCACCGTGTTCGCCCTCGCGCTGCTCGCGTCGGGGCAGAACTCGACGCTCACCGGGACGCTCGCCGGCCAGATCGTGATGGAGGGCTTCCTCAACATCCGCATTCGCCCCTGGCTGCGGAGGCTGGTGACGCGGGCCATCGCCATTGTGCCGGCGGCGCTGACGGCCATCTTTTACGGCGAGCGCGGGACGGCGCAGCTCCTGATCCTGAGCCAGGTGATCCTGAGCCTGCAGCTCTCGTTCGCCGTCTTCCCGCTGGTGCGCTTCACCTCGGAACGGGCGAAGATGGGTGACTTCGTGAACCCGCCCTGGCTCAAGGGGCTCGCGTACCTCGTGGCCGCGCTGATCGCGGGACTCAACGTGTGGCTGCTCGTGCAGACGGTCGGCGCCGCCTTCGGCGGCAGGGGGAGCTGATGTACCAGCGCGTCCTGGTCGCGCTCGAGCACTCCGCGTACGACGCGACCATCGTCGAGCACGTGAAGGATCTCGCCCGCTGCTGCCACTCGTCGGTCGTGCTCATCCACGTCGCCGACGGCTGGGCCGCGCGCAACCTGCGCTACCTCGACCTGCGCGAGTCGGAGGAGATGCGCGACGACCGCGACTACCTCGAGCGCGTCTGTGCCTCGCTGCGCGCCGAGGGGCTGGAGGTGGACGCGATCCTCGCCAACGGCGACCCGTCGCGCGAGATCGCCGCGGC
>DATMHT010000318.1:0-2935 GCA_035554795.1 Gemmatimonadaceae bacterium | reverse complement strand
GGCAGCGGGAGCGGCTTCCTCACGCCGACGTTCGCCGGCCACCTCTTCGGCGCCGGGCAGCTCCTCGACGCGACGAAGTACTACATCATCCTCCCCGACGGGATCGGCCACGGGAAGTCGAGCCGGCCGAGCGAGGGGATGCACATGCGCTTCCCGAAGTACACCTACGACGACATGGTGCGCGCCCAGTACCGCCTCGTCACCGAGGGGCTCGGCGTGAACCACCTGCGCCTCGTCATGGGCACCTCGATGGGCGCGATGCACACGTGGGTCTGGGGCTACACCTACCCCGACTTCATGGACGCGCTGATGCCGCTGGCGAGCGCGCCGGTCCAGATCGCCGGCCGCAACCGGATGATTCGGCAGATGATCGTCGGCGCGATCGAGCAGGACCCGGAGTGGAAGGGCGGCGACTACGCGCAGCAGCCCGAGCACGGCCTCACCGACGCCGTGCACTTCCTGATGATCATGACGAGCAGCCCGCTGCAGTGGCAGAAGGCGGCGCCCACGCGCGAGGCCGCCGACAGCTTCCTCGTCGCGAACACGCGCCGCTACGCGTCGCACCTCGACGCGAACGACATGATCTACGCCTTCGAGGCGTCGCGCATGTACGACCCGTCGCCGCACCTCGGCGAGATCCGCGCGTCGCTCCTCGCGATCAACTCCGCCGACGACCAGGTCAACCCGCCCGAGCTCGGCATCCTCGAGCGCGAGATCGGGAAGGTGCCCCACGGCCGCTTCATCCTCATCCCGACCAGCGACGCGACGCGCGGGCACGGGACGCATTCGGTGCCGGCGATCTGGGGGAAGTACTTGGAGGCGCTGCTGCGGGAGAGTGAGACGCGGTGAGCGTAGCGCGTAGCGCGTAGCGGGACAGCCGCTCGGGACATCCCGAGGCAGGTCGCTACGCGCTACGCGCTACGCGCATCTCTCAGCCGCGCCGCCGCTCCCTCCGCCGTGATGTCCCGCTGCGGCTCGCCGAGCATCTCGTAGCCGACGAGGAACTTCCGCACCGTCGCCGAGCGGAGGAGGGGGGGGAAGAAGTGCATGTGCAGGTGCCACTCCGGGTGCGGCTCGCCGTCGGTCGGTGCCTGGTGGAAGCCGGCCGAGTAGGGGAAGGGGACGTCGAACAGGCTGTCGTAGCGCGCGGTGAGATCCTTGAGGATGCGCGCGAGCCCGTCGCGCTCGTCGCTCGTGAGCGCGCGCAGGTCGCGCACCGCGCGGCGCGGCGCCACCAGCGTCTCGAACGGCCACACCGCCCAGAACGGGACGACGGCGACGAAGTGGTCGTTCGCGCAGACGACGCGCTCGCCGCGCTCGGCCTCGAGCTTCAGGTAGTCGGCGAGCAGCGTCCGCCCCGTGCGCCGCCAGTGCGCGAGCTGCTGCTCCCCCTCGCGCGCCGGCTCGCGCGGCACGGACCGCTGCGCCCAGATCTGGCCGTGCGGGTGCGGGTTGCTCGCGCCCATCATCTCGCCGCGGTTCTCGAAGATCTCGACGTGGCCGATCTCGGGGCGGCGACCCAACTCGTCGTACTGCTCGGCCCAGAGGTCCACGACCGCGCGGATCGCCGCCGGCTCCATCTGCGCGAGCGTGAGGTCGTGGCGCGGCGAGAAGCAGACGACGCGGCAGACGCCCGGCTCGCCGCGCGCGACGAGGAGGTCCGCGACGTTGACGTCGCCCGTCGTGTCGCCCGGCCGGAGCGCGGCGTAGTCGTTCTCGAAGACGAACGTCCCCGCGTACTGCGGGTTGCGCGCGCCGCCGGCGCGCTCGTTCCCCGGACACAGGTAGCACGTCGGGTCGTACGCCGGCCGCTCGGCGACGGTGACCTTCTCCACCTGCCCCTGCCACGGGCGCTTCGTGCGGTGCGGCGAGACGAGCACCCACTCGCCGGTGAGCAGGTTGAGCCGGCGGTGCGGGTGCTCGGAGAGGAGATCGCTCGTGTCGGGGACGGTCACTGCGTCGGGCTCGTGTGAGGGGAGACGTGGGAGACGTTGATCCTAGCAGGTGTGACGCCAGGGCAGCTCCCGGCCGTGGGCTCTCGGCGCTCGGCCATCGCCGGACAGGATGAACAGGATGGACAGGATGTGGCCTTGCTGTCATCCTGTTCATCCCGTTCATCCTGTCGAACATCCGAGGGCCGAGAGCCGCCGTCTCGCGTCCCCTCGGCACGCGCGATAGTTTGTCGCGTCCTCTCACGGGAGTGCCAGTGCAGATCCAGCCGCGCTCGACCGTCTACGACGTCTGCATCGTCGGCTCCGGGGCCGGCGGCGGGATGGCCGCCTACGCCCTGACCCAGGCCGGTGCCCGCGTGGTGATGCTCGAGGCGGGGGCGGAGTGGTACGCGTCGAAGAACTCGCAGATGCTGATGCCCGCCTACGCCTCGCCCCGCCGCGGCGCCTCCACGCGCCGCCGCCCCTTCGGCGAGTTCGACGCCTGCGACGGCGGGTGGGACATCGAGGGCGAGCCGTTCACGATCGCCGAAGGCTCGAAGTTCATGTGGTGGCGCGGGCGCATGCTCGGCGGCCGCACCAACCACTGGGGGCGCATCTCGCTCCGCTTCGGCCCCGACGACTTCAAGGGGCACAGCCGCGACGGGCTCAGCGAGGACTGGCCGATCTCGTACGACGACGTCGCGCCCTACTACGACCGGATCGACGACCTGATCGGCGTCTTCGGCAGCAACGAGGGGCTGCGCAACCACCCCGACGGGAAGTTCCTGCCGCCGCCCGCGCCGCGCTGCTACGAGCTGCTCGTGAAGAAGGCGAGCGACAAGCTCGGCGTCACCTGCATCCCGTCGCGCCTCTCGATCCTGACGAAGCCGAAGCCCGGCCGCGCCGCCTGCCACTACTGCGGCCAGTGCGGCCGCGGCTGCTCGGTGAAGGCGAACTTCTCGAGCCCCGACGTCCTCATCGCGCCGGCGCTGCGCACGGGCAAC
>DATMHT010000317.1:0-6812 GCA_035554795.1 Gemmatimonadaceae bacterium | reverse complement strand
CTCGAGAGGGTGAACCTGCCGCTGCTCGACGAGCCGAAGCACCCGAAGCTGCGGCAGTACGAGCACGAGCACACGAAGCGGTGGAGCGCCACGGTGGACCGCGCCGACGCGTACGTCTTCGTCACTCCCGAGTACAACTTCGGCTCGCCGCCGGCGCTCGTGAACGCGCTCGACTATCTGAACCAGGAGTGGGCCTACAAGCCGGTCGGCTTCGTCAGCTACGGCGGCGTCTCCGGCGGCACGCGCTCGGTGCAGATGACGAAGCAGCTCGTGACCGCGCTCAAGATGATGCCGATGTTCGAGGCCGTGACGATCCCGTTCTTCACCCAGCACATGGACAAGGACACGGGCCGGTTCGCGCCGGGCAAGGTGCAGGAAGACGCGGCGACCGTGATGCTCGACGAGCTGCTCAAGTGGGCCGAGGCGATGCGGCCGATGCGGGCGAAGGGGGCGGCGAGCTGATGCGAGGTTGGCGGTGGGCGGTGGGCGGTCGGCGCGAACCGATGCGGACGGCGGCGATTCGATGACGTGAAGTGCCGCGCGCGGCTTAGACTCTGACGTGGGGGGGCCCCGGGCGCACGGAAGCCAGGGCCGAGGGTCCGCGCCTACCGCCCACCGCCGACCGCCAACCCGATGAACGCGCCCCCGATCACGAGCCACGCCGAGTTGACGCGGAAGCGGATCAGCGCCACCGCCGCCAGCGCGGCGAGCGCCCACGTGAGCGCGTCCACGAGCGCGGCGCGCGCCAACGCCCAGGTCACGACGGCCATCAGCGCCAGCGACGCGACGTTCACGCCGTCGAGCACCGCGCCCGCCACGCGCGAGCGGCGCATCCGCGGCACGAGCGGGCCGCTGATCGCGACGAAGACGAACGCCGGCAGGAAGATCCCGAGCGTCGCCACCGCCGCGCCCGGCGCTCGGCCGAGCAGGTAGCCGACGAAGGTCGCCGTCGTGAACACCGGGCCCGGCGTCACCTGCCCGACGGCGACGGCGTCGAGGAGCTGGCGCTCGGTGAGCCAGTGCAGCCGCGTGACGAGGTCGGCGCGGAGGAAGGCGAGCAGCACGTAGCCGCTGCCGAACAGCACCGCCCCGATCTTGAGGAAGACGGCGAACAGCGGCCAGAGTGCGACCGGTGCCGCGGCCGCCGTCGCCGCCGCGACCGTTCCGCCCGCGACCGCGCCGCTGGCGACGACGGTGTCGGTACGCGCGAGCGGCGCGAGGGCCACGATCGAGGCGGCGTCGCGCGTCGCGTCGGGCGTCGCGCGCTTCCGCGTGACGAGCGCGCCCGCGGCCATGACGACCGCCGCGCCGGCGAGGACGAGCAGCTCGTTCACGCCCACGGCCACCGCCGCGACGGCGAGCGCGCCGAGCACCGCGAGCCACGCGCTCTTCACCGCCGACCGTCCGAGTCCCCAGAGTGCCTGGAAGACGACGGCGATGACAACCGGCTTCACTCCGTAGAGAACGCTCTGCGCCGCCGGCAGCGTGCCGAAGCGCACGTACGCCCACGCGATCGCGCCGACGATCAGCGCCGCCGGCAGGATGAAGCACGCGCCGGCGACGAGGAGCCCCGGCCACCCGGCGCGCGCGTGCCCCACATGGATGGCGAGCTCCGTCGAGTTCGGCCCGGGAATGAGGTTCGTCGCGCCGAGGTAGTCGAGGAACTGCTCGCGCGTGAGCCAGCGGCGGCGGCGCACCACTTCGTCTTCCATCATCGCGACGTGCGCCGCTGGCCCGCCGAAGGCGATCGTGCCGAGCTTGAGGAAGAGGAGCGCGATCTCGCCGAGCGAGGTGCGTTGCGGCGCGGTGCGTCGTTCCGTCACGGCGATCCTCCCTCGGGCGAACGGAGCGCGGATGCGTCGTCCAGGTACGGCGGCGGCCCGACGCGCCGCAGCTTGTCCGGGTTGAGCACGCGGTACACGGCGCTGATCCGTCCGCCCTCGACCGCGAACGACGTCGTGAACAGCGTGCGGCCGGCGACGAGCGTGAGCACCGCCGGCTCGCCGTTGATGAGCGCGATCTCGTGGCGCACGAGCCCGCGCCCCTTCCGCTCGTAGCCCACGGCCAGCCGCGCGACGCGCTCGGCGCCGCTCACCACGTTGCGGATGGAGGGCGCCTTGCCGCCGCCGTCGCTCACCCAGACGACGTCGTCGGCGAAGAGCGCGAGCAGGCCGGCTTCGTCCTCCGCCGCGAGCGCGGTCACGAACCGCTCGACCAGCCGCTCGCGCGCGTCGGGCGGCGGTGTGGTGGCGCGCCGCTTCTCGTCGCGCACCCGCTCGCGCGCGCGGTGCACGATCTGCCGGCACGCGGCCTCGCTCCGCTCGAGCACGCGCGCGATCTCGGCGTAGTCGGCGCCGAAGACCTCGCGCAGCAGGAACGCCGCTCGCTCCTCCGGCGCGAGCCGCTCGAGCAGCACCAGGAACGCCATCGAGAGGTCCGACGCGAGCTCGGCGCTCCGGTCGGGAAGCGGGAGCGGCGACGGCGTCGCGACCGGCTCGGGGAGCCAGCTTCCGACGTACGCGGCGCGCTCGATCTCGGCGCGCCGCAGCCGGTCTATCGCCAGCCGCGTCGTCACCGACACGAGCCACGCCTCGGCGTTGCGCGCGCTGCCCGCGCCGGCGTCGTGCCAGCGCAGGTACGACTCCTGGACGACGTCCTCCGCGTCCTCCACGGTGCCGAGCATCCGGTAGGCGATGCCGAACAGTCGGGGGCGCAGCCGCTCGAAGTCCGCGACGCGCTGGTCGGTGCTCTCGTTCTCGCTCATGTCACGCGTAGACGGACGACACGCCGCCCTGTGACAGGCGCGAGCGACCTGTCACAGACGCGCGCCACGCCCGTCTTCCTGTGCATCACCACACCGGAGTCTTTGATGCGTATTCTCGTCACGGGCGCGACGGGCGTCGTCGGGCGCCGCGCGGTTCCACTGATGATCGCTGGAGGACACGAGGTCACCGCCATCGGCCGCAACCCGGAGCGGCGAGCCGCGCTCGAGCGCGCCGGCGCGACGACCGCCACGCTCGACCTGTTCGACGCCGACGCCGTCCGCCGCATGGTCGCCGGTCACGACGCCGTCGTCAACCTCGCCACGCACATGCCGTCGTCCACCATGCGGATGATGCTCCCCGGCGCCTGGCGCGAGAACGATCGCGTCCGCCGCGACGGCTCGGCGATTCTCGCCGACGCGGCCGCCGCCGGCGGAGTGACGCGCTTCGTCCAGGAGTCGTTCGCGCCCATCTATGAAGATGGCGGCGATCGCTGGCTCGACGAGACGGCGCCCGTGCGGCCGGCCACCTACAACCGCAGCATGGTCGACGCCGAGCGATCGGCCGAGCGCTTCGGGCAGGACGGACGCGTCGGCATCGTGCTCCGCTTCGCCGTCTTCTACGGCCCCGACGCGCGCTTCCTGCACGAGATGCTGAAGATGATGGCGCGCGGGATGTCTCCGATTCCGGGGCGCCCCGAGGCGTACCTCTCGTCCATCGCCCACGACGACGCGGCCACGGCGGTGATCGCCGCGCTCGGCGCGCCCGCCGGCATCTACAACGTGTGCGACGACGAGCCGCTCCCGCGCCGCGACTGGCTCGCCGCGGCGGCCGACGCCTTCGGCCTCGCCAGGCCGAAGCCGATGCCGGCATTCGTCGCGAAGCTGATGGGCTCGGCGGGCGAGCTGATGTCGCGGTCGCAGCGGATGTCGAACCGGAAGCTGCGCGCGCTCGGCTGGGCGCCGCGCTTCCCGAGCGCGCGCGAGGGGCTCCGCGCCGTCGCCGCCGCGCTGCGGGAGCCGCGGGCGACCGCGGAGCTGGTGTCGGGGCACGCCTGACCTCGTCGAAGGCGGAAGCGAGCGGCGCTGTCGGGGTTCCACCTTTGACGGCGCACGGAACGGAGCGCACTATGGTCCTTGCACCGACCGCACGGAGACCGTATGCGCTTCGCGTCACGATTCGCCGCCCCCCCGAGCTCGCCGCCATCCGCCGACGAGCGGCCGCGCGACGAGGAGCTCGACCTGTTCGGCATGACGCACCCAGGACTCGTGCGCGAGGAGAACCAGGACCATTTCCTCCTCTGCACGGTGCATCCGCAGGTCGTCATCCACGGGACGAGCCTCCCCGCGCCGGATGCGCTCGCGCTGCGCGGCCAGCGCCTGGCGACGATCATGCTCGTCGCCGACGGCGTCGCCGGGAGCGCGGCGGGGAGCACGGCGAGCCGGATCGCGACCGAGGCGGTGACGCGCTACGTCGCGTCGAGCCTGCGGTCGTATCACGCGGCGGGCTCGCCCGGCGAGGAGGAGCTCCTCAACTCACTCCGTGCGGCGGCGATCGAGGCGCACGACGCCGTGCGCGCCGAGGCGGCGGCCGACAGCGAGGAGCGCGACATGGCGACGACGCTCTCGCTCGGCATCGTCATCTGGCCGTGGCTCTACGTCGTCCAGGTCGGCGACAGCCGCGTCTACATCTACAAGCGCGGCACGCTGCAGCAGGTCAGCCGCGACCAGACGATCGCGCAGGCGCTCGTGGACGAGGGGATCCTGTCGCCGGAGAACGCGCACGAGTCGCCGCTCAGCCACGTGCTGTCGAGCGCGATCGGCGCGCCGGAGGCGTTGCCGGAGATCACGCGCGTGGACGTCCGCGAGCGCGGCACCGTCGTCCTCGTCTGCACCGACGGCCTGACGAAGCACGTCTCCGACGCCGAGATCGCCCAGCACCTCGGCACGATGCAGTCGGCCGAGCAGGTGAGCCAGGCGCTGCTGCAGCTCGCGCTCGATCGCGGCGGGTCGGACAACATCACGCTCGTCGTCGGGCGGGCGCCGCCGCGGAAGAACAGCTGAGAGGGCGGCTCTCGGCTACAGCCCTGGTGCCCTGGCTGTAAGAGCGTTTTCGCCGCGGATCGACGCGGATGCACGCGGATCCCCTGTCCGGGTCATCCCGAGCGCAGCGAGGGATCTTGCGTGCGGCACGTGGAGCACGCTCCCCGACCCGGACGGAAGATCCCTCGCTGCGCTCGGGATGACTGAGAAAGGGCATCCGCTTTCATCCGCGCAAATCCGCGGCGCCGCTTTCGCCGAGGCCCGAGAGCCTCACTCCACATCTTCGCGTCGAATCCCCTCGACGCCGAGCACGAAGTCCGCTCCGAACGCCCGCGACGGCGTCTGGAAGCCCGGCCGCGCCTCGCCGCGCAGCACGCGGCGCACGCACTCGATCGCCGTGCGCGCGGTGAGCTCGTAGCCCTCGGGCCCGAACAGCCGCGCCGCGGCGCGACCGCCGGCGTCGTCGCGCGCCTCGGCCCAGAACGCGCTCCGGCCGCGCGCGCGCTGCTCGGCGCTGGGGCCGGGCGGGCCGGCGCGGACGCGGCGCGCGAGCCAGCGCTGCATCGGTCGCCGGCCGAGCAGCGGCAGCATCGGGCGTCCCCAGCGCATCAGGCGGTGCAGCTGCGGCGGGATCGCCATGTACACCTCGATGCTCGGCACGTGGGTGCTGTGGAACGCGGTGGACACGTCGCCCCACGGCATCGTCGTCACCGGGATCGGGCGGCCGTCGCCGAAGTCCACCGTGCGCGTCTTCCATGCCGGCGGCACGTGCACGATGCGGCCGTGGCGCCGCACCGCGCCGCCGCTCCCGATGTGCTCGAGCGACGTCAGCGCCGTGCCGCGCGACGGCCGCCCGATCCCCTGGATGGCGATGACGAGCCGCGTCGCCGACGGCAGCCGGTGCGCGACGTGCGCGGCGAGGCAATCGCTCGGCACGACGTCGAAGCCGACGCCCGGCAGCAGCATCACCCCCGCGTGCTCGGCGTCGGCGCCGTGCGCGAACATCGTCTCGAAGACGCCGATCTCGCCGGTGATGTCGAGGTAGTGGGCGCGATTGCGGAAGCAGGCGTCCATCACCTGCCGCGCCGTGTGCGAGAACGGGCCGGCGCAGTTGAGCACGACGAGCGGGTGATCGCCGCGCGCCGCCGCGATGGCCGCGTCGAGGGCGTTCGCGTCGTGGACGGTCGCGGCGTGATGCGGGAGGCCGAGCTCCGCGGCGAGTTCGGCGACGGCGTCGGCGCGGCGGCCGGCGAGCACCGGGCGCAGGCCGGCGGCGACGGCGCGGCGGGCGATCAGCTCGCCGGTGTAGCCGGTGGCGCCGTAGAGGAGGAAGTCGCCGCTGTTCGCCGTCGCGTCAGCCATGAGTGCTCCATCGTCGTTCGTCCGTCACGGTCGCATCAATCCGCGCGCGTCGGCACCGCGCGCGACACGTCGCGCAGCTCGGCGAAGTCGCTTTCCCAGAACTCGGCCGCGCCACGCTCCTGCGCCGCGTGCCGCCGCTGCTCCAGCGCGCGCAGCTCGACGCGACGGATCTTTCCCGAGATCGTCTTCGGCAGCTCGGCGAACTCGATCCGCCGGACGCGCTTGTACCCCGGCAGCCGGTCGCGCACGAAGCGGAACAGCTCGAGCGCCGTCGCGCGCGACGGCTCGGCGCCGCCGCGCAGGACGCAGAACGCCTTCGGCACGGCGAGCCGCAGCGCGTCGGGGCTCGGCACCACCGCAGCCTCGGCGACGAGCGGGTGCTCGACGAGCGCGCTCTCCAGCTCGAAGGGGCTGATGCGGTAGTCGGAGCTCTTGAAGACGTCGTCGGCGCGGCCGACGTAGGTGATGTAGCCGTCCTCGTCGCGCTGGGCGACGTCGCCCGTGCGGTAGAAGCCGCCCGCCGTCGCCGCCTTCGCGTGCGAACCCTCGTCGAGATAGCCCGCCATCAGGCCCAGCGGACGGAAGTCGAGCGGCAGCGCGATCTCCCCCTCGTCGCCGTCGTTGCCGTCGGCATCGAGCAGCGCGA
>DATMHT010000316.1:0-18081 GCA_035554795.1 Gemmatimonadaceae bacterium | reverse complement strand
GGCTTCCTGTTCGCGATGTGCGGCGCGACGGAGACGCTCGAGCTGGCGATCGCGGGCCACGACGTGGACATCGCCGGCAGCTTCTCCGACGGCTCGCCGATGGATCCCGACGCCGACAGGAAGATGGACTGGTCGCGGTCGTTCGCGTTCCGCAACGCGCACCTCGAGACGTCGCCGTACACGAACGCGATGAGCGACATCGACGGCCACCAGGTCAACGTCCCGAGCCGCCGCCAGCCGCTCGGCACCTTCACGCTGTTCGCGTTCTCGGCCAAGTTCGACCCCGTCGCGAGCATGCTCGTGCAGGACCACAGGAACGTGATCCCCGACTTCTACGGCGTGACGACGTCGTTCACCAAGGCGACGCTCAAGCCGGGCGTGACCGTGTTAGCTTTCGAGGAGGGCGCGCCCTGGGTGAAGTACATCCACGGAGACTACGGCAAGGGCTCCTGGACCTTCCTCGGCGGCCACGACCCCGAGGACCCGCAGCACGCGATCGGCAACGCCCCCACCGACCTCTCGCTCCACCCCACCTCGCCGGGGTACCGGCTGATCCTGAACAACGTGCTGTTCCCGGCCGCGAAGAAGAAGCCTCTCAAGACGTGAAAGTGTAGGTGTCAGGAATCAGGAATCAGGGCGTACCGCCTGCCTGACGCCTGATTCCTGGTTCCTGATTCCTGCTCTCCGTGATCACTCGCGCCGACCATCCAACTTCCCGCTTCAGCAAGCAGGCCGCCGCGGCCGTGCGCGCCGCGATCCGGCTCGCCGGCGGACGGGAGGTGTGCTTCGTCTGCACGGTGGACGACGAGGGCGCGATCGAGACGGCGCGGGTCGTCGCGCGGGGAAGCGTCGGGAAGGTGCTCGCGCTGCCGGGCGTGGCGAAGCGCGGCGAGATGCTCGTGCACAACCACCCGAGCGGGTGGCTCGAGCCGTCGGACGCGGACCTCGAGATCGCGGCGCGCATGCACGACGGCGGCGTCGGCTTCGCGATCTGCGACAACGAGGTCACGGACCTCTACGTCGTCGTCGAGGTGCCGCGCACCGAGAGCACGACGCCGGTCGAGCCGGAGTCGCTCGCCCACGACCTCGGGCCCGACGGTCCGGTCGCGGCGAAGATGCGCCGCTACGAGGACCGGCCGAGCCAGCGCGCGATGGCGGCGACGATCGCGCGGCTCTACAACGACGGCGGCGTCGGGCTGCTGGAGGCGGGGACGGGCGTCGGCAAGAGCATGGGCTACCTGCTGCCGGCGCTGCGCTGGGCGGCGAAGAACGGCGAGCGCACGGTCGTGTCCACGAACACGATCAACCTCCAGGAGCAGCTCGTCGGCAAGGACCTGCCCTTCCTCGAAGGCGCGCTCGAGGGCGACCAGAAGGTGCGCTACGCGCTGCTCAAGGGGTGGCGCAACTACCTCTGCCTCCAGCGCCTCGAGCAGTCGTCGAGCGCCGGCGCGGCGCTGTTCGAGGACGGCATGCGCGGCGAGCTCGATGCGATCCGCGGCTGGGCCGAGAAGACCACCGACGGCTCGCTCTCCGACCTGCCGACGCCACCGCGCCCCGAGGTGTGGGACGAGGTCTCGGCCGAGCCGGACCTGTGCGGCCGGATGAAGTGCGCGCACTTCGACAAGTGCTTCCTGTACAAGGCGCGCCAGCGCGCCGCGCAGGCCGACGTCATCGTCGTCAACCATCACCTGCTGCTGAGCGACGTCGCCGTGCGCCGCGCGCAGCAGAACTGGGAGGACGCGGCGGTCCTGCCGCCGTACCAGCGCCTGGTGGTGGACGAGGGGCACCACCTCGAGGACGCGGCCGCGGCGCACCTCGGGGCCACGGTCACGCGGCGCTCGCTCGTCCGCCTCTTCAACCGGCTCGACCGGAAGGGGAAGGGACTCCTCTCGGCGCTCGTCGAGCGGCTGCAGGCGAAGCGCGACATCCTCAGCACGGCGAGCCTCGACCTCGTGCACGAGCGACTCGCGCCGTCCGTGCACGCGGCGCGCGACAAGACGTCGCTGCTCTTCGACCTGCTCGACACGTTCCTCCACGAGAGCGACGAGCAGGTCGTACGCCTCACCGACCGCTTCGCCGAGCATCCGATCTGGGCCGCGGGCCTCGAGGCCGCGCTCTCGGACGTGCTCGCCGAGATCGAGCTGCTCGCCGACGGTCTGCGCGTGGTGCGCGAGCGCCTCGAGAGCGACGGCCGCAAGGAGGACACGAACGTCACGTCGCTCCTCAACGAGATGCGCGCGGTCGCGAAGCGGCTGCAGGGCGCGGGCGACGGACTCACACGCGCGCTCAAGCCCGTAGCCGGCAGCGAGCCGAGCGTGCGCTGGGTCGAGGCGCGCGGCAAGGACCGCAACGTCGCCGTCACGAGCGTGCCGCTCGATCTCGCGCCGATCCTGCGCGAGGACCTCTTCAAGCGCGTGGACACCGCCGTCGTCACGAGCGCGACGCTCTCGACCGACCGGAAGTTCGACTTCCTCTCCAAGCGCCTCGGTCTCGACGAGCCGGAGCTCGCGCCGACGACGGCGATCTTCCCGTCGCCGTTCGACTATCCGCGCCAGGCGCTGCTCGTCGTGCCGAGCGACATTCCCGCGCCGAACGCCGACGCGAGCGGACACTTCCTGCACGTCGTCCGCGCCGCGCTCGACGTCGCCACCGCGGCCGACGGTGGCATCTTCGTGCTCTTCACGAGCCACAAGGACGTGCGCCAGGCGGCGAGCGAGCTGCGGGCGCGCGGCACCGAGCGGCGGTGGCCGCTGCTCGTCCACGGCGAGGACACGCGCGACGCGCTGCTCCAGCGCTTCAAGGACTCGGGGCGCGCGGTGCTGCTCGGCACGGCGAGCTTCTGGGAAGGCGTGGACGTCCCGGGGCGCGCGCTGCGCGGACTCGTCATCGCGAAGCTGCCCTTCCGCGTGCCGAGCGAGCCGGTGACCGCCGCGCAGTGCGAGGCGATCGAGGCCCGCGGCGGCGACGCGTTCGTCGAGTTCATGCTGCCGCACGCATCGCTGCGCCTCAAGCAGGGCTTCGGTCGCCTGATCCGCACCGCCGCCGACCGCGGCGTCGTCGTCCTCGCCGACCCGCGCACGGTGACGAAGCGCTACGGCCGCGGGCTGATGGACGCGCTGCCGCCGGCGCGGCGGTTCGCGCGGCCGTGGCGGGAGTGCAAGGCCGAGATCGACCGGTTCTACGCCGAGTCGTCCGGTTCGGACACGCTCGACGACGAGTGAGCCGGAGACTCCGACTGGCCGGCGCGATGGTCCCGGCGGCGCTCGCCCTTTTTTCCGGGGCCGCGCGCGGACAGACTTCGGCGATGACCGAGTCGAACGGAACGTGGACCACGACCGCCGAGCAGTTCGTACGGCGGCTGGAGCGGGGCGAGTACGATGCCGCCGCGGCGTCGGTGTCGCCCGCGGTGCCGGCCGGCGCGATGAGCGCGGACAGGCTGCGCACCGTGTGGGCGCAGCTCACGGCGCAGATGGGGAGCCTGGCCGCGATCGAGCCGCGCCTCGTGACCGAGCAGGGCGCGCTCCACGTCGTGGATCTCGCCGCGCGCTTCGCTCGCTCCGAGGTGACGACGCGCGTCGTTCTCGACGACGCGGGACACGTGCGCGGCTTCTGGATCTCGAACCCGCAGCCGCCGGCGTACACGTCGCCCGACTACGCCACGCCCGCGTCGTTCGAGGAGGTGGAGCTCGCGATCGCCGGTGGGGCGGGGAAGCCTTTGCCGGCGACGCTCACGCTCCCGAAGGGCGTCGCGCATCCGCCGGTCGTCGTCCTCGTCCACGGCTCGGGCCCGAACGACCGCGACGAGACGATCGGCGCGAACCGCCCGTTCCGCGACTTCGCGTGGGGACTCGCCTCGCACGGCATCGCCGTGCTGCGCTACGACAAGCGCACCTTCGCGCATCGCGGCGAGCTCGCCGCACCCGGGCTGACGGTCGAGCAGGAGGTCGTGCTCGATGCCCTCGCCGCGCTCGCCGCCGCCCGCGCCGACGGCCGCGTGGACGCGCACCGCGTCTACGTCGCCGGCCACTCGCTCGGCGGGACGCTCGCCCCCGAGATCGCGGCGCGGGACGGCCACGTGGCGGGCGCGATCCTTCTCGCCGCCAGCGCTCGCCCGCTCGCCGACGTCACGCTCGAGCAGATCGCCTACCTCCGCTCCCTCGGCGGCGCGTCGGGCACGCAGTCGGACGCCGACTACGACGCCGTCGTCGCGCAGCTCGAGCGCGTCCGTGCGCACGCGCTCCCGGACGACGCGGCGGTGCTCGGCGCGACCGCCGGCTACTTCTACGACCTCGCGCGGCGCGATCCGGTGGGGAGAGCGCGTGCGCTACGGGTGCCGGTGTTCGTCGCCCAGGGCGGCCGCGACTACCAGGTTACCGCCGCCGACCTCGCGCTCTGGCGCGACGCGTTGGGCGACCACGCGGGCGCGACGGTGCGCGAGTACCCGACCCTCAACCATCTCTTCATGACCGGCGAGGGGAAGGCGACGCCTGCGGAGTACGTGAGCCGCACTGGCCACGTCGCGCGTGAGCTCGTGGACGACGTCGCGCACTGGGTGCTCGACGCGGGAGGCAGTCGGTGAGACGCTGCACGCGGAGGAGCATGACATGAGTGCGATCACGGCCCGCGCGCTCGGACACGCGCTGCGCGGCGAGGGCGCCCACGTCGAAGTCTCGGCGGCGCTCGACGGGATGGATTGGCGGTTGGCGGGCGCGCGCGCGCCCGGCGCGCCGTACACGATATTCCAGATCCTGAACCACCTGATCTACTGGCAGGACGTCTTCCTGCAGCGGGCGACCGGTGGGTACGCGCCCGCGCCGCCGCATGCCGCCGACGGCTGGCCCGGCGCGGACGCGCCGGCGAGCGAGGCGGAGTGGGACGCCGCCGTCGTCCGATTCAACCAGGGCCTCGCGGCCGTGCAGTCGCTAGTGACCGTGGACACGCTCGACGAGGTGCTGCCGAAGTGGAACCATCGTACGCGGCACGAGGTCATCGCCATCACGGCGGGACACAACAGCTACCACATCGGCCAGATCGTTCTGCTCCGCCGCATGCTCGGCGCCTGGCCGCCGCCGACGGGGGGAGACTCGTGGTGAAAGTGCGGCTCTCGGCTCTCGGCTACTGTCGAGCGCTTTGGCCGAGAGCCGAGGGCCGAGAGCCGTAAACCAGGGACATCACATACATGCAACGCCCGTCCAAGATCGTCTGCGTCGGCCGCAACTACGTGGACCACGCGAAGGAGCTCGGCAACGAAGTGCCGAAGGAGCCGCTCATCTTTCTCAAGCCGCCGTCGAGCGTGATCGGTGGCGGGACGGCGATCGTGCTGCCGCCGGCGTCGCAGCGCGTCGAGTTCGAGGGTGAGATCGGCATCGTCGTCGGCGCGACGCTGCGGCACGCGACCGAGGAGCAGGCGCGAGGCGCGATCCGCGGCGTCGTCGCGCTCAACGACGTCACCGCGCGCGACCTGCAGCGGAGCGACGGCCAGTGGACGCGCGCGAAGGGGTTCGACACCTTCTGCCCGATCGGCGCCGAGGCGAAGCCGCCCGCGGATCTCACGTCGCTGGAGGTCGTGACGCACGTCAACGGCGAGGAGCGGCAGCGCGGCCGCGCGAGCGACATGGTCTTCGGCATCCCGACGCTGCTGGCCTACATCTCGCGCGTGATGACGCTCGAGCCCGGCGACGTCGTCGCCACCGGCACTCCGGCCGGCGTCGGCCCGCTGGCGGCCGGCGACGAGGTCGAGGTGCAGATCGTCGGCCTCAGCGCCGTGCGCAATCCCGTCGAGGCCGAGCGCGCTCGTTAGGCCGAGCCGCTCGCCACCCGCCACCCGCCACCCGGTTCCATCGTGCCCCCGATCTCGACGCGCTTCACCCAGCTGCCCGAGTACGTCCTCGCCCGCATCCCCGCCCGCAAGCGCGAGCTGATCCTGCGCGGCGTGGACGTCATCGACCTCGGCGCGGGCGACGCCGATCTCGCGCCGCCTCCGGCCGCGCTCGACCGTCTCGCCAGCGCGTCGCGCGAGCCGGCGATGCAGCGCTACGGCTTCGGGCTCGGGCTCGTCGCCTACCGCGAGGCGGTCGCGGCGTGGATGGAGCGTCGCTTCGGGGCGCGCTTCGACCCGCTCACCGAGGTCGTGCCGCTGCTCGGCTCCAAGGAGGGCATCTCGCACCTCGCCTTCGCGTACATGGAGGAGGGCTCGGTCGGCATCATCCCGGAGCCGGGCTACAACTCGTACCAGGGCGGGACGCTGCTCGCCGGGGCCGAGGCGTATCGGTACGCGCTGCGTCCACGCACGAACTTCCTCGTCGAGCCCAACGACATACCCGAGGACGTGCTTCGGCGCGCGAAGATCCTCTACCTGAACTATCCGAACAACCCGACCGCCGCGATCGCGCCGCGCGACTATCTCGAGCGCATCGTGCGGCTCTGCCACGAGCGCGACATCCTGCTCTGCTACGACAACGCGTACAGCGAGTTCGGCTTCGACGGCTACGTGCCGCCGAGCATCTTCGAGGTGGACGGCGCGCGCGACGTCGCCATCGAGTTCCACTCGATGTCGAAGACGTACAACATGACCGGGTGGCGCTGTGGCTGGGCGGTGGCGAAGCCGGAGATCGCCGGGGCGCTCGCGAAGGTGAAGTCGTTCGTGGACACCGGGCAGTTCATGGCGGTCCAAGCCGCGGCCGTCGCCGCGATCGAGAGCTACGACAGCTTCGTCCCGTCGAACATCGCCGTCTTCCAGGAGCGGCGCGACGCGGCCGTGGCGGCGTTCCGCGAGGCCGGCTTCGCCTGCGAGACGCCGCGGGCCACGATGTATCTCTGGATCCCGCTGCCCGAGGGCGTCACGAGCGCCGCCTTCGCCGACCGGCTGCTCGACGAAGAGGGCGTCGTCGTCCTGCCGGGCTCGGGCTTCGGGGCGGGCGGGGAAGGGTTCTTCCGCATCTCGTTCATCACGTCCCCTAAACGCATCGCCGAGGCGGCGCGTAGAGCGGGGAGGGTGCTGAACTCGTTCGCCGCGCGGGTGTAGACCGGTACTTCGCCCGGCTAGGATCGCCCTCCGCTGAAGTGTTGGCGGAGGGACGGCACCCGGCCCTACCTTTCAGCGACGTCCCCCTCCGCGGCGGGGCCGACTTCATCCACGGAGCTCCTTGAAGCCACAGCGGCAAGCCCCGGCCTCGCTCGCCCTCTCCCTCGCGCTGCACGTCGTGCTCGGGGCGCTGCTGGTGCGTGTGCTGACGATGCCGCTGCCGCTGTCGTCGCTCTTCGACCGCGATCACGGGAGCCAGCCGAAGGTCGAGCACATCAGCTTCATCGCGCTGCCGAAGGCCGGTCCGGTGACCACGCCGGGACGCAACGGCGGCGACGGCCGGCCGCTGGCGAAGCGGAGCGCGCCGCCGCCACCGCTGCGGGCGCCGACGACGATCCCGAGCGCGCTGCCCGCGCCGAGCACCTCGTCGGCGGCGCCGTCGGGGAGCGGCGAGGTGATCGGGTCGGGCGGCCCGACGGCGGGCGTGCGGCCGTCGTACGGCGATCCGCGACTCTGGGTGCCGCCGGCGCCGGTCGTCTCGCTGCCGCGCACCCAGGCCGAGCGACTCGACAGCGCGCTCACCACCCGGCTGCGTGCCCACCGCGACTCGATGGCGCTGGCGACGCACGTGCCGACCAAGGCCGAGCGCGGCGACTGGACGGTCGAGCGCAACGGGAAGAAGTACGGCATCGACCAGAAGTACATCCACCTCGGCTCCTTCCAGCTCCCGACGGCGGCGCTCGCGCTCCTGCCGCTCAACCGGACGGCGAACCCGATGGTGGCCGAGCGGGAGCGCGCACTGAACTACATGCACGACGACATCGCCTTCCAGGCGCAGCGCGCGATGAACGAGTCCGAGTTCCGCAATGCCGTGAAGGAGATCCGCGAGCGGAAGGAGCGGGAGCGGGCAGAGGCGGCGAAGCAGGGCGTGGTGGCATCGGAGCAGAATCGGTAGGAAGCGCGCAGCGCGTAACGCGTAGCGGCTCGTGGAATCGCGCGAGGGGCCGGCCTCCGTAATCGGAGCCGGCCCCTCGTTCGCTACGCGCTACGCGTTAGGCGCTACGCGCCTTCAATTCGCCGCCACCTTGTCGCCGCCCGCCTGTGCGCCCCACTTCTCGAACCAGCTGCGCAGGTAGAGCTGGGTGCGGAGCCAGTTCGACGGCTTCGAGCTCGTGCCGTGCCACTCGTCGTTGAAACGGATCATCGCCGTCGGCACCTTCCGCATCTTGAGCGCCTCGTAGAACTCCTCGGTCTGCGAGATCGGCGTGCGGAGGTCGTTGACGCCGGTCATCAGCATCGTCGGCGTCTTGACGTTGCCGACGTACATGAGCGGCGAGCGGCGCAGGTGCTCGCTCGGATCCTCCCACGGGAACTTGGCGAAGTTGCGGTACCAGTAGTTCGGCCCGTCGGTGATCGCGACGAAGCTGAGCCAGTTGGTGACCGGGCAGTTCGCCGACGCGGCCGCGAAGCGGTCGGTATGGCCGACGATCCACGACGTGAGCACGCCGCCGCCCGAGCAGCCATACACGTACATGCGCTTGGCGTCCACGTAGCCGCGGCCGATGACCGTGTCGACGCCAGTCATGAGGTCGTCGAAGTCCTTGCCCGGGTACGCGTGCTTGATCTCGTTGCCGAACGCGGAGCCGTAGCCGGTCGACCCGCGCGGGTTGGTGTACAGGATGACGTAGCCGTTGGCGGCGTGCTCCTGGTTCGCGTAGCTGAAGCCGGAGTTGTACATCGCGTGGGGCCCGCCGTGGATGACGAGCATCAGCGGATACTTCTTCGCTGGGTCGAAGTGCGGCGGCTTGACGATCCAGCCCTGGATGCGCAGATGGTCCGCCGACGAGTACCAGATCTCCTCGACCTGGCCGAGCGTCTTGCCGGCGAGCAGGTCGTCATTGACGGCGGTGACGCGGTGCGTCGCCCCGTCGCGGAGCGAGACGGTGACGACGTCGGCCGGCTCGAGCGAGGTGGTGCGCACGCCGACCGCGGTGCCGGTGGGTCCGAGCGACGTCACCGTGAGCACCTGCGTGCCCTTCGTCACCGCGCGCGGCGCGCCGCCGGCGAGCGGCGCGAAGTAGAGGTTGCGCTGTCCCTCGTTCTCGACGTTGAAGTAGATGCCGCTGCCGTCCTTGGCCCAGAGCAAGCCTTGTGGCGTGCGGTCGAGGGCGGCCGTGAGCGCGCGGCGTCCGGTGCCGTCCGCGTGCATGACGTAGAGCGTCGCGTCGCGCCACGTGTCGTCGGTCGAGTCGAACGCGGTGAACGCGATCTCGCGGCCGTTGGGCGAGACGACGGGGTTGTCGTCGGGGCCGGGGTGCTGCGTCAGCCGGCGCACGCTCGACGCCGAGTTGCCGGCGGCGGCGACGTCCACGGCGTAGATCTCCGACTCGCGCGGGTCGTAGGGCGCGTCCACCGAGCGGTAGCCGTCGAAGACGATCGTGCGCGAATCCGGCGTCCAGCGCGGCGCGCCGTCCTCCCAGTCACCGTCCGTCACCTGGCGCGGCGTGCCGCCATCGGCGGGGACGACGAAGATGTGCTTGTAGCCGTCGTCCACGTAGCCCTGCCGGTCGGCGCGGTAGGTGACGCGCGTGACGACGCGCGGCGCCTCCGTCCACTTCGCGCCCTTCGGCGGCGTGGGCATCGGGATCTTCCAGTTGTCCTTCGACAGCACGAGCATGCGGAAGGCTATGGACTTGCCATCGGGCGCCCACTCGAGATCGGAGGGCGTCTGGTCCACGCGCGTGACCTGCGACGTCGCGCCCTCGGCGTCCATGTAGCGCACGAAGAGCTGGGTCGAGCTGTTCGGCTCGCCCTGCGCGAAGTAGGCGACGCGGCTGCCGTCCTTCGACCAGCGCGCGTTCGAGCCCTTCGTGAGAAAGCGGTTGCGCGAGCCGTCGGCGTTCATGATCCAGAGCGCCGAGTCCCAGCGATCGTTCATCCGATCCACGAAGCGCCGCGTATAGACCACCTGCCGTCCGTCGGGCGAGAGCTGCGGGTCCTGGACGTCCTCGAGGTCGAGGTAGCCCTCGAGCGTGACGAGGTCGCGCGCGGCGCCGGCGGCGGGCGTCGCGAGGCGAGTCGCGCCCGAGTCCGCGGTGGCGGCGGACGCTCGCTGCTGCGCGGTGGCTGACGCGACGGGCGCCGTCGCGACGAGCGCGAGCGCCGCGGCGGTGAGGACGGTGTAGCGGGGGTGGCTCATCACGGCGACTGCCTCCGGACATTGGAGGAAAGCGGTGCGCGCGCGGCCGGACGCCGGCGGCGCACGCAAACGTGCGGACGGCGGCGGCAGTCGGCAAGGCGGAGGACCGGGACGCGGGACGCGGGACGCGGTGGGCGGTGGGCGCTGGGCGGTTGGCGGTGGGCGTGAACGCACGAGGGGCCGGCTCCGAATCACGGATGCCGGCCCCTTCCTGATCCACGGCTGGCGCTCACCGCCAACCGCTTACCGCCTGCCGGTGTTCACGCCGGAGTCGCGTTCTCGAACGCCTTCGCGTCGAAGAAGGGCCGGAAGATCCCGGAGACGACGCCGAGGACGGCGAAGTCGTCCGACGGCTTCACGACGAACTCCGACTCGGCCGGGTTGGCCGGCTTCAGCACCGTCGTGCCGTTGCGGTGGTGGAGCGACTTGACGGTCGCTTCCTCGCCGAGCCGGGCGGCGACGACGGAGCCGTCCTCGGGGACCGCGGTCGGGTTGACCATGACGTAGTCCCCGTTGTTGATGCCGCAGCCGATCATCGAATCGCCCTTCACCTTGAGGAAGTACGCCTGTTCGCTCGGGACGAAGCGGCGGTCCATGGTGAGGAAGCCTTCGCGATGCTCGGGAAGGAGCGCGGGCTCGCCCGCGTGGATCTTCCCGTAGTACGGGAGGGCGAGGGTGCCTCCGGTGCCGGCGTAGCCAATCAGGCGAACGCCGCGCGAGCGCGACGGGTCGCGCTCGATGTATCCCTTGACGGCAAGGGAGTGGAGGAGATCGGAGACGGTCTTGGTCGACTTGATGCGGAATCGTTTACCGATCTCGCGCACGCTGGGCTGGTAGGTGTTCTCTGCCAGGAAGTCGATCAGATAGTGGTAGACGCGCCGCTCGGTGGGGGTCAGGGGCTGGGTCATGGCGACCTCGGAAAGGCGGACACCGAGGGCTCTGCCAAGCACCCGGTGTGACGCGTTGGCCCAATGTTACGAGCCATGCACGGGCGGGTCAACAGGTGATTATCCGACACCGTACATAAGGGCCGTCTCACTCCCCGGGACGGCCTGAACTACAGGCGCCGTCAGCCGCGCAGCTTGCGTACGGCGGCGTCGAGCCGCGCCAGCGAGCGGTCTCGGCCGAGGGCGACGAGGACGTCGAAGATGCCGGGGCTGACGGTGAGCCCGGTGAGCGCCACGCGGAGGGGCTGGAACAGTTTCCCGCCCCCGATGCCGCGCGAATCGGCGAGCGCCCGGAGCGCCTCCTCCATCGGACCCGGCGCCCACTCGGCGAGCTCGGCCAGACGGTCGCGCGTGGCGGCGAGCAGGTCCGCGGTCGCCGGGGCGTCCTTCCACTGCTTCGCGACCGCGTCCGGGTCGTACTCGATCTCGTCGCGCAGGTAGGGCGCGGCCTGGCGCACGACGTCGTCGATCGTGCGGGCGCGGACGCGCAGCAGGTCGAGGAGGGCGAAGTACCAGGCGTGCCGCCGCTCGAGCTCGGCGACCGTGGCGAGCCCGGCGGCCTCGAGCGCGCGCGCGACGCGCGGCGCCAGCTCCTCGAGCGGCACCATGCTCAGATGCTGGCCGTTCATCCACTCGAGCTTCTTCGGGTCGAAGATCGCCGCCTTGCGCTGCAGCCCGTCGGTGGAGAACAGCTCGACCATCTGCGGCAGCGTCATCACCTCGATGTCGTTGCCCGGCGACCAGCCGAGGAGCGCGAGGAAGTTGAGCATCGCGCCGGGGAGGATCCCCTGGTGCTGGTAGTCGCCGACGGCGGTCGCGCCGTGGCGCTTGCTCAGCTTCTTGCCGTCGAGCCCGTGGATCATCGGCAGGTGCGCGAACTGCGGCAGCTCGGCGCCGAGCGCGCGGTAGAGCAGGATCTGCTTCGGCGTGTTCGAGATGTGGTCGTCGCCGCGCATCACGAGCGTGATGCGCATCGCGATGTCGTCGGAGACGACGGCCATGTTGTAGATCGGCGTCGCGTCGGAGCGCAGGACGACGAAGTCCTCGATGTCCTTGTTCGGGAAGGCGATGCGCTCGTGCACGAGATCGTCCCACTCCGTCGTCCCCTCGGGGACGCGGAAGCGGATCACGAACGGCATGCCGGCGGCGACGCGCCGCTCGACCTCCGCCGGCTCCAGCCGGTCGCAGCGGCGGTCGTACTTGAAGCTCTCCTTGTTCCCCTCGGCCTCGCGGCGGCGCTCCTCGAGCTCGGCCTGGGTGCAGAAGCACCGGTACGCGGCGCCGCTCTCGAGCAGCCGTCGCGCGTCCTGCTGATGGCGCTCGAGGTTCGCGCCCTGATAGACGACCTCCTCGTCCCACTGCAGGCCGAGCCACTCGAGTCCCTCGAAGATGGCGCGCGTGCTCTCGTCGGTGCTGCGCGCCTTGTCCGTGTCCTCGATGCGGAGCAGGAACTGGCCGCCGTGCTTCTTCGCGTAGAGCCAGTTGAAGAGCGCGGTGCGGGCGCCGCCGACGTGCAGGTAGCCGGTGGGCGACGGAGCGAAGCGGAGGCGAGGAGGAGTGACGGCGGTCATGATGGCGTGGGACAGGGGGGCACGGGAGACGGGACGAGGGACGTGGTGGCAGAGCACCAGTCCCTCGTCCCGTGTCCCGCGTCCCGTGTTGTTCGAGCGGAGAGAGAGGGATTCGAACCCTCGATAGGGGTTGACCCCCTATGCCGGTTTAGCAAACCGGTGCCTTCAGCCTCTCGGCCATCTCTCCTGAAGCCGCGTCGCCGTCCGAACAGCCGGGCGGCGCGCGTTGCGAAGGTTAGTGCTCGCCCGGCAGTGCGTCAACCCGACGCGCGGCACGACCGGAAAGACGAGTCCCACGCGGCGAGGATGGCCGCGTGGGACTCGAGACTCGCCCGGCCCGAGCAGCAGGGCAGCGCTAGCGCCGCGCGCCCCAGGCCGTCACGGCGTGGCGCGTGCCGACGACGGCGCCGGAGGCCGCGACCGACGCGCTCGGCCGCGCGACGCTCGCCGTCCCGGTGGCGCTCACGCTGTAGAAGCCCGTGTTCGGCGCGAGGTCGGTGGCGCGGTCGGCGGTGCCGATGAGTACCGTGAACTTGAAGTTCCCGTCGTCGCCGCCGATCTGCGAGCGCGTGAGCTTCACGATCACCGAATCGCCGGCCACGTTCGCCTTGACGATGTCGATCGCGTTGAGGAAGCCGTCCTGCAGCGGCGCGCTCCCGCCGCCGGCGTCGAACAGGTCGACGCGGTACTCGATGCCGAGGCCCGAGGTTCCGCCGTAGTCGTCGGTGTAGGTGACGTCGCCGGTGGAGCTGTTGTTGTCCTGGTCGATCTCGATGAAACCATTGACCGAGTTCGCCGCGTTGTCGGTCGCCGCGCGCACCGGGCCGCTGAACTTCAGGACGAAGAAGATCGAGTCGCCCTTCGTCCGGACCACGGTGGAGCGCAGGTCGAGTGCGCGGTCGAGCGTGTTGTCGGTGTTGTCGAGCGTGTCGCTCGCGGGATCGCTCTGGCTGAAGCGGAGCGTACTCCCGTCGCGCGGACCGGTGGACTTGTCGCTGCTGCAGGCGAGGGCGCCGAGCGCCACGACGGCGGCGGCGGTCGCGACGCGCAGGCGCGTCGAGGACGAGTGAGACGTCACGTGAATCTCCTCTGGAGGAAAGGAGCCCGGCAACGTCAGCGTCGGCGACGCCAGGCGGACCACGAGCGGCGGTCATCGCGCCCGTGGAGATACATATGACTACCCGCGGTGGGCGCGGGTCACTCGCGTCGCCGTCGTTAGGCGATGAAGTGACGCGAGACAGAGCGCGACCGTCGGACGACGGCCGAGCCAGACGTTACGGCCGGCCGCGACGGTTGGCAATCCGCCGATGCCCGGCGGGCGTGCTTATCGCGGCCCGCGTGCCGTTCACTCGTAGAGGTCGGCCGTGTCGGCGGCCGCCAGCTCGACGAGGAAGCCGGCCACGCGACGGACGACGGCGTCGGCGAAGCGCGCCCCCTTTTCGGCCGTCGCCGCGTGCGGGTTGCCGACTCCCGTGTCGGCGGAGACCTGCGTCCAGCGCCGCGGCGCCCAGGCCCATCCCTCGCGCAGCGCGGCGATGCGAGGCCGCCGCTCGCGGCCGTCGCCGGCCTCGTCGAGCGGCAGCACGAGCTCCGGCGCGAGGTGCAGCATCACGCTCGTCTCCAGCTCGCCCGCGTGGTCCCCGAGGTCGGTGAAGTAGGGCGCCGGGTCCACCACCTTGTACCAGTTGAGCGCCGCGAGGAAGACGCGCGTGCGCGGCTGCAGCTCGCGGATCATCTGCTTGAAATCGTTCCCACCGTGCCCGTTGAAGATCACGAGCTTCCGAATCCCCTGCGCGTCGAGGGCGTGCACGAGATCGGCGAGCAGGGCGGCCTGCGTGCTCGGATTCATGTTGAGGCAGAGCGGGATGTCGAGCTGTCCGGTGTTCACGCCGAAGGGGACCGCCGGCAGCACGACGACTCGCGCGCCCGCCTCCCAGGCGAGGCGCGCCGACTCGGCGGCGAGCCGCTCGCTCTGGATGTTGTCGGTGGCGTACGGCAGGTGGAGGTTGTGCGCCTCGGTCGCGCCCCAGGGGAGCACGGCCACCTGGTACGACGTGCTGGCGACGGACTTCCAGTTCGTCTCGGCGAGCACGTAGGGACGGCCGGTCATGATGATGGCGGGGCGATGCGGGTGGCGAAGGATGCGTTCGGCGGAGATCGCGAGCCGCACCGAGCGTCTGGCGCCCTCGGCGAGGCCGGCGCGGCACAATCTACCGCAACTTCGTCGAGCGATTGCCCGCGGCGGTCGTCGATACCCCGCTGCCCTGGACCTTCGGCTCGCGCTCGACGTCGCGCCGATCGCCGGTGACCCGCGAGATCCGGAAAGGGGGGTGTGCTCGTATCGAGCTCGGACGGAACCAAATGGCGGGACCGGCGGATAGCTCCGCGTCGCGCGTCCTCGGCTGGCGCGAGAACGCGACGGTGCCGCCGGCACCAGGAAGCCGGCACGCAGCAGGTCGACGGCCACCCCGACGCTGGAGATGATCCGATGCCTCAGGTATCACGGCTCGCCGCGCTCACGATGATGCTCTTCGCCGCCGCATGTACGACGGACCGGGCCTCCGCTCCCGTCACTGGGCCCGACGGCACGCCGGTCAAGCGAGCGACGGCGACGACGACGGAAACGACTCCGGTCAGCATGACGATCTTCCCGAACGAGGTCGTCGGCGGGACGACCGCTTCCGCGAGCGGCCGAGTGGAGGTCGCCGACACGGCCGTGAACTTCGACCGCTACATGCAGGTGACGAGCAACAATCCGTCGGTGCTGCCGTTCCTCTCCACGGGTACCGTCGTCGCCGCGGGCACCACGTTCGCGGGCGTAACAGTTGATCCGACGACGGTGTCGCAGCGGACCGTCGTGACGGTCTTCGTGACAGGCAACGGCGTGACCGTCTCCGCCGACCTGATCGTGGACCCGCCGGGTACGACGATCGCCCCGACCCTGTCGTCGTTCACGGTGAATCCAGGCACGGTCAACGCCGGCACGACGGCGACCGGCACCATCGCCATTCCGAGCCCGGCTCCGGCGGGCGGGGTCGTCGTGAGCCTGGGCAGCCGGATACCCGCGAGCGCGAGCGTGCCGGCGAGCGTCACCGTGCCGCAGGGCGCGACGACCGCGAGCTTCCCGATCGCGACCTTCGCCGGCTTCCCCAACAGCACGACCTCCGTGCTCCTCGAAGCGAACACTGCCAACACGCTCATCCAGAGTGCCATCACCGTCGTCACGGGCGGCACGACGGTGACGCCGTCGCTGTTCTCACTCACGCTGGGCTCGCCCAGTGTCGTGGGCGGCACATCCACCGTGGGCACGGTGGCCCTGACGGCCGCCGCGCCGTCGGGAGGGGCGGTCGTGTCGCTGTCGAGCACGAACAGCAGCGTCGCCGCGACGCCTTCGAGCGTGACGGTGCCCGCAGGAGCCTCCTCCGCCAGCTTCACGATCACGACGAAGGCCGTTTCGGCGACGACTACGGTGAACATCTCGGCCGCCTTCGGCGGCGGCACCCTGACCACCGCGTTGACGGTGAACGCGTCGTCCACGAGCACGACGAGCACGTCGCTCTCCGCGCCGACGCTGCTCGCTCCGGCGGCCGATCAGAAGTTCGCGCCCGGAGCGAACGTCACGTTCGACTGGAGCGACGTCGCGAACGCCGGGAGCTACGAGATCCAGGTCGACGACAGGGACACCTTCCCGTCGCCGCTCATTCTCGGGCAGATCGTGGCCGCGTCGCAGCTCTCGACCAGCACGCTGCCGACGAGCACGATGTTCTGGCGCGTGCGCGCCATCTCCGCGTCGGGAGCGGCCGGCTCGTGGTCGTCGGTGCGCCGGTTCGAGATCAAGCAGTAGCGCGCACCGGAGCTGACGGCTGGCGAGTCGGCGAAAGACGAAACGGGGTGAGCGAACGCTCACCCCGTTTCCCTCGCTGGTCGAATCCTGCGCCTACCGGACGCGCCGTCGGCGCGTCGGCCGAGACGTTCGACGAGCCCGCAATGCCGGCAATCGAGCGGAGGGCGTGGGACTCGAACCCACAAGCGGTTGCCCGCGGCGGTTTTCAAGACCGCTGCCTTACCAATTAGGACTAGCCCTCCAGTGGTCGGAAGCTATGACGCCGGGTGGGGCAGCGGCAAGCGGACGGGATGGGTAAGCGGGAAGCGGGGCGCGGTAAGCATGTGCTGGGAGATCGCGAAGGGGCCGGCATCCGATCACGGATGCCGGCCCCTCGCACGTTCGCGCTTACCGCCTACCGCTTACCTGATCGGCACCTTCTGCACCGCCGTGTCCCCCTCCAGCGGCACCGCCGGCTGCGTGCGCGCGCGCGACGCCTGGAACAGGTCGTCGAGGTGCGTCGCCTTGGCGATCTGCTCGGCGGTGGCGAGGGTCCGCTGCGCGTCCTGGACGCGGCCTTCGTGCGTCAGGGCGTCGGAGAGGATCATCCCCGTCGTCACGTAGAGAAACGGAATGCCGACCGACGGCTTGTCCACCCAGTCGCCGCGGCGGATGAGCGACTTCGGTGCCTCGAAGACGTTCCTCCAGAGCGAGTCCGTGCGCGGCACGTCCACGAAGCCCTCGCCGGGCACGAGCACCGTGTCCTTGCCGGCCGCGACCTCGCCGTTGACGAGCCTCCGCGCGAGTCCCTGCGTCAGCAGGTAGGGGCCGAGGCCGAGCGTCTGCGGGTAGTTGCCAGCGGTGCGGCTGAAGTACACGGGGCGTTCGGGGAAGCCGTCGAGGATCGAGCGCAGCACGAAGATGTCGGCCTTCTCGAGGTAGCCGTGGCCGAGGTTCCGCGGGTCGATGACCGCCGTGATGTTTCCCTTCTTGAACACCTGCGGCTGCACGAGCTCCTGGTACACCGGCAGCGAGTCGAGCTGCTCCATCGTCAGGTTCACCGGCGGGCCGCTCGGCTTCTTCCACTGCTGGTTGCGGTAGATGGCCGGCCCCTTCGCCGCGTCGTACTCGTAGACCGGACGGCGCACGAGCTGCCGCGGATACCAGTCGGTGTTCAGCAGCGACGTGTTTGCGACGATCACGTCCTTGCGGATGCCCTCGACCTCCTGCGCGTACCAGAGCGGGAAGGTGTCGTTGTCGCCGACCGTGACGATGATGCCGTACGGCTCCACCGACTCCAGCAGGTCGTGCGCGAAGTCACGCGTGTCGGTGTGGCCGGCGCGCGAGGCCTGCTTCCAGTTCGTGAACAGGGGAATGAGGGCCAGCGCGAGGACCGGCGAGGCGAAGGCCCAGCTCCGGCGTCGCGGCTCCTCGACGGTCTCGCGGCCGACCTTCACCTGGTCGGCGCCGATCAGCGCGGCCACCGACTCCCAGACGAAGATGAGCCCGAGCGAGGC
>DATMHT010000315.1:0-4082 GCA_035554795.1 Gemmatimonadaceae bacterium | reverse complement strand
CGGCAGCACGCGAGAGAGGCGCCGAGGCCGGTCGGTCTGCGGGGGTTCTGGAGGAGCCTGGGTCCCGGCATCGTGACGGGCGCCGCGGACGACGACCCGTCCGGGATCGCCACCTACTCGGTCGCCGGCGCGCGGTACGGGACGGCGCTGCTGTGGATGGCGCCGTTCACCTGGCCGATGATGTACGCGGTGCAGAGCATGTGCGCGCGGATCGGCATGGTCACCGGGCGCGGCCTCGCCGGCGCGCTCCGCCACAAGTTCCCCCGTCCCGTGCTGGTCGTCGCGGCGTGTGCCCTGTTCGTCGCCAACACGATCAACGTCGGCGCCGACCTGGCAGGCATGGCCGACGCCGCGGCGCTGCTCACCGGCGTGCACTCGCACGTCTGGGTCTTCGTGCTCGGCGTGGGCCTCGCCACCGCGACGATCCGCCTCCGCTACGCCGCGATCGCGAACGCGCTCAAGTGGCTCGCGCTCGTGCTCGCGGCGTACGTCGTCACCGCGCTCTACGTCGGCCCGACGTGGTCGGTCGTCGCCCGCGACACGCTCGTCCCGCGGATCCCCGCTGCCGGCGGCGCGTGGGCGACGATCGTCGCCATCCTCGGGACGACGATCAGCCCCTACCTCTTCTTCTGGCAGGCGTCGCAGGAGGTCGAGGAGGAGAAAGCGCTCGGCCGCCGCCGGGTGGCCGACCGCGTCGGGGCGAAGCCGGACGAGATCAAGACGCGAGCGATCGACGTCGCGCTGGGGACGTTCTTCTCCAACGTCGCCATGTTCTTCATCATCCTCGCGACCGCGCTCACGCTGCACCGCGCCGGGATGACGACGCCCGAGACGTCACGCGAGGTGGCCTCCGCGCTCACGCCGCTGGCGGGGCGCTTCGCGTCGCTGCTCTACACGATCGGCCTGCTCGGCACGGGCGCGCTGGCCGTCCCGACGCTCGCGGGGTCCGCCGCGTACGCGTTCGCCGAGCTGTTCGGGTGGCGCCAGGGCATCGACGAGACGTACAACCGGGCGCCCGGCTTCTACGCGGCGTTCGTCTGCTCGGTGGCGTTCGGGGTCGCCCTCGACTTCGCGCGCGTGAATCCGGTGTCCGCGCTCTACTGGACGGCGGTGATCAACGGCGTGCTCGCGCCCTTCCTCCTCGTCGGCATTCTGATCGCGGCCTCCGATCGCGCGTTGATGCAGGGGCAGCCGAGCTCGCGCACGGCCCGCGTCGTCGTCGGACTGACCACCGCCGCGATGTTCGCGGCGGCGATCGGCATGTTCGTCTTCTGACGACGCGTGGCCGGCGCGGCGGCGGGGACTCCGATTCGGCCAGTGTCCCAAAACTTAAGGAGTTGCTTGACTAACGGAGCGAGCCGGATTACTTAACCGCATGCTTCAGTATCCTGCGCAGATCGATCGGGTCTTTCATGCGCTGGCAGACCCCACCCGCTGCCGAATCGTCGAGCGGTTGAGCCGCGGGCCGATGGCCGTCACGGCGCTCGCCGAGCCCTTGCCGATGTCCCTTGCAGCCGTGCTGCAGCACGTGCGCGTGCTGGAAGCGAGCGGGATCGTGCGCTCCGAGAAGCTGGGCCGGGTGCGGACCTGTCACCTCCAATCGGGCGCTCTCCGGGCGGCCGAGCGGTGGATCACGAAGCGCCGCACCATGTGGGAGCACCGCCTCGATCGACTCGGTGAGTTCCTCGCCGAGCAGGACGCCACCTCCGCTCCAACCGACCCCACGCCATGACCACCGCCCCAGTCGCTGCCACCACAGGACGCAGCGTCGTCCACGCGTCCTTCGTCCTCGAGCGCATCTACCCTGTCACGCCTGGCCGCGTATTCCTCGCGTGGTCGGACGCGGAGGCCAAGGCGCGCTGGTTCTCCTGCCACGAGGGCTATACCCTCGACTTCCGCGTCGGAGGCCGGGAGTCGAACCGCGGCGGGCCGCCGGGCGGCCCGGTGTACGCGTGTGACGCGCTGTTCCACGACATCGTGCCTAACGAGCGCATCGTCTACAGCTATGACCTCCGGCGGGACGACACGCTGATCTCCGTCTCGCTCGTGACGGTGGAGTTCACACCGGTCGAGGGCGGCACGCGTCTCGTGTTCACGGAGCAGGGAGCGTTTCTGGACGGTCACGACACGCCGGGTCACCGCGAGCACGGTACCCGGCTCGGATTCGAACGCCTCCTGGCCGAGTTGGAGCGTGCCGCCTGCGAGACCTGACGATGCGACGGATCCCGATCCTCCCGACGCCAGTGCGCTTGGGCGTCTCGGCCATCGCGATCGTCACGGGGCTCGCGGCTTGCACGCAAGCGCGCGCGGCACGGCCGAACGCAGGCAATCCGACGATGACGGCCGTGGCACCCTCGAGGCCGGACGGCGCCGTGGGCCGCTACGCGACCGTGAACGGCTTGCGCATGTACTACGAGGTGCACGGCACGATGCGCGGCACCGGGCGACCGCTCGTCCTGCTGCACGGGGGCGGCTCCACGATCGAGACGACCTTCGGGCGCGTGCTACCCACCCTCGCGGCGTCGCGGCAGGTCATCGCCGTCGAGCTACAAGGTCACGGGCACACGGCGGATCGCGAGCGTCCCCTGAGCTTCGCCCAGGACGCCGACGACGTGGCGGCGCTCCTGCGTGAGATCGAGTTGCCCGAGGTCGACGTGCTTGGCTTCAGCAACGGCGCCAATACCGCGCTGGAACTCGGGCGACGGCATCCCGACGCGGTGCGACGGCTGGTGGTGGCAGCAGGCTTCGTCACGAAGGACGGGATTCCGGCACCGATCTGGGAGTCTTTCCGGCAGCCGCCTGACCCGGGCAAGATGCCGCCCGCTCTCCGCGCCGCCTACCTGCAGGCGGCACCGGATCCGTCGCGGCTTCCGGTGCTGGTGGCGAAGCTGATGCAGCGTCTGAACAGCTTCCAGGACTGGACTGATGACGAGGTGCGATCGATCCAGGCCCCCACGCTTCTCATGGTCGGCGACGCCGACGTGATCACCGTGGAGCACACGGTCCGGATGGCACGCCTGCTGCCGCGTGCGCAACTCGTCGTCTTCCCTGGTGCCGGACACGGTGCGTACCTCGGTGAGGCGACCGCCGCACCGTGCGCGGAGTGTACCACAGCCGCGGTCGGGCTCGTCCTCCGCTTCCTGGATTCGCCTTACGCGGCTGCGCACTAGCCTCGGCCTCGTCAGAACTGCCTCAGGTACCCCTCCCGCACGAGTGACGCACCCGATGCCGCGCATCGGGTGCGTCTGGACAGCCGCGCCGGCACTCATGTGGCGATGACCTTCGCACACGTGCCCTAGACGACTTCCTCTTCCTTCGTGACGAGGAAGCGCGACAGCGTCATGTCGGCGAACACGCGCTCGTCGGGATTGACGACGGCGAGGTACTCCGGATCGGAGTAGAAGGCGTCCTTGTCCGCCACCGAGTCGAACCAGAGCTCGGCGGTCCCGTCGTAGGCGGGCTCTCCGGCGGCGTACTCGCTGTCGAGCGTGTGCGCCTGCACGTAGCGGCGCACGTATCGCTGCGTGGCGGCGATCGAGCTCACGCGGCGCGCGTGCTCGGTGCGCCAGTAGTGGTGGAACTCCGCGGGGGACATGGCGGCGTTTCGCTTGACGGCGACGATCAGCTTGATCACGAGCGTTCCTCGAGTGGGAGTGACGGCCATCCGCGGCACAGTATAGCGTCCGGCGCGCGCGGCACGTCAGGTGTCCCGCCGCGCACCGGCGCGATTCGCGTGGCCACCGCGCCGGCGTGGCGAGCCACGGACCGATGCACGGTCAGGGGCTGCCGGACGGCGCGTGCCGCGCGCCGCCGCCATCGTTGAGTGGCGCGTCACACGTTCCGGGCACATGCTCGCCCACGATCCGCGACGAGTCGCACCGCGCGCGCCCGCGCGCCCCGCCGCGTCGTTCGCCGTGCCCTGCCATGTCTGCGTTGTACGTCGAGGAGATGGGTTCTCCAGGTGCGGCCGCCGTCGTCTTCCTGCACGGCGTCGGCGTCAGCGGGCGCATGTGGGCCGGCCACATGGCGCGGCTCGCCGCGTACCACTGCCTGGCGCCCGACCTGCCGGGATTCGGCCGTAG
>DATMHT010000314.1:0-4637 GCA_035554795.1 Gemmatimonadaceae bacterium | reverse complement strand
GTCGCGCCGGAGTTGAACGCCAGGCTGTCCGCCTCCATCCCGTCGCTGAACACCACGCCACCCGACGGCATCAGCGACTCCAGTCTCAACGACTGCCCCTCGGCCAGCACGCCCGCGGTCTGACGTGCGCTCGAGTGCCGGCTCACGTACGGCTCGCGCACGACCCACACCAGCCGCTCGTCTTCCCATGGCATCGTGATCGGCTCGCCGCCCGTTCCACCGGTGAGCGAGGCGACCTGCGTCGCCATCGTGAAGATCGAGGACAACCACCCCGTGCTCCCCGCGCCGGTGGACACGATCACGCCACTCGAAGACTGACTCTCGAATCCCTGCCCGAGTCCGGCGTCGAGCCGATACCGCGCCGAGACGTGGCTGGCCGCGCCGAGAAAGAGATCGTTGAACGCCAGCAGTCGCTGTCCGTCCGACAGACGTGCTTCGGCGAGCGTGACCTGCCGCACCGCGGCGCGACGCTCGAGCACCCGGGAGAGCGCGCGGGGGAACGTCGTCGGCGAAAAGGGGAGCAGGACGCCGTCGAACCGATCGGGATCGGGATTCACGCCGATCAACGGCTGCGCCCCGACGTACTTCGCCGTATTGGCGACCAGGCCATCCTGTCCCAGCGCGACGACGACATCGGTCTTCGCGAAGAGATACGTCGGCACCAGCGTCCGATCGAGCTGCTGCACCTTGATGCCCTCGGGCATCGCCGACCGCACGACGTCGAGGCTGCGACGGTACGCGTCGTCCTCCCGCTCGTAGTCGGCGAAGTCGAGCCCCGCGTTCGTCAGGTAGAACTTCGCCTGGGCGTGCGTGTTGAAGCGCTCGACGAGCTCCGCCAGTCGGGTCTTGCGGACGACCAGCACGACCTTCTCGAAGCCGCTCATCGCGGCTTCGTCGGCGGCGCGGAGGAAGAAGGTTGACTCGTGGCCGCCCCCGCGGCCGGCACGCTCGCGCGCTGGGAGAGCAGCGTGCGCAGGAGATCGGGGGAGATGTTGAGCTCGCCGATCTTCTGCGCGTTCTCGGCAAGCTCACGGAACGCGATCCCGATCATCACACCCGGATCGCCTCCGCCGGCCGCGAGCGCCTGGAGCATCTTCCAGTCGAGCGTGCGCAGCGGGCGGAGCGTGGCGTCGAGCGCGTAGCTCTGCGCGTCGGCCGCCATCCGGTCGTTCTCGACTTTCGCGCTGATCAGCTTCGCGCGCTCCGTCTCGATGGCGACGTCGGCGGCCATCTGCCGCTCGCGGATGTTCCGCTTCTTCTCCTCCACCATCACGTCGGTGGCCAGCTCGCTCTCCTTGATGCGCCGCTCCCCTTCGACCGCCGCGTTGCGCCGGTCGTAGATCGCCTCGTCCGCCTTGCGCTGCAGCGCTTCGCGCGCCTCCGCCTCCAGCGCCCGCGCCATCTCCGGCGTGGGGCGAATCGAGAGAATGGACACGGCGAGCACCTCGATCCCCAGCGACGTCACCACCGGCGCCTGATTGAGCGCGCCGACGACCTGCCGCTCGATCCGGTCGGACGACACGAGCGCTTCGCGGAGCGTCATCACCTGCGTCGCCGCCCGCGTGAGCACCTGGGCGGTGTTCACCAGCCGCTCCGGCAGCTTCTTCGGATCGTCCGCGCGGTACGCGCCGACAGCGTTCGTCGTGTAGTCGAGCAGCGCGGCGAGCTTGGTCGGCTCCGTGACGCGGTACGTCAGCTGTCCCTGCACCGTCACCGCCTGGAAATCGGCGGTGATCTCATTGAAGGCGAACGGAACGTCGGCGCTGGCGAGAGGGACCTGGACGAGGGTGGTCGTCGGCAGCCAGTAGAAGAACGACAATCCCGCTCCCTCGCGCTTCAGCCTCCCATCCTTGAACTGCATGACCCAGGTGGTCGGCGAGGCTTTGAGGTAGGCGATCATGAAGGCTCCGGGAACGAGGACGTGGGACCTGCGCGGATCCGCCGGCGTCGCTCCACTCGATGCCGATCGGCGGCGGAGAACTTACGAGGCATCGACATGTGGGACCAGCGGTGCGCCGCCGCTCCGGGCGCGCGCAGGATGCGACCACGAGCGCCCGTTGGCGGCGGTGTCTCGTCAGGCAGCACGGTCACGCGCCCTCCGCCACCACAAGGCCGCTCCGAGGAGCACGGCGGCGCCCAGCACGAACGGCCAGGCCCGGAGCCCCGCGAAGGCGACCACCACGAGCACCCCGTAGGCGCGCTCGCCGTACGCGCTACGCGCCAGCCAGCGGGGCGACGTGTTGAGGAGCACGAGCGCCGCGCCCCACGCGAGCGTCAGGAGGAGCGTCACGGCGAGGAGCCACCGCAGAGCTCGCGTCATGCGGGATGCGTGGGAGTCGCCCGACGTCCAGGCTCGGCTGCGGACGCCGATGTGTGCCGGGAGTACGCGACGCTCGCTGTTCCGCTCAGTAGCCGCACCCGTCGTGCAGCCACCCCACCACCGTCCGCGCGAGCTCGATGCGCCGGTCGGAGAAGGAGTGGTCGGTGGGCCAGACGAGCGCGGTGACGTGCGCGGCGCCGACGCGCTCGAGTGCCTGCACGAGCGGCGCGTGGCCGCGGTTGTGGGTGTTGTCGAGCAGCAGCACGGCGCGGTCGTGCAGCGCGGGCGCGTTGCGTGGCAGGCTCCACCGCTCGGCGTTCGCGTCGAGGCTCGCAACGAGGGACCGCGCGCTCCCGGCGCGCAGCGGCCCGCCGGGCGCGACGAGCCACGCCGTGTAGTCCTCGAACTCCTTCGCCGCCTTCGGGTCGCTCTTCACCGCCGCGCCATGCGCCGACATGTCGCCGATCTCGATGCCGCCGACGCAGCGCACGCCGGTGTCTGCAGCGGCACCGAGCAGGGCGAGCCAGCCGCCCATGCTGTGGCCGACGAGCGCGACGCGGGTGGAGTCGGCGCGGTACTTCTCCGCCACCTCGCGCGACCGGACGAAGCGCAGCGCGGCGGCGACGTCCGCCTGCGCGTTGGCGAAGGAGAACTCGCCGCCGCTCCCCCACGCGCCTCGGTAGCTGAAGAAGAGGACGTTCATTCCGGCGCGACGCATCGCCTGCGCGAGGTCGAGGTTGCGCTCGTTGCCGGGGTAGCCGTGGAGGAGGATCACCGTCGGGTGCGGCCCCTTCCCCTGGGCGACGTACATGAGCGCGTTCATCCGCGCGCCCGCGCTCGTCAGGGCGAGCTCCTCGATGGACGGCGGGAAGAGCGTGTCGCGCGCCGGCGGGTCGGCGCTGGCGGGGTCGTACGTCGCCTGCGCACCGAGCGGAGTCGCGACCGCGAGGGCGGCGATTGCGAGGGCGGCGACCGCGGCGAAGCGGCTGACGAGAGAGGCGGCGCGCATGGCGGTCAGTGCTTCGTCGTGTCGCGCGCGGCCGTCGAGTCGCGCCGGGCGCCGCGCGGCCGGTTCCACTCGGCCGCCCGGTCCACGAGGCGGTGCAGCTCCTTCAGCGGCTCCGGGTTGTCGTCCACCTGGAGGCGCAGCACGACGTCGTTGTTGAGCCAGACGCCGCCGCCCTTCTTCACGACGATCATCGCCGCCGACTGCATGCCGCGCTTGTCGCCGCCGGCCTTCTGCCCCGCCTCGAGCGCCGCCATCAGCCGGTAGGAGATGTGGCCGGTCGTGCTCTCGAACGCCTTCACCATCGCGTCCACGACCTCCGGGCCGGCGAGGATGTTCCCCTGCGCCGTGCAGTACTTCCCCTGCCTGTCGCCCTTCCAGTCGTCGGCCTTCGGGCCGGTGTAGGCGGCGACGTTCCCCTTCGCGTCGAGCACCGCGAACTGGCGGCCGTACTTCGTCCAGTCGGCGGGGCGCGGATCGGGGTCGTGCTCCCACACTTCCTTCACGACGTCGGAGGCGCTCTTCCCCTGCCGCAGCAGCGCGAGCGCCTGCGGGCCGTAGCTGACGTCCACGACCGCCTGCGTCGCCACCGCGCCGACGCCCGCCTCGGCGTAGATCACGCCGTTGCCGACCGAGAACACGCGCGACTGCACCGCCGCGCCGATCTCGCCCGTCGCCGGGTCGTAGCCGAGGATCGAGAAGGTGGCCACCGGCGGCCACGGTCCGCGCGACGGATGCGACGCGGCCGGTGCCGCGCTCTGGGCGACGGCTGCGGCACTAGGGAGCGCGAGCAGAACAGCCGCGACGACGGCGGCCGTGCCTAACGGGAAACGACGCATGCGGGATCTCCGGCGATGACGTGGGCGACGCGCGACGAGCCTACAGCACGGCGCGGACCGTGGCAAGCGTGAACGGCGGCTCTCGGCTCTCGGCGCCTTCCACATGACAGGATGGACAGGATCAACGGGATCCCGTTGATCCTGTCCATCCTGTCCATCCTGTCCGAACGCCGAGCTGGTGGTGGCCGCGGATCGCGCGGAAGAGCGCGGATGCTGCCTTATGACGACGACGTCAGTATCCGCGTGCATCCGCGTGCATCCGCGGCGCCGCTGTCAGCCTAGAGCCGAGAGCTGCCGTCACCCCTCCGCGTCGAGCCGGCGGAGCGCGGTGTCGAGGGCGAAGCAGAGCGTGCCGGCGGTGGCGAAGCGGTCCGACGGCTGCACGGCGAGGTTGCGGTGGATCAACTCGGCGACGTCGGCCGGCACGTCGGGGCGCAGCGAGCGCACGTCGGGCGGCGGCCCGTTCAGACGG
>DATMHT010000313.1:0-2657 GCA_035554795.1 Gemmatimonadaceae bacterium | reverse complement strand
CAGCCGCGCGAGGTGTCGGCGGAGAAGCTCGCCGCGGTCGGCCTCGCGCCAGCGGTGGTGGAGGAGCTGTTTTCGCTGCTCGAGGTGGACGCGCCGGAGACGCTGCGCGAGCGCTACGGCGCCGACGAGGCGGTGGCGGCGCGGCTCGGCGAGATGGAGCGCTACTTCGCCTACCTCGGCCACCTCGGCGTGCGCGAGTTCGCGCGACTCGATCTCACGATCGTGCGCGGGCTCGCCTACTACACGGGGATCGTCTTCGAGCTCTTCGACGCGAAGGGCGAGCTGCGCGCGGTATGCGGCGGCGGGCGCTACGACAACCTGCTAGAGGCGCTCGGCGGCCAGGCGATGCCCGCCCTCGGATTCGGGATGGGCGACGTCGTCCTCGGCGAGCTGCTGCGCGCACGCGGCCTCGAAGTCCCGGCCAAGAGCCCCGACTTCTGGGTGGCGAGCGACGCGGAGGAAGCGCGCGGCGACGTGATGACCGTCGCCACGCTGCTTCGCCGCAGCCGCGCCTCGGTGGAGTACGCGCTCCGGCCGCAGCAGATGGGAAAGCAGAAGAAGGCGGCGTACAACGCGGGCGCCAGCTACTTCGTGGTCCTCGCGCCGGACTTTCGCGAGACGCGGCGTCTCACGGTGCAGTCGCTCGCGCCCATGCCGGACGCGGAGGACCCGCTCGAGGAGCTGCTCCGCGGCAAGCCGGAGACGCTGGACACGCTGCTGCAGGTGATCGCCGAGCATCCGCAGGTACTGACGAGCATCGACTGAACGACCCATGTCCGAGCAGAAGAAGATGTCGACCGCCGACGACAAGAAGCTGACGACGCGCGCGGAGGACTTCAGCGCGTGGTACAACGAAGTGGTGCTGCGGGCCGAGCTCGCGGACTACTCGCCCGTTCGCGGCTGCATGGTCATCCGCCCCTCGGGATACGGGATCTGGGAGCGGATGCAGCGCGCCCTGGACGACATGTTCAAGGCGACGGGGCACGTGAACGCGTACTTCCCGCTCTTCATCCCCGAGTCGTTCCTCCACAAGGAGGCGCAGCACGTCGAAGGGTTCGCCCCCGAGACGGCGGTGGTGACGCACGGCGGCGGCAAGAAGCTCGAGGAGCCGCTCGTCGTCCGGCCGACGTCGGAGACGATCATCTACTCGATGTTCGCCAAGTGGGTGCAGAGCCACCGCGACCTGCCGCTGCTGATCAACCAGTGGGCGAACGTCGTCCGCTGGGAGCTGCGCACCCGCCTCTTCCTCCGCACCACCGAGTTCCTCTGGCAGGAAGGGCACACGGCGCACGCGACGCACGACGACGCGGAGGAGGAGACGCGCCGCATGCTCGGCGTCTACCGCACCTTCATGGAGCGGTGGATGGCGATGCCCGTGATCACCGGTCAGAAGACGAAGTCCGAGCAGTTCGCCGGCGCGCTGCGCACCTATGCGTGCGAGGCGATGATGCAGGACAACAAGGCGCTCCAGGCCGGGACCTCGCACAACCTCGGGCAGAACTTCGCCAAGGCGTTCGACCTCACCTTCCAGACCGAGTCCGGCGGCACCGACTACGCCTGGAACACGAGCTGGGGCGTCTCGACGCGCATGGTCGGCGGGCTCGTCATGACGCACGGCGACGACGTCGGGCTGCGCGTGCCGCCGTATCTCGCGCCGATCGAGCTCGTCATCGTGCCCATCTACCGCAAGGAAGACGAGCGCGCGCGCGTGCTCGAGGCGGCGCAGCGCATCGCGGCCGATCTGGCAGCGCGGCCGGCGCGCGAGACGGGCCGCCTCCGCGTTCACGTGGACGGCCGCGACGGGATGAAGCCCGGCGCGAAGTACTTCGAGTGGGAGCTGCGCGGGGTGCCGCTGCGCATCGAGCTCGGACCGCGCGACCTCGACGCGAGCCAGTGCGTGCTCGTCCGCCGCGACACGAAGGAGAAGCGCCCGGTGCCGCTCGCCTCGCTCGGCGACGAGGTGGAGGCCGTCCTCGAGCGCGTCCAGCGCGAGATGTTCGAGGCCGCGCTCGAGCGGCGCGAGAAGAACTCGATCCGCGGCGACATCTCGTACGACCGCTTCCGTGAGGTGATGGACGGCGACGGCGCCTTCGTGTACGCCGGCTGGTGCGGCGACGAGGCGTGCGAGGCCGCCATCAAGGAAGAGACGAAGGCGACGATCCGCTGCCTTCCCGATCCCGAGTTCCGATCCGCCGAGGCGCCCAAGCAGTGCCTGAAGTGCGGGAAGCCGGCCACCGTCGAGGCGCTGTGGGCGAAGGCGTACTGACCGCCACCGGCTTCGCCCGGGTGGACGGCACGCTGCGTTGCGACGGCGTTCCGGCCGAGCGCATCGCGCGCGTGGCGGGCACGCCTGTGTACGTATACTCGGCGACGGCGATCCGCGAGCAGTTCCGCCGGCTCGACGACGCCTTCGCCGGCGTGCCGCACCGCGTGCACTTCAGCGTGAAGGCGAACAGCAGCCTCGCGATCCTGTCGCTGCTGCGAAAGCTCGGCGCGGGCGTGGACATCGTCTCGGGCGGTGAGCTGCACCGCGCGCTCGTCGCGGGGTACGCGGGCCAGGACGTCGTCTTCAGCGGAGTGGGGAAGACCGAGCAGGAGCTCGACGAGGCGCTCACGGCCGGTGTGCTGTTCGTGAACGCGGAGTCCGAGGGCGAGCT
>DATMHT010000312.1:0-5685 GCA_035554795.1 Gemmatimonadaceae bacterium | reverse complement strand
AGGCTGGCCATGCCGTGCTCCTGCACCTTGGCCTGGAGCCGGTCGAGCTCCTCGAGGTTGAGCGGGTGCAGTCCCTCGCGCGGGATCGCGTCCCAGCGCGGCTCCGGCGGACCGCTGAGCACACGGGTCACGCCGCCCGTCTGTCCGCCGTAGAGCGCGGTATCCACGCGCTTCCGGAACTCGCGCGCCGGCGAGTAGCGGTCGAGCCACGCGAGGTAGAGGAACGCCGCGCCGTAGCCGCCGAGGTGCGCGTAGTGGGCGATGCCGTTGCCGATCGCGCCGTGCGATATCCCGCCGAGCAACGCGTAGCCGGTCGTCAGCAGCACCATGACGCGAGCCTCGACCGGGATCACGCCCCAGATCATGATCCGCTCGCGCGGCCAGTAGTGCGCGAAGGCCATGAGCACACCGAACACCGCGCCGGACGCGCCGACGATGTCGTCGTGGGGCGTGAGGAACGACAGTGCCGCGCCTCCGAGTCCGCTCACGAGGTAGAGCGACAGGAAGTGCGCGCTGCCGAGTCGCTGCTCGACCCGCGGGCCGAAGAAGTACAGCGTCAGCATGTTGAAGGCGATGTGCCACAGCCCGTCATGGACGAACATGTACGTGAACGCCGACCACGGCCGCGTCATGAAGTCCGCGGCCGAGAACGCGAGCAGGTTGCCGAGATGCGGCTGCGCCGACGTCAGGAGAAAGACGACGATGTTCGCGGCGATGAGTCGCGAGACCCAGCGGGTCATTCGCTGATTGGTGAAGGGTGGGTGGCGCGCTCGCGCGGCCGGGAGATACTACCCCGGCGCGACGAGCGGCGTTTCATGTCATGCGCCCACGCGTCTACAGGACGCGCAGCACGTCCTCCACGGGCCCTGCGTCGCCGCGGCCGAGGAGGTGGACCACGTGATCCAGCGCCTCGCGCTCGCGTGGCCAGACGAAGCGCGCCCGCGCGTCGGCGACGGGGAGCCACTCGTACGCCTGGTGCTCGGCGCCGAGCGTGACCTCACCCGGCTCGCCGACGAACACCGCGAAGACGACGGCGAGCTGCACCATGCCGAAGCGATGGAGATAGAACGGCTGGACCGTCACGTTGTACAGACGCTCGACCTCCAGCCCGGTCTCCTCGCGCACCTCGCGGACCGCCGCCTCCTCGGGCCGCTCGCCGGGCTCGATGCGTCCGTGCACCGTCTCCCACGCCGTCGGACAGCGCGTGTCGAGGGAGCGCTGCACGGCGAGCACGCGCCACGCCGTGCCGCCGCCGGCTTCCGGCGCGCGTGGGCGCACGACGTACACGTCCACGACGCCGGCGCGTATCTCCGTCCACGGCGCGCTCGCGTCGCGCGGCGGTTCGCTTCCCTCGGCCGCCGCGCTCACGGATCGAGGGGCGCGTAGCTGCGCTTGAGCAAGGTGCGCAGCCGGGCGGCGAGCGCGCGCGGGCGGAACGGCTTGGTGAGGAAGTCGTCGGCGCCGAGGTCGAAGACGCGCACCTCGCTGTCCTCGTCGCCGCGCGCGGTGAGGACGATGACCGGCAGCGTGGCCGTCGCCGACCGCGCACGAAGGTGCTTGAGCACGCCGAAGCCGTCGAGCCGCGGCAGCGACAGGTCGAGCACGACCACGCTCGGCGCCGTGCGGTCGATCGCGTCGAGCGCCTCGACGCCGTCGCCCGCCTCGACCACCGCGAACCCCTCGTGCTCGAGGAGGTCCTTGAGCAGCCCGCGCAGCGGCGCCTCGTCCTCCACGAGCAGCACGCTGGCGCGGCCGCCACGCGACGCGGTCGGCGTCTCGTCGATCAGCTCGAAGGCGGGCTCCGGCGCCATCGCGGGGAGACCGTGCGGCGTGCGCGACGAGACGCGCGGTGCCGATCCCGAGACGCGCGGCATCCCGTAGGCGGGCGTGCCGTACGCCGGCGTGCCGTAGGTCGAGGTTCCGTAGGTCGTCGCACCGGGGCGGTAGCGGCGCGGGTCACGGCGCGCGGACGCGTCGGTGTCCGACGCCGTGTCGTCGGACGGCAGCTCGACGACGCGCAGCAGCTCGTCGAGGCTCGTCTCGCCCGAGAGCACGTGCTGGATGCCCGCTTCCCAGAGCGACTTCATGCCGCCCTGCCGGGCCGCCTGCGCGATGCGCTCGATGGACTCGCCGGCGACGATGCGGCGCTCGATCTCGGGCGTCGTGATCAGCACCTCGGTGATGCCCATGCGCCCGCGGTAGCCCGTGGACGAGCACTCCGCGCAGCCGATCGCGCGGTAGAGCGGCGTGCCGGCCGGGATCCAGCGCGCGAACCGCGCGTCCACGTCGTCGCTCGCGTGATCGCGGCAGTGCCGGCAGAGCCGGCGGAGGAGCCGCTGGGCGATGACGCCCTTGAGCGCCGTCGCCACCTTGTAGCGCTCGACGCCGATGTCGCTGATGCGCGTGACGGTGCTGACGGCGTCGTTCGTGTGCAGCGTCGAGAAGACGAGATGGCCGGTGAGCGACGCCTGGATCGCGACCTGCGCCGTCTCCTGGTCGCGGATCTCGCCGACGAGCACGACGTCGGGGTCCTGGCGCAGGATGGACCGCAGCACGGTCGGGAACGTGAGCCCGGCCTTCTCGTTGACCTGCACCTGCACGACGCCGGCGAGCCGGTACTCTACCGGGTCCTCGACGGTCACCATGTTGACGCCGCCGTGCTGGATGTGCTTGAGCACGGAGTAGAGCGTCGTCGTCTTCCCCGAGCCGGTCGGGCCGGTCACGAGGACGATGCCCTCGCGCGCGCCGAGCAGCTGCTTGATGCGCGCCGTCTCGTCGGCGCCGAAGCCGAGCGCGTCGAGCGACAGCGCCGTCGCGCGCGCGTCGAGGATGCGGACGACGACCTTCTCGCCGTGCGACGCCGGCAGCGTCGAGATGCGGAGGTCCACTCGGTTGCCGTTGACGGCGACGCGGGCGCGGCCGTCCTGCGGGCGCAGACGGTCGGCGATGTCGAGCTCCGCCATGATCTTGATGCGCGAGACGAGCGGCACGCCGGCGGCGCGCGGCAGCGTCATCGCCTGACGCAGCACGCCGTCGATGCGATAGCGCACGGCGAAGCCGGACTCCTCGGGCTCGAGGTGGATGTCGCTCGCGCGCGACGTGATCCCCTCGGCGAGGATGTGGTCCACGAGCTTGATGATCGGCCGCTCGCTCGCCTTGGCGGCGCTGATGTCGATGTCGGCGCCCTCCTCGCTGTCGGCGATGGACTGGACGTCGTAGCTCGTGCCCGCCACGCCCTCGAGGATCTTCTCGACGACGTTCTCCGGCCGGTAGATCTCGTCGAGGCGCTCGGCGATCCGGATCGGGCTGCCGAGCGCCATGCGCACGGTGCGGCCCGTCGCGAAGGCGAGGCTCCGCTCGCAGTCGAGGTCGTGCGGGTCCGACGTCGCGATGTCGAGCACCGAGTCGCTGATCTGCAGCGGCAGGATGCGGTACTTCCTCGCGAGCTGCTCGGGGACGAGCTCGCGCGCCTGCTGCGAGACGAGCGAGAGCTCGGCGACCTTCATCCGGAACCGCGAGGCGAGCGCGGCGAGCAGCGCCTCGTCGCTCACCATGCTTCGCCGCAGCGCGGTCTCCCAGTAGCTCTCCGGCGCCAGCGCGATGAGCTGGGCGACGGTTTCGGGCGCGAGCAGCCCCTCCAGCGTCGGGAGGAGCCACTCGTCGCGGGTCGGGCGATCGGCGGACATGGGGTGCTCGCGGATAGAGGCGGCGCGGTGAGACGAAACTAAGACGAGCCGCGGCCGGCCGAAGAAACGCATTGTCCCGCCCCGGCCCGAAGGAGCGCGATCCGAAAGGCGGCTCTCGGCTCTTCTTCGACAGGATGCACAGGATGAACGGGATGAATGGCACACCCACTTCCTGTTCATCCGGTTCATCCTGTCAACAGCCGAGAGCCGAGGGCCGCCCCTACAGAATCCCCCAGAAATCGCGACCGACGTCCACCGACGCGGACCAGCGTCCGTCGCGCAGGCCGCGGGCGAGGTCCACCCGGAGCAGGTCGAAGAAGAAGAGCGCGCCGACGCCGGCCGACGGGTGCCAGCCGCCCGCGCCCGCGCTCGTGCCGCCGGTGCCGCCCAGCCGGTCGAGCGTCACGGGACGGGCGACGTAGGCCGCATGGACGAACGGGGCGAGCGTCGCCGAGGCGGGAGCGTGGCCGAAGCGGCCCAGCGGCACGGCGACGAAGGGCACGGGCGTGCGCCACTCGACGCGCTGGGTCGCGCCGAAACGGCCCACGTGGCTGTGGAAGTCGTAGCCTGGTGCGCTCGCCGGCCCGCCGAGGAAGACGAGCTCCTGCGGCGGCACGTCGGCGCCGGCGACGCCCGCCGCCGTCGTCCGCAGCACGAGCCGCTGCCGCACACCGACCGGCCGCTCGACGCTCGCCGTGGCAAACGCGCGAGCGACCTCGCCGCGCGGACCGGCGAAGTCGCCATTGACGTCGCGCGGCCGGTAGAGCGCCCCGCGCAGCTCGGCCGCGGCGCGCAGCTCGGTGCCGAAGAACGAGAGCGCCGTCGGCCGCGAGAGCGAGAGCGTCGCCCTCGCCTCGCCGAGACGCGCCGCCGGGATCGTGCCCTCGTAGCGGCCGGCGGCGGGGCGAGCGTGAACGGCGAGCGCGTCCTGCCACTCGTAGCCGCCCTCCACACGCCAGCGCACGCCGAGCCGGGTGCCGAGGTCGGCGGCGAGCGCGGCGCCGCGGGCGTCGTAGTAGTCGGTGTAGTCGCTGCCGAACTCCTGGGCGGCGAAGCTGTTGCGCAGCCCCGACGTCTCCGCCTCGTCGCCGGCCTCGCGGTAGCGCCGGAATGCCGAGAGCCGCAGCCCCGCGCCGCTCGCCCGCTGCCAGCCGAGCGCGAGCTCGCCCTTCCCCGCCCGGTCGTCCACGCCGTAGCGTCCCGAAGCCGAAGCGCTGATGCCTCCGGCGTACCGGTGGGCGAGCCCGGCACCTAACGAGAGCCCCTCGACGCGGTTCACGCGGACGAAGTCCGAGATGCCGCGGGCGCTCAGCGCGAGACCGCGGGCGCGGCTCAGCGCCTCGGCGCGGACGAGCGCGCGCGCCTCGTCCTGCACCGCGCGCACGTCGGCATCGGTCGCGGCGCGAACGTCCGGCGGGAGCGAGTCGAGGACGCGCCCCTGCCACGGGTAGCGCTTCTGCTCGGCCGGCGGCGCCTGCACGATCTCGGGGCCGCGGAACTGCCGGATGTCGAAGCCCTGGTTCACCTCGTAGCAGCAGATCTCCCAGCGGCCGCGGATGATGCCGCGCGCCGGGTAGTCGAGCCAGGAGCCGGTGCGTCGGATCTCGATCTCCTGGCGGCGCGGCAGCCAGAATCGTCCGTTGACGAGGGCGTTCTCGAGGACGATCGACACGTCTTCCAGATCCTTGTCGCGCAGGGCGGCCCGCGTGAAGCTGAAGGCCATCCGGACCACCTGCCCTTCGTCGCGATCCACGTAGAGCGCGCCGATGGCGCGGGGCAGCCTGTCGTCGCGAGGCCGCACGCGCACCTGGTAGACCTCGACCTGGCGGTCGGGGAGACGGATGCGGAGCGAGTCCACGATCGCGTAGTCGTACGCCTCGAGCCCCTCGCGCGACAGCGGGTGCGGGACGTCGAGCACCTCGTCCCCCTCGCCGAGCCGGATGACGCTCGGGAAGTTGTTCTGGACGATGCCGAGGTGGTCGCGGTGGTAGTTGATGTC
>DATMHT010000311.1:0-8441 GCA_035554795.1 Gemmatimonadaceae bacterium | reverse complement strand
TTGAGCCGCGACGTGGACGGGTCGGGGTGGTGGAAGACGACCATCGCGTTGCTGGCGCCGCGGGCGCGGACGTCGAGTCCCCAGACGGTGCCATCGGGGGCGCGGAACGCTCTCTTGCCTTTCTTCATGGAGATGGACGATCGATTCGAGGACCCGCGCCGCGCTCAGGCGGCGTCGGGGCGGAGCGGGAGCGGGCGTCGGCCGGAGTAGCCCGCGTCCTTGTCGTGCCAGAACTGCACCGCCGGCTCGCCGATGCGCCAGCAGAGGAACACCTCGCGCCCGCCGACGACGCCGGGAAAGTCCACGAGGCCGAGCGCGTAGTCCTTCACCTCGAGCCCGAGGTCGCGCAGCTCGCGGCGGAAGCCGTCGATCTCGACGGCGAGCGCCTGGATCTCGCGCTCGAGCTCCGCGGCGCGCGGCACCTCGTCGGCGGCGGTGCGCACGGCGTTCAGCGCTTCCAGCTCGCGCACGCGGTCCTGCCAGCGACGGTACTGCGACACCACGTCCTCGACGATGCGGCGGACGAGGGGGAGGGCGCGGTTGGCCTGTTCGACAGTGTACGACTTAGACATTGATGTACCACTCCTCATTCCTCATTCCTCGTTCCTTCGGGCCGGCCAGTCCGAGGGGCACGCACTGCAGGAACGAGGAATGAGGAATGAGGGCCGTCATCGGACGCTCGACGCAACGGCCTTCTCCTCCGCGTTCCGCTCCTCGAGACGCCGGCGGCGGCGGTCCCGGGCGGCGGCGTAGCGGCGCTCCTCCTCGGGGGTCTCGGGAGTGAGCGCGGGAACCTCGACGGGGCGGCCGTTGCGGTCGATGGCGACGAAGGTCATGTAGCACGAGTTCGTGTGCCGGCGCACGCCCGACACCAGGTCCTCGGCCTCGACGCGCAGCCCCACTTCCATGGACGTGCGGCCGACGTAGTTGACGCTCGCCTTCATGACGACGAGGTCGCCGACGTGCACCGGCTCGCGGAAGTCCACGCGGTCGATCGAGACGGTGACGCAGTTGTGGCGCGCGTGACGGAAGGCGGCGATGGCCGCCGTCTTGTCCATCATGCTCAGGATCACGCCGCCGAAGACGTGGCCGAGATTGTTCGCGTCCGAGGGCATCATCAGCTCGGACGACTCGTGCTGCGACTCGTGGACGGTCTTGGCGGGGCGGGACATGGAAGCGGGGTGGCGGGTGGCGGGTGGGGGGCGGCGTGCGAGTGCGAGTACTCACGGCCCCCACGTCAAAGTCTATGGTGGATGCGCCGCAACGCGTGACCATTCGAGTGCGAGACGTGTGACGGTCTTGCCACCCGCCACCCGCCACCCCTTGCGCCTGCCGAACGATGGAGCGCGGCCGCGCGCAGCGACGGGTGGCCGTCACTACGCCCCCCCCACCCGACCGTCCGTGCCTCGTCCGAGTACAGCGCGGACTCGTCGAAGGCGCGGGCGAGGGCGCGGCGGACGGTGCTGTCCATGGCGGGCGTGTCGAGCCAGTAGAGCTGCCGCACCGGACCCTGGAGCCGTCCGATCGGCCAGTCGACCCGCTTCCCATGACCGGCCGGGGCGTGCAGCAGCAGCGCGTAGGCGCCGGCCTCGCTGTCGTAGCGCGCGGTGACGTCGGCGTCGCGGCGGTGCCAGCGGTCGGCGTCGTCGCCCTCGACGGAGTCGGCGTCGGCGAGCGAGGCGCGGACCTCGCCCCACCAGGCCGGCGCCGGATCCACGACGACGGGCGGCAGCGGCAGCGTGTAGCCGGCCGCCTCGTCGCCGCGGCCGAGCGCGACGAAGGCGATCGCCGGCGCGCCGGCGACGTCCACGAAGGCGAAGCTGGCCGGGTCGAAGACGAAGCCGGCGAGCGCCCGCTGGGCGGCGAGGGCGCGCTCGTCGTGCGCGTGGCGGACGGAGTCGAGCGCGGCGGCGAAGTTGAGGCGCCCCTGGCGGACGACGCCGGCGGCGCGCGGTCCGCTGCCGACGACGTCGGCGACCGTGGCGGCGCGGCCGGTGCGGAGGTCGATCACGCCGCGGCGCGCGGCGGCGTCCTCGAGGTCGCCGTGGACCTCGCGCCGGGTGCGGAAGTCGTAGGTCAGGAACGGCCCGAGCGCGTCCAGCAGCTCGACCTCGGAGGTGAACGACGTGCGCGGATCGTCGCTCGCGTCCTCGTCGTCCCCGAGCGGCGTCTCTTCCGGGTGGGCCTGGGCGTAGCGGCGTGCCGCGCGGAGCACCGCGCTGTCGGCGAAGACGAGCGCCGAGTCGCCGGAGACGATGTCGCGGCGGAAGACGCGCTGGCCGACGAAGACCGCATCGTAGAAGGAGCGGTCGTCGTCGCCGACGTAGATCTCGTAGAAGCGGCCGCCGTAGCGCGCGAGGGTGAGCGGCGCGCCGCGGACGCTGGCGCCCCACGGGCCCGTACGCACCCAGAAGGTGGAGTCGCCGGCGGTGACGAGGAACTCGACCGCGGGCGGCGGCGCCTTTCGCATCGCCGCCGTCGCCGCCCCAGCGGCGTCACCGCTCGCGCGGTCGGGCGAAGGGGCGCAGCCGGCGGCGAAGGCGAGGGCGGCGAGCGCGGCCGTGGCGACCGGGCGCGTGACGAGGGAACGACGGCGGGACGACATGGCGAGCACAATATAGCAAATCGGCGACGCGGCGGCCGCGCCGCTCCCGTTCGCACCGTCGCTCTCGGCGGCGTGATTACATTACGCGCTCGCGACGACAGCCGTCGTCGCCACGGTCACCGCGCGCTCGATGCACGCGCCGACCGACCCGCCGTCCGTCTCGCCGCCGTAGCTCACTCCATGCGCCGCCCGCACACGACCGTCGTCCCGAACCACCGCCGCGCCACTGCGGCCGCCTCCCTGCTCCTCGCGCTCGCCGCCTCCGCCTGCAAGACGGGCGAGGCGGCCGGCGGCAGCGCCGCGTCGGACAGCGCCGTCGCGCCGTCGCGCGCCGGCGCACTGACGCCGGGCAGCGACTCGGCGGCCGCGGCAACAGCGCCGCGCGCGCTCGGCGCCGCGCCGATCGTCCGCGCGCTCTACGTCAATCGCTTCGCCGCGCAGAGCGCGCGGAAGATGAAGAACCTGATCGCGGTCGCCGACTCGACCGAGATCAACGCGCTCGTCATCGACATGAAGGACGAGTTCGGCCTCAACTACCACTCGGCCAACCCGGAGTTCGTGAAGAACGAGGGCGCGATGGGGAAGATCGGGAACGTCCGCGCGCTGCTCGACACGCTCAAGGCGCACGACATCCTGCCGATCGCGCGCATCGTCGTCTTCAAGGACTCGGTGACGGCGCGCGTCAACCCGCAGTGGACGATCCGCCGCGAGGACGGCTCGATCTGGCGCGACCACAAGGGCCTCGCCTGGGTGAACCCGTACCACCACGAGCTCTGGGACTACAACATCGGCGTCGCCGAGGAGCTCGTGAAGATGGGCTTCGGCGAGGTGCAGTTCGATTACATCCGCTTCCCCGAGCCGTACAAGAGCCTCCCGACGCAGGTCTTCCCGGACGCGAGCGGCCGCGGGAAGCCGGAGACGCTCGCCGAGTTCCTGCGCACGGCGCGCGGCCGGCTGTCGAAGCTCGGCGTGCGCACCACGGCCGACATCTTCGGTCTGGTGACGACGGTGCGCGGCGCGCTCGAGGTGGGGCAGGACTGGGAGAAGCTCTCGCCCGTGACCGACGTGCTGCTGCCGATGACGTACCCGTCGCACTACCCGCCGGGCTCCTTCGGCATCCCGCGCCCGAACGCCGAGCCGTACAAGACGATCGAGATCGCGATCGCCAAGGCGCACGAGCGCGACGACAAGCTCGGCATCACGGGCGAGCACGTGCGCCCCTGGCTGCAGGCCTTCACCCTCGGCGCGCCGCGCTACGGCGCCGAGGAGATGCGCCAGCAGAAGCAGGCCGTCTACGACGCCGGCTACGACGGCTGGACGTGGTGGAGCCCCGGCTCCAACTACGACATCTTCCTGCCGGCACTCGAGAAGACGCTCGTGTCGCGGAAGAAGGCGAAGGGAAGCACGGCGGCGGTAAAGCCGTGAAGCGGTAGACGGTCGGCGGTGGGCGGTTGGCGTAAGTCGAGGGGCCGGCTCCGATCACGGATGCCGGCCCCTCGTACGTAAGCGCTTACCGCTTCCCGCCTACCTGCTACACGTCCTGCTCGAGATCCTGATCCTTCGCCGACCGGCTCGCGCCCTCGCCGCGGGCGCGCGGATCGGGCTCGCCGGTGCTCGCGTCGAGCACGGCTTCGGTCGAGTCGGGCGAGGTCATGCCCTTGCCGAACGTGTGCTGCTCCTTGTCCTTGCCGCGAGACTCGCCGGCGCCGCTCTGACTGGTCTTCTGGTCGCGATCGCGATCGTTCGCCATGTCTGCCTCCTTGGGTGAGGCGTCTGGTGAGCGCACGCGGCGTGCCCCGGGCGGCCGCTGACGCCGGTTCCTTCGCGGGCGCGGCCGCGCGGCAGGGCACGGTGTCTGCTAGATGAGGGGGCAGAGACAGCGCCCACTCCCGCCGACGACGACGTGACCGACGCATGACGCACCCGCACCCCGGGGACCCGCTCCGCCCGATGCTCCGCGAGGCCGAAACCGACCTCGCCGAGCGGCTGGAGGAGGCGTGCGCGAAGCACGACGTCAGTCGCGAGACGACGGGCGAGCTGATGCGCCTCGAGGAGACGCTGCTCGAAGCGGCGCGCGCCGCGAAGCAGGCGGTGTCGGTGCGACGGCGGCTGCGCAGCCTGGGCGCGTCGAAGGATGGTGCGACCTCCCCCGCGAACGGTGACGGCGCGGCCACCGGCGGCGATGATCGTGCGTCGGGCGACGGTTCCGCGACGATGGCCGCGCACGCCGCGACGTCGCCCGACGACGAGCCGGACTCCGTGCGCGACTTCGTGGACGAGCATCACGTCGAGTGGCGAGTCTGGGAGGTGATCCCGGGTCGCAACGGCGCGGGCACGCACGCCGAGCATCAGCTCGGCGCGTTCCAGGCCGGCTGGCTCGCCTTCGAGGCGATCGACAGCGGCGACCGGCGGCGTCTTCGCGACTACCCGCACGACTGGAACCGGCTGTCGAACGACGAGCTGGAGTCGCTGCTCGCGCGGGCCGAAGCCGGCCGCAGCGCGCGCCGGTCATCCGGCGAACAGCAGCAGCAGCAGGAGAGGAAGACGCAGCGGGATGCGCCGCACGACTAGCGGCGGCACGACGAGCGGCGGCGGCCCCGGAAGCGCCTCGGGCTCGCGCGTCGCGACCATCACCATCACGACGAGGCGCGCATGGCGCTGAGGGAGTTCCGCGACCGCAACGGCGTCGAGTGGCGCGCGTGGGACATCACACCCGAGCGCATGCATCCGGTCACCGCCCGGGAGATGTTCCTCGGCCGCTACGTGGACTTCCAGGAAGGGTGGATCGTCTTCGAGAGCGACGACGAGCGGCGGCGGCTCGCGCCCTACCCGATCCAGTGGGCGGACTTCCCGGTCGAGCAGCTCGAGGCGCTGCTGGCGATGGCGCAGCCGAGCCGGCGGCGCCCCGGCGAGACGAGCGGCTCCTTCCGCCGCGTCGAGGAGACGCGCGCCGTTGCGGAAGACGACGCGGCGCAGCCGCCGACGGCCGCGGCGACCACGCCCGCGGCAAGCGCGACGCTGTCGAGCGTCGGCGAGTGGCGCGAGTTCGTCGGGCCGAGCGGGCGGCGGTGGACGGTGACGCTGACGTCCCCGGCGGCGATGGGCGGGCCCGACACCGGGCCGGGCGCGCGGCGATTCCTCCGCTTCGCGGCCGACGACGGCACCGTCTGCGACCTCGTCGCGTGGCCCGAGGACTGGCAGCGGTTCACGACTGCGCAGTTCGTCGAGCTGCTGCGCCGCGCCGAGCGGGCGCACGACGTGAGCGCATCACCAAGCAGCGTGCCGCGCCGCCGCCGCGAAGACCGGCAGCCCTGAGCGCGCACACCGCGGCGGTCACTCGCCGCGGCGCTTGGCGCGGCTCGTCGCCGCGGCGGCGAGCGGGTCGTCGGGCCAGTGGTGCTTGGGGTAGCGTCCCTTGAGCTCGCGGCGCACGTCGAAGTAGCTGCTGCGCCAGAAGCCGGCGAGGTCGCGCGTGACCTGCACGGGACGGTGCGCGGGCGAGAGCAGGTGCAGCGTCAGCGGCACCATCCCGCGCGCGACGCGCGGCGTCTCGGCGAGCCCGAACAGCTCCTGCAGCCGCACGGCGAGCACCGGCGCGCCCGGCTCCGAGTAGTCCACGGGGATGCGCGATCCGCTCGGCACGCTCACGTGCGTCGGCGCGAGCTCGTCGAGCGCGACGCGCCGCTCCCAGCCGAGCATGTCGAGCAGCAGCGCGGCGACGTCGAGGCGGCGCAGGTCGTCGAGGCGCCGCGCGCCGGCGAGATGCGGCGCGAGCCAGTCGCGCGCGCTCGCGGCGAGCGCCGCGTCGGAGAGGTCGGGCCAGCGCGCGGGGTCGAGTGCGCGCAGGAAGGCGACGCGCTGCTGCACGCGGCGCACGCCGTCGCCCCAGGCGAGCGCGCGGTCGAGACCGAGGGCGAGCGCCGCGCCGAGCAGCGCGTCGGCGACGCGCTCGGGGTCGGGGTCGCGCAGCGGGGCGTCGCGCAGCACGATGGCGCCGAGCCGCTCGCGCTCGCGGGCGCGCACGGCGCCGACCTCCGCGTCGAACTCGACGACCGCCTCGCGCTCGACCTGCTCGCCGAAGTGCGCCTCGATCTCCTCGAGCGCGATCGGCGCGGCGAGGAAGACGCGGGCGTCGCGCGCCTGTCCGTCGAGCTCCGCCGCCACGACGTACGCGCTCTCGGCGAGCGGCTGCGGCGACGGGAAGTGCGCGCCGGCGCCGTTGCGGAGGAGGAAGCGGCCACCGGCGCCCGCGCGTCGCTGGGCGACACGGTCGGGATACGCGAAGGCGACCAGCAGCCCGCAGGCGTCCGTATCCGTGACGCGCTCGTCGCGGACGCCGAGCCGCTGGCGCAGGTGACGCGCCGCCTCGCGCACGCGCCGCCGGCCGTCGCGGTCCACCGCGTAGCCGTGCACCGACGGCGCGTCGCCGCGCAGCGCCTCGACGCGCAGGCGGACGTCGGCGTCGATCGAGGCTCTCGGCTCTCGGCTCTCGGCCCTCGGCGCCCCGCCGTCGGAGCGCAGGATGTCGCGCTCGTCGAGCAGCGCGGCGACGTCGCACGCCAGCGCGGAGCAGTCGAGATCGCGTGACGCGACCAGCATGTGCGCGAGCCGCGGGTGGACGCCGAGCGTCGCCATGCGGCGGCCGTGCGCGGTGACGCGGCCGTCGGAGCCGATCGCGCCGAGCATCGTGAGCAGCTCGCGCGCGTGGGCGAGCGAGGCGGGCGGAGGCTCGTCGAGCCAGCGCAACGCGCCCGGATCGGTCACGCCGGCCTCGGCGAGCTCCAGCGCGAGCGGCGCGAGGTCGGCCTCGAGGATCTCGGGCGTCGCACGCGGCAGCAGCGCGTGCTGCTCGTGCTCGGCCCAGAGGCGGTAGCAGACGCCGGGCGCGGTGCGGCCGGCGCGGCCTCGGCGCTGGTCGGCGGAGGCGCGCGAGACGCGCACCGTCTCGAGCCGCATCATGCCGCGTCGCGGGGAGAAGCGCGGCACGCGCGCGACGCCGCCGTCCACGACGACGCGCACGCCCTCGATCGTCAGGCTCGTCTCGGCGATGCTCGTCGCCAGCACGACCTTGCGCCGGCCCGGCGGCGCTGGACGAATCGCCGCGTCCTGCACGTCGGGCGGGAGGTCGCCGTAGAGCGGGAACACCGTCACGTCGTCGGGCACGGTGCCGGCCAGCGCCGACTCGACGCGGCGGATCTCCCCCGCGCCGGGGAGGAAAGCGAGGACGTCCCCCTCGTCGCGCGCCAGCGCGCGGCGCACCGCCGCCGCGACCGCCGCTTCGACACGCACCTCGCGCGGCCGCTCGACGTAGCGCGTCTCGACGGGGAAGCTGTGCCCCTCGCTCGTGACGATCGGCGCCGGGCCCGTCTCGTCGCCGATCAACGCCGCCACCGGCGCGCCGTCGAGCGTCGCCGACATGACGAGGATGCGCAGGTCGTCGCGCAGCAGGGCGCGCGACTGGAGCGCCAGCGCGAGCCCGAGGTCGCCGTGCAGGTTGCGCTCGTGGAACTCGTCGAAGATCACGAGGCCGACGCCCTCGAGCGCGGGGTCGCCCTGGAGCATGCGTGTGAGCACGCCCTCGGTGACGACCTCGAGCCGCGTCGCCGCCCCGACGCGGGTGTCGTTGCGCACACGGTAGCCGACCGTCTCGCCGACGCCTTGCCCCAGCGTCCGCGCCATGTAGCGCGCCGCCGCGCGCGTCGCGAGCCGCCGCGGCTCGAGCATCACGATGCGCCCGCCCGCCGCCCGCAGCCACGGCTCGTCCAGGAGCGCGAGCGGCACGCGCGTCGTCTTCCCTGCCCCCGGCGGCGCCTGCAGCACCACCCCCGTGCGTGCC
>DATMHT010000310.1:0-1983 GCA_035554795.1 Gemmatimonadaceae bacterium | reverse complement strand
CTCTCGGCGCTCACGACACCACTTCCGTCGCCTCTATCAGCTTCCTCAACCGCCGCCCGATTTCCTCGCGCACCGCGTCCGGCCCGACGACTTCCGCATCCGCCCCGTACTGCAGCGCGTGCCTCACCCCCCACGCCACGTCGAGCAGCGGATGCTCCATCGTCAACGACCCATCGGCGGCAACGGTCTTCCCTTCCCGCTCCGCGATCCATCGAGCGATGCGAGGCGAGTACCGCACCGTCATCGTCTGCGGCGCGTCGGCGTGCAGCAGCACCCGCCGGTCGCGCACCACGCGCTCGACCGAGAACTCGGCCGGCACCGCGAACGTCTCGTCGAGCAGAAGCGCGGCTTCGATCCGGTCGAGCCGGAAGACCCGCACCCCGTCGCTCTCGTCGCAGTACGCGACCGCGTACCACGTCCCGCTCGCGACGATCAGCGCGTACGGCGCGATCACCCGGTCGCTCGCCGCGTCGCTGCCGCCGCGCCGGTAGCCGAGCCGCACCTTGCGCCGCGCGCGCACCGCCTCGCGCAGCACGCGCAGGTGCTCCGCGTCGGCCGCGTCGGCGATCGCGCCTGACGATCCCGCGCGCGAGTCCGCGGCGCCGGCGGCGGCCGCGGCGTCGCCGGGCAGCTTCGCGATCGCCTCGCGCAGTCGCGTCCGCGCCCGCCCGATCGCGGCGTGCTCCTCCACCGGCCGCTCGCACTCGAGCATCGCCAGCCCCAGCTCGAGCGCGCACAGCTCGGCCGCGGTCAGGCGCATCGGGCGGCGGAAGTGCGGCGAGTTGAGCGACACGCGCTCCCGCTCCACGAACAGCGACACGCCCTCCTCGACGAAGCCGCCGGGGTCGAAGCGGTCGGTGAGCGAGCGGAGGTCGTCGAGCAGCGTCGCGCGGTCGGTCGCGAGCGCGGTCGCGAGCTGGTCGATCGGGTGCTCGTCGCCGTCGGCGAGCTCGGGGACGAGCGCGAGGATCCGGCGGAGCTGGGCGGCGGCGGTGTCGCTCACGACCGGGCGCCCTCCGCGGCCACATCCTTGTACAGGGCGAGCGTCCGCGCGGCCTGGTCGCGCCACTCGGCCACCAGCGCGTCCGGCGACAGCGGCCGCACGTCGCCGCCGAACGACAGCAGCCAGCGCGCGAACGCGTCCATCCGTCTGACGACGAACCGCCGCCGCGCCGGGTGCCCGTCCACCGCCGCGCCGAGCTTCGCCGCCGCCGTCACGGCGCCGGTGCCGCGCACGAACTCGACCTCCGCTTCCACCGCGTCGCCGTCGCCGAGCTCCCACGCCTGGCGCGAGCGCGCGTGGTCGCGGAGATGGAAGTCGGCCGGGATCGCGTAGTCGGGCGTGCTCTCCTTCGCCGTGTTGCGCTCGACGCCGGTCATCCGGCTCAGGCGGAAGTTGCGCGGCGCGTCGCGCTCCTCGTCGCGGCCGGCGAGGTACCAGTGGCCGTTGAGGAAGAAGAGCCCGTACGGCTCGACGCGCCGCCGCGCCGTGGCGTCGCTGCCGATCGCGTGGTAGTCGAACGTCACCCGCTTCCGGTCGCGCAGCGCGTCGCCGAGGACGGCGAACACGTTCGCGTTAGGCTCGGCGCGAGGGCTGACGACGTGCGGCTCATCCACCGGCGCCGTCGCCCCGACCGGCAGGTCGAAGGCGAGCTTCCGCATCGCGCTCACGGCGTCGGCCGCGAGCAGCGGATCGCCCAGCGACCGCACCCGCGCCGCGGCGTCGGCGACGACGGCCAGCTCGTCGGGCTCGAAGGCGAGCGCGCGGACGGCGTGGTAGCCGAAGCGGTCCACCTTCCCGTTGCGCGGCGCGGTGCCGCGTCCGTGCGGCGGCGCGACGAGGGCGACGTACGGGAGGTAGAAGTTCGTCCGCGCGATCGTGTACAGCGTCGGCTGCCCCTCGCCGTCGAGCCGCGTCTCGATCGGGACGCCGAAGCGGAGCAGCTCCTTCTTGTCGCGCTCGAAGGTGCGCTTCACGCTCGC
>DATMHT010000309.1:0-2028 GCA_035554795.1 Gemmatimonadaceae bacterium | reverse complement strand
GAGACCGAGGCGATGAAGGACGGCAGCGACGCCATCGCCGATTGGGCCGTGCTCAACGCGCTGCTCAACGTCGCCAGCGGCGCGAGCTGGGTCTCGTTCCACCACGGTGGCGGCGTCGGCATCGGCAACTCGCTGCACGCGGGGCAGGTCACGGTCGCGGACGGTACGCCCGAGATGCGCGAGCGCCTCGCCCGGGTGCTCACGAACGACCCCGGCATCGGCGTCGCCCGGCATGCGGACGCCGGCTACGAGCTCGCGGTCGAGACGGCCCGTCGGGAGGGCATCCGGTTGCCGATGATCGGGAACGGCGAGTCCGGCGTCGGGCGCCGGGAGTAGGGAATCGGCCGGTAGCAGCGCGCAGCAATCACATCCCCATTCCCCACTCCGGATTCCCGATGCTCTCCGCCCGCTTCAAGCCTTGGCACGTCCCGCTCTTCCTCGCGAAGTACGCGTCGCTCAAGCTGCGCCGGCGGCCAGTGCTGGTGCACTTCGAGGTCACGCTGCGCTGCAACGCGCGCTGCGGCTTCTGCGACTACTGGAAGACGCCGGCCGAAGCCAAGGAGCACGAGCTGAAGAGCTTCGCGGACGCGGCGCGCTTCTTCAACCCGATGCTGGTCACATTCACCGGTGGCGAGCCGCTGCTCCGGCGGGACCTCGAGGATCTGGTGCGCACGGTGAGCGGCGCCATCCGCCTCAAGTACGTCACGCTCATCACGCACGGCGGGATGCTGACCCCCGAGCGCGCGACGTCGCTCTGGGACGCCGGCATCAACCAGTTCAACATCTCGCTCGACTACCTCGACGGCCGCCACGATACCGCGCGCGGCATCCCTGGCCTCACCGAGAAGATCTTCCGCACGGTGGCGGCGATGCGGGAGCGCGGCATCGACAACATCCGCTTCAACACGGTCATCAAGGACGACAACTTCGACCAGCTCGCGCCGATCGTGCGCCGTGCCGAAGAGCTGGGCTGTGGCGTGAACTTCAGCGTCTACACCGACTCGAAGAACGGCAACGCCTCGCATCTGGTACGTGACGACCAGTACGCGGAGCTCGACGGCGTCGTTCGGGAGCTGCTCGCGTTCAAGCGCCGGCGGCGCGGCGTCATCACGAACTCCGACTATTACATCGAGCAGATCCCGCGCTACGTCCGCGGCGAGATGCGCGAGCCCTGCCGCAGCGGCATCGACACGATCCACGTCGACCCCACCGGCCATGTGCGCCGCTGTCCCGATTTCCCGACCGACTTCCACTGGTCCGAGTTCCGCAAGTACGAGCCGATCGACTGCAACGCGTGCTACTACGCCTGCCGTGGCGAGGCGCAGGCGCCGCTGCGGCTCTCGCGCGTCAGCGACGTGATGGGCTCGACGCGCACGCCCGCTTCGCCGTCGTGACGGCGAGGCGCCTCCTCTTCGTCAACGCCCGCCAGGTCGTGACCTGCGCCGGCCCCCCGCGCGCGCGGCGGGGCGCCGAGATGGGCGACGCAGCAATCGTCCCGCGCGCGGCGGTCGCCGTCGTCGGCGCGGAGATCGCGGCCGTCGGCCCCGAGGATTCGCTTCAGCGCGACTACGAGGACGCCGAGCGGGTGGACTGCGGCGGCGGCGTCCTCACGCCAGGCCTGGTGGACTCGCACACCCACGCCATCTTCGGCCGCGCGCGCTACGAGGAGCAGGAGCTTCGCGCCGCCGGCGTCGGCTACATGGAGATCGCCCGCCGGGGCGGCGGCATCCATGCGTCCGTGCGCGATCTCCGCACGCGAGCCGAGGACGAGCTCTTCGCGCTCGCCCTGCCACGGCTGCGGCGCCTGGCGTCGTACGGCACCACCACCGTCGAGGTGAAGTCCGGTTACGGGCTCACGGTCGAGGACGAGCTCAAGACGCTGCGCGTGATCCGCCGCCTCGCCGATGCGCTCCCGATGCGCCTCGTGCCGACCTGGCTCGGCGCCCACGAGATCCCGCTCGAGCACCGCGGCTCGCCGCAGGCCCGCGAGGCGTACCTCGACCTGCTGATCCACGAGATGCTGCCGCG
>DATMHT010000308.1:0-1540 GCA_035554795.1 Gemmatimonadaceae bacterium | reverse complement strand
GTGGCTACCGTCTAAGTCGCGGCAAACGGCCCGCGACTCCAAGTGAGCGCGGGCCGTCTTGCGTTCGGGCATGGTCGCCCGGACCCAGCGCGAACAGGCGAACATCACCTTCACTTCGCAGGACGTCTCATGGCGACCACGCTCACGCAGCCCACCACGAACGCCGCCGCCGCCGCCACTGGCGAGCGCCTGTTCGGCACCACCGCGCACGTCTTCACGTCCGAGTCGGTCTCCGAGGGGCACCCCGACAAGGTGTGCGACTTCATCGCCGACTCGGTGCTCGACGCGCACCTGGCGCAGGATCCGGCGGCGCGCGTCGCCTGCGAGGTGCTGTGCAAGGACGGCGACGTCGTGCTCGCCGGCGAGATCACGTCGCGGGCGACGGTGGACCACGTGGCCGTCGCGCGCGAGGCGATCCGCACGGTCGGCTACACGGACGCGGCCGAGCCGTTCAATGCTGCCGGCGTCCGCGTCACCGAGCTGATCTCGCAGCAGGCGCCGGAGATCGCGCAGGGGGTGGACACGGGCGGCGCCGGCGACCAGGGGCTCATGTTCGGCTACGCGAGCGACGAGACGGCGGAACTCATGCCGCTCCCCATCCTTCTCGCCCATGCGCTCGCGCGCCGCCTCGCCGACGACCGCAAGGCCGGCGTGCAGCGCTGGCTCCGCCCCGACGCGAAGACGCAGGTGTCGGTCGCCTACGAAGGCGCCGAGCCGGTCGAGGTGCGGACGGTGCTCGTCTCGACCCAGCACGCCGCGAGCGCGAGCCAGGACGAGATCCGCCACTACGTCGCGACGTCGCTCCTCCCCGCCGTGCTCGGCGGCTGGCACCATGATGGCCTCGAGGTGCTCGTGAATCCGACCGGCGGCTTCGTCCTCGGCGGCCCGTCGGCCGACTGCGGCGTGACGGGGCGCAAGATCATCGTGGACAGCTACGGCGGGATGGGGCGCCACGGCGGCGGCGCCTTCAGCGGCAAGGACCCGAGCAAGGTGGACCGCTCGGGCGCGTACTTCGGCCGCTTCGTCGCGCGGCAGGTGGTGCGCGAGGGGCTGGCGCGCCGCTGCGAGGTGCAGGTCGCCTACGCGATCGGGCGCGACACGCCGGTGTCGGTACGCGTGGACACCTTCGGCACGGGCGACGCGGCCGCCGCCGAGCGCTTCGTCCTCGAGCGCTTCGACTTCCGCCCCGGCGCCGTCATCGAGCGGCTCGGCCTGCGCCGGCCGATCTACCGCGGCACGACGAACTACGGGCACTTCGGGCGGGCGGGGCTGCCTTGGGAGGCGTAGGCGACCCGGCGACCGACGACGGTGCACCGCCAACGGCAGTGGTCAGTGCAACCGAGAGTCGTTGGTCCTTGGTGACTGGTGGTCGGTAATCAACGACGGCGCGCAGGAGCCTGGCTCCGCGCGCCGTCGTTGTTCACGGAAAACTCTTCACCAGGAACCAACAGCTCTCAGTTGAACTGACCACTGCCGTTGCCGAACGCCGAGTACCGCCTCAACAAAGTCGCTTCGTCGGCTGCACCGGTACGTCGCCGGC
>DATMHT010000307.1:0-2490 GCA_035554795.1 Gemmatimonadaceae bacterium | reverse complement strand
GGCCGTCGCCGCGCACCGGCGCGAGAGCGCGCGCGCCCAGCTCTACCGGGCCGCGCTCGTCAGCGCGTCCACGCTCGCCGTCGCCGGCGCGGCGGTGCTGATCTGGTCGGTGACGACGCGCCACCGCTCGGACGGCGACGCGTCCGCCCAGAGCGCGTCGCCACCCGCGGCCATGTCGGACACGACCGCCGAGGCGCGCCTCGCGTCGCGCTCCGCGGCGCCGGCGCCGGCGACGTCGTCACGGTCGGAGGATCCGGAGCTCGCGGCGACGCCCGTCGTCGGCGACGGGAGCGCGACTCCGCGCGAGCGTCCGTCGTCGCGCGAGGCGGCTCGCCGCGCGAGCCTGGCGCCGCCGTCGTCGCGCTACGCGGTGCCGTCGTCCGGCGGCGGGCGCGTGCTGCCGTCGCGCATCCATCCCGATTCGGCGGGCGCCAAGTCGCCGGCCGCACCCCCGGCGGCGCGCCCGCCCGAGCGGCTGCCCGCGGTCGCGGCGAACAGCACCAGCGCGGCGACGTCCGGCGCCGCACCGTCCAGCACCGCCGCGCCGCTCGCCACGCCGGCCGCGCCGCCGGTCGCCGTGCCGCGCTCTCCGCCGCCGCCGACGACGGTCGCCATTCCGCCCGCGCGCAACGCATCGGTGGACATCGCCGCCGCGGTCGCCGCGTACGCGCGCGCGATCGAGTCGCGCGACATCGCCGCGGTGCGGCGCGCGTACCCGGGGATGAGCGACGAGCAGCAGCGCGGCTTCGAGCAGTTCTTCGCGGCGGCGCGCGCGCTGCGCGTCTCGTTCACCGTCTCGGGGCTCGACGTCTCCGGCCCGACGGCCGAGGCCAACCTCGTCGGAGCGTACGACTACGTCGCCGAGGGGAAGACCGAGCACCAGCCCGTCACCTTCCGGGCGGCGCTGCGGCGCGATGCCGAAGGGACGTGGCGGCTGATGTCCGTTCGGTGAGGGGCGGGCGGCGTACCTGATTCCTGGTTCCCGTCCCTTCAAGCCAGCTCTCTCAGAGGGGCCGACTCGAGCAAGCAGGAACCAGGAATCAGGTGGGGACCGTAATCTTCAGAAGCTGTACTCGACGCCGAGAGTGTACACGACGTTCGGGCGCAGCCCTCCGCGGTTCAGCGGAAAGAGCGCGTTGAGGATTCCGATCGCGCCGCTGCCACTGCCGACCTTGACGCCGAACGAGCCGTTGACGATGTCGTCGCGCGTGTCGGGGATGGACGTGGGCTGGACGACGCGGTGGAAGGGGGCGTCGTAGGTGACGGGGGGCGGGAGGGTGAGGTGGCTCTGGCCCACCTGCAGCTCGCTCACGAGGTCGGCGGCGAGCGTCACCTTGCCGATCATCCGGTCGTCGAAGCCGATCGTGCCGAGGACGGCGTCGTTCTGCGTGTCGCCGGCGCGGTAGAGGTAGCCGACGTTGGCGTGGGGCGAGAAGTCGCCGACGCGCGTCGAGACGATCGCGAGCCCGCGCGCGGCGAACGAGCCGGCGCCGAGGAGGTCCTCCTGGCTTCCCGTCGGGAAGCGCGCGTCGGCGAGGAGCGCGACGCTCGTCTTCGGCGTCTGGCGGACGCTCGTCTTCACGCGCACCGCGACGTCGCCGAGCCCGAACGACGAGCCCTGGGTGACGCGCGTCGCCGTCAGCACCGGGCTGGTGGGCGTGCCGGCGAAGAAGTGGAACGCGGTCGGCCCGCCGAACGGGAGCACCTGGGCGTCGCTCTGGCCGTGCAGCGACGTCTCGACGAGCGGGACGAGGGCGCTGACGTCCACGCGGTCGGTGAGGCCGTAGGTGAGGTAGAACGAGGTCACGTGGACGTCGATGTCGAGCGCGAGGTGGAGCTGGATGACGTCGTTCTCGACGTTCGGCAGCCCCATCTTCGAGCAGTCGCCGCCGGCGATCGAGTCGCAGCCGGGGAAGTCCACGTTCTGGTGCGTGAAGTTGAGCTCGACGTCGCTCAGGTCCACGCCGCGCAGCGACGTGAAGTGGAACGCGGTGCGGCTCACCCCCGCGAGCGTGCGGCCGCGGCCGAGCGTCTGCGCGCGCTCGCCGAAGATCGGGCCGGCGGAGCTCGACGTCTTCACCGGCACGCCGCCCTCGAAGTGGAACGTCTCGCCGCCGCTCGTCGAGCCGATCGGGACGTTGCTGACGTTGGCGCTGACGGCCTCGGTGACGAAGCCGATGATGGACCCGTTCTCCGCCGACGACGACGGGATGAAGTGCTCGCCGTGGATGCGGATGGACGCCGGGTTGTCGGGATCGGCGGATCCGGCGAGGAAGAGCGGCTCCTCGCCGGGCCCGAAGATGAACAGCGCCGAGATCTTGTCGCGCAGCCGCCCCTGCGCGTGGGCGGTGGCGGCCGGCGCGGCGACGATGACGACGGCGGCGAGCAGTGTGACGAGCGGGGACGGACGGCGGCGCATGCGGTCACCGATGTGCGGTGGGAGCGGACGCGTGTGCGGCATCGCGTGGAGAGCATGCGCGCCGCCGGCCG
>DATMHT010000306.1:0-3510 GCA_035554795.1 Gemmatimonadaceae bacterium | reverse complement strand
CGGCTAGCTTACCCGGCCTATGACCATGCGAGAGAAACTCGAGCTGCTCGAGCGGCGCCGCGGCGAATCGGAGCTCGGCGGCGGCCCGAAGCGGCTCAAGGCGCAGCACGACAAGGGGAAGCTGTCCGCGCGCGAGCGCCTCGACGTTCTGCTCGACGAAGGCAGCTTCGTCGAGATCGACCGGTTCGTCACGGCACGATCGGCGGAAGACGGCGAGTCACCGATCTACGGCGACGGCGTCGTGACGGGCTACGGCCGCGTCGAAGGGCGCATCGTCTACGTCTTCTCGCAGGACTTCACCGTCTTCGGCGGCTCGCTCTCCGAAGCGCACGCGCAGAAGATCTGCAAGGTGATGGACCTGGCGGTGCGCAACGGCGCGCCGGTGATCGGGCTCAACGACTCGGGCGGCGCACGGATCCAGGAGGGCGTCGTCTCCCTCGGCGGCTACGCAGACATCTTCCTGCGTAACACGCTCGCTTCTGGCGTCGTGCCGCAGATCTCGGCGATCCTCGGCCCGTGCGCCGGCGGCGCGGTGTACTCGCCGGCGATCACCGACTTCATCTACATGGTGCGCGGCACGTCGTACATGTTCGTCACCGGCCCGAACGTCGTGAAGACGGTGACGCACGAGGACGTGACGATGGAGGAGCTGGGCGGGGCCGACACCCACGCCGCCACCTCCGGCGTCTCGCACTTCACGCACGACTCGGAGCTCGCGTGCCTTCAGGCGATCCGAGAGCTCTTTCGCTTCGTGCCGTCGAACAACCTCGCCGATCCACCGCGCGGCCGCGGCACCGACCCGCGCGGCCGGCGCAGCGACGCGCTGCTCGACGTCGTGCCCGACAACCCGAACAAGCCGTACGACATGCACGACGTGCTGCGTCACGTCGTGGACGACGGCGAGTTCTACGAGGTCCACAAGGACTACGCCGGCAACATTCTCTGCGGCTTCGCCCATCTCGGCGGCTACAGCGTCGGCGTCGTCGCCAACCAGCCGGCGGTGCTGGCCGGCGTGCTCGACATCAGCGCGTCGATGAAGGCGGCGCGGTTCATTCGCTTCTGCGACGCGTTCAACATCCCGATCGTGACGTTCGAGGACGTCCCCGGCTTCCTCCCGGGCGTCGCGCAGGAGCACAACGGGATCATCAAGCACGGCGCAAAGCTGCTCTTCGCGTACTGCGAGGCGACGGTGCCGAAGCTCACGGTGATCACGCGCAAGGCGTACGGCGGCGCGTACGACGTCATGAGCTCGAAGCACATCCGTGGCGACTTCAACGTCGCCTGGCCGACGGCCGAGATCGCGGTGATGGGTCCGAAGGGCGCCGTCGAGATCCTCTTCCGCAAGGAGATCGCCGAAAGCGACGACCCCGCGGCCGCGACCGACGCGCGTACCGAGGAGTACCGGCAGAAGTTCGCCAACCCGTACCTCGCCGCGGCGCGCGGTTACGTGGACGACGTGATCGATCCGCGCGATACCAGGCCGCGGCTCATCGACGCGCTCGAGTCGCTGCAGGGAAAGCGCGACCGGAATCCGGCGAAGAAGCATGGGAACATCCCGCTCTAGGGCGCAGGGCCGTAGCGCCTAGGGCCTGGCGAGCACACGCGCTCCCTCTCCGCCGCCGTTCCTGACCAAACGCCGTCAATCGCTCGCTAAGCCTTAGGCCCCAGGCCCTCAGCCCTCGATGTTCTCCAAACTCCTCATCGCCAATCGCGGCGAGATCGCGCTTCGCGTCGTCCGCGCCTGTCAGGAGCTCGGCGTGAAGTCCGTCGCCGTGTACAGCGACGCGGACGCGCAGGCGCCGCACGTGCGCGAGGCCGACGAGGCGGTGCACGTCGGTCCGTCGCCGTCGGCCGAGAGCTACCTGAAGGGGGACATCCTGATCGACGCGGCGCGGCGCGTCGGCGCGGAGGCGATCCACCCGGGATATGGCTTTCTCTCGGAGCGAGAGTGGTTCGCCCGCGCCGTGCGCGACGCGGGGCTCGTCTTCGTCGGTCCGCCGGCCGAGGCGATCGCGGCGATGGGGAGCAAGACGGCTGCGCGCGAGCTGGCGATCAGCGCCGGCACGCCCGTCGTCCCCGGCACGACGACCGCGCTGCGCGACGCCGACGACGCGGCGGAGATCGCCGAGCGGTTCGGCTATCCCGTGCTCCTGAAGGCGGCCGCCGGTGGCGGCGGCAAGGGCATGCGTGTGGTGCGCGCGCCCGGAGAGCTGGCGTCCTCCCTCGCCGCCGCGCAGCGCGAGGCGAAGAACGCCTTCGGCGACGACGCGGTCTACGTCGAGAAGTACATCGAAGGGCCGCGGCACGTCGAGATCCAGGTCCTCGGCGACACGCACGGCAACATGCTGTCGCTCGGCGAGCGTGAGTGCTCCGTGCAGCGCCGCCACCAGAAGATGATCGAGGAGGCGCCGAGCGTCGCCGTCTCGCCCGAGCTGCGCGCGCGCATGGGCGAAGCGGCCGTCGCGGCCGCACGCGCCGCTGGCTACGTGAACGCCGGCACGTGCGAGTTCCTGCTCGACCGGAACGGGGAGTTCTATTTCCTCGAGATGAACACGCGCATCCAGGTCGAGCATCCGGTCACCGAGCTGGTGACCGGCATCGACCTCGTGCAGTGGCAGATCCGGATCGCCGCCGGCGAGCGGCTTCCGTTCGCTCAGTCGGACATCGTGCCGCGCGGCTGGGCGATCGAGTGCCGCATCACGAGCGAGGACCCGGCGAACGGCTTTCTGCCGAGCACCGGTCGTGTCTCGTACCTGCACCTTCCGAGTGGCCCGGGTGTCCGTTGGGACGGCGGCATCGAGACGGGCAGCGAGGTCGGCCTGTTCTACGACCCGATGCTCGCGAAGCTCATCGTCCATGCGCGGACGCGCGAGCTGGCGATCGCGCGGATGCACCGCGCACTCCTCGAGCTCACCGTGGACGGCGTCGAGACGTCGCGCGACTTCCACCTGCGCGTGATGGAGCACGACGACTTCCGCCGCGGCGACATCTCGATCCAGTGGCTGGAGCAGCATCTCGCCGAGCTGACGCAGGCGCCGCCTCCGCCGGGAGGCATGCTCGCCGCCGCGATTGCCGGCGCGCTGCTCGCGGAGCGCGACCGGAGCGCGCGCGGAACGCCCGCTGCCGCCACGACCGCGGTGCGCGCGCCCGCGGCGTCCGCGGACGGCGCCGCCACCAGCGATGGGAACGACGGGTGGCGACGGGCCGCGCGACTGGAGGGATTGAGGACGCCGTGAGCGAGTCGCTCGTGGACGTCACGGTGGACTCGATTGCCGCTGGCGGCGACGGCGTCGCGCGCTCCGCGGGACTCGTCGTCTTTCTGCCGCGCACCGCACCGGGCGACCGCGGACGGGCGCGCGTCGAGACGCACGGGCGTCTCGCGCGGGGCGAGATGATCGCGCTCGACCATCCGTCGGAGCGGCGCGTCGAGCCGCCCTGCCCGCACTATACCGGCGACCGGTGCGGCGGCTGTCAGCTCCAGCACCTGCGCTACGACGCGCAGCTCGACGC
>DATMHT010000305.1:0-9441 GCA_035554795.1 Gemmatimonadaceae bacterium | reverse complement strand
CATCGGCGGCCGCGTCGGGCTGCAGGTGGGCGAGACGATGCGACGCGTCGCGGCACACCACCAGGTGTTCGCGATCTCGCACCTGCCGCAGATCGCCGCCCGGGCGCACCATCACATCCTCGTCGCGAAGGGCGCCCGCGGCGGCGTCACGACCGCCGACGTGCGGGTGCTGGACGGCGACGAGCGGGTCTTCGAGATCGCGCGCATGCTCGGTGGCGATCCGGAGAGCGAGGTGAGTCAGGCGCACGCGCGCGAGCTGCTCGAGAGCGCGGCGCTCGTCGGTGCCGGCGCAGCGAGCGGCGCCGCGCCGAGCGGTTCGACCGCTGCGCCTTCACGCCGCAGCCGCAAGCGATAGCGCCGCGCTACTCGGCGGACTGGAGCCAATGCACGAGGGGCCGGTCGGCGACTGCCGACCGGCCCCTCGTGGTTTGGAGCGCGGGTCGCCTTACGGCAGCGAGATCGCGGGAATCGACGTGCCGTACTTCTGGTTGATCAGCTGGGCGAGCGTGTTCGCGATGAGCACGTGCGTCGGCTTGCGCGGGTGCACGCCGTCGACGGAGATGAACGGGCCCCACGGCGACTCGGGAGTCGTGAAGTCGGGGAGCGCCGGAATCGCGCCCGACGACTTCGCGGCGACGAGCAGCTGGTTCGGGTCGAGGTAGGCCCAGCCGAGCTCCTGCGCGCGCGTCGTCAGGTACGCGTTCACGTCCTGGGTCACCTGATGGATCGCGGCCTGCTCGGTGGCGTTGAGCACGAACAGGTCGCCGAGCATCGCCTGCGCCGGGATACCCGGGAGCGTCGTCGGCGCGCAAGAGATGACGGGCGGGTAAGTGCCCGCGTGCATCTGATCGACGATGATCGACGAGATGAGGACGTCGCTGCCGATGCAATTCGGCAGCACCGTCACCGTCGTCCCGACGAACTGATCGATGCCGAGCTTGAACGCCGTCGGGACGCCCGTCTGGTCGAGCAGCGCGTTGCCCGGGAAGAGGCGCGGCGCGTTGACGACGTCGATGACGCCGATCAGGACGCCCCCGCGGAGTGCGTGGCCCTCGCGCTTGAGCGTGTCCGTCGCCGCGGCGATGTAGCCGATGATGGTCTTGGACGGAATCAGACCGGGCGACTGGCCCGGAAGCGGGGTCAGCTTGCCGGTCGACGCCGGATACAGCACCTCGTTGTTGCCTTCCCAGATCGTGACGAACGTCGGGTTCGCGTCGAGAGCACGACGCACCTGACCGCGACCGCCGTTCATGAACGACGTCAGGGCGACCACGGAGGTCGGCGTGTACGGGACGACGAGGTCCGACGCGTAGGCGTTCGGGACGGCGACGTTGTTGACGAACGGAGGCACGAGCGCGACACCGCACGGGCCCGGTGCGTTGACCGGCGGGCCGCCGAAGGACACCAGCGGCGGGGCGCAGCCGTTCGGGATCGACACGTAGAGGTACGGGGTGCCGGCCGCGTGCGCGAGGAGGTACGGATACGCCTCCCGCTGAGTCGAGTCGTTGATGCCGCCCGACTGCATGCCGGCGGTGAGGCTGTTGCCCAGCGCCACGTAGCGCTGCATGATCGGGGCATTGGCCGGCGGCGGCGGCACGAGCACGTTCGCCGTGTCGCTGCACGCGGCGAGCGTCGCCGAGGCGGCGGCTAGCGCGGCGGCGCGGATGAGATGAGTACGCACAGGGTGTCTCTCCCTCGAGTTGGTCGGCGTCAGAACTGAGCCTTGAGGCTCAGCGAGAAGATGTTCGCGTCGAGCGAGTACACGCCGCTATTCAGCTGAGCGGCCGTCTGGGTGGTGCTCGTCCGCTCCACGATGCGGCCGCGGCGCCCCTGGGTGTCCACGCGCAGATAGCTCGCGTCGAGCGTGTAGCGGCCGGCGAGCGGGAGACCGACGCCGAACCCGTAGTTGTACCGGTTCATGTCCGGCAGCAGCGGCGTGACCGTCTCGTCCGGGGCCGGCGTCTGCGCGTAGCTGAAGCCAGCGCGCCCGGCGATCCCCATCGCGAAGCGGTGCTCGATTCCCGTGCGCACCGACCAGGAGTTGTTGTAGTCCTCGATGATGGTGCGGTCCGGGGCGATGCTGAAGTCGATCGGAAGCTGCTGGAACGAGCTCCACTGCACGAAGTCGCCGTCGAGCGAGATCGTGGTGTTGGAGAGTCCCGTGAAGCCGACGCCAAACTGGAGCTGCGCGGGGTGCTTGATGTGCGTGCTCCCCTTCTGCTGCGAGAGCGCGCTGTCCGCCAGGAACTTGTGCGCGACGAGCGTGTCGAGCAGGGCGTAGCTGCCGGGCGGATACGGCGCGGGAAGCGGAACACGGAAGCCCGTCGTCGTCTGGGTGAACCGCGCCGTGGCGTTGTCGTACTTGAAGTCCATCGCCGTCAGGTAGCGCACGCCGACCGTCAGCGTCGGCGCCAGATGGGCGTACAGCCCGATGTGGGCTCCGTACGCCATCGCGTCGCCCGTCAGCCGGGCGCGGCCGATCTCGGTCCCGGGCACCACGCCGGCCGCCGCGAGCGCCGGGTTGAGCGAGAGGGCGTCGAGGCTCTGCTTGAGCTCCACCGACGAATGCCCGATGACCGGACCGCCACCGATGGACAGGCGGCCAGGCACGATGTCGTAGGCGACGTTCGGCTGCACGTAGATCGTCGCGAGCGACGCGCGCTGGGCCAGGAAGCGGCCCGCGAAGTCGTTCTTCCACTGCGACGTCAGGCCGTAGGGCACGTACAGGCCGACGCCGAGGGCGAGGCGATCCTGCGCCTTCCAGTTCACGAACGCGTGCGGCGGCACCGACGTCGGCACGTCGCCGGCGTCGTTGCGATTGGTGACGTCGGTGCGGAAGCCGCCGTTGACGGCGATGGACGTCGCGCCGAGGAGCGCGGAAACGCCGCGGAGCGTGGTCGCCGCGGCCGGATTCCAGTAGATGGTCGAGGCGTCGGCGCAGGGCGAGCCGGTCACGGCGAAGCCGCGACCGATGGCGCAGGCGCCGATCTCGTTGAGCCCGAAGCCTTGCGCTCCCGCCACGGCCGGTACACCGGCCGCGACGATCGTCGCTAGGCAGAATACAACACGGGATCGCTTCATGTGCCTCCTCCTGGAGGTGGGCGTGGCCGCTCGTGCGGCGGTGGTGCCGCGCGCGGCGCTCGGGGCGGGAACCTTCGACTGACTGCTGGGGGCACCGCGGGGAGAACTGCCGTCGGCGCTGAGGCCGGCAAAGCGGGGAGAAGATAAGGGTCGGGCTCGCGGTTGTCATCAGCGATCTGAACGGACGTCCACTGGACCGCCCCGGGGCCGACCCGGCCCGCGGCCGGGCAAGCGTTGCCGCCCGCCCGTCGGGTGGGCCATCTTTCGCCCCGGCGACTCCTTCATCCCTCAGCCCCGTCCCGTGTCGATCGTTCCCCCACCGCAGATCCCGTGGCAGCTGACCGGAAATCACTGGCTGGCGCTTCCGTGCATCCACCCGGCAGACGGCGCCATCCACGCCGTCGGGGTGGTGCATCGCGGCGCGCGGGCGGCGATCGAGTTCGCCGGTACGGCCGACTTCCTGAGCGGACAGGGGCCGGCGCTCGTTAGGCCGGCGCTGTTCGTCGCCGGGGTCCGCACCGAGCTGTCGGACGAGGGGATCGCCTGGGAGCGCGCCGTCGGCTGGCTGCCCACGTTCACCTGCACCATGGGGCAGCTCGTCATCCGCGGGACGATCTTCGCGCCGCACGGCCGCGACGCGGACATGGCCGGCGCGGTGTACACGCTCGCGGTCGAGAACCGGGGCAGCGCCGACGTGGACGTGGATGTGGTGATGGAGGGGGTGCTCGGTCATCGTCAGGAGCGCGTGCGCACCCCCCGCGCGTTCGACGACGCGAGCCGCGTGCTGCGCGCGGACGACGACGTGCTCGTCCTCGAGGGCTCCTCGCGCCCCGGCGTCGCCGCGTTGGCGCTCGGCGCGGATGGTCCAGCGGTCGTCACCGTCGGCGAAGGCGGACCGGCCGCGTTCTCGCTCCGGCGATCGCTGCGCATCCCCGCGGGCGGGCGCGAGCAGGCAGCGTTCTATCTCGCGGCCGGCCCCGAGCGCGACGGCGCCGTCGCCACGGTTGCGGTGATGCGACGCCGCGGCTGGCGCGAGCTGCTTGCCGCGACCCGCGACGCGCTCCAGGCGCTCGAGCAGACCACCGGCCACGACGGCGTGGACCGGCTGCTCAATCGCAACCTGCTCTTCGCCTACTTCTACGCCGTCGCGCGCGGTCTCGACGACGCGCACTACTATCTCGTGCGCACGCGCGCGCCGTGGAACGGCCGCGGCGTCACCGTCCGTGACTGGGAAGCGCTCGCGTGGACCGTGCCGGCGGTGCAGCTCGCCGACGCCGCCCTCGCGCGCGAGCTGCTGCTACGGGCGTGCGAGCTGCACGGCTACGCGCCCGGGCAGGGCGAGCACTATCTGGACGGAACGCTGTTCGCGCCGGGCTTCTCGCTCGAGGGCGCCGCGTCGTATGCGGTCGCCACCGACCGATACATTCGCGAGACCGGCGACGACCAGATCGTCGAGGAGCCGGTGATCGCCGATACGCTCTACATCTCCTCCGAGGATCTCGCGGCGCGCCGCGACCGGAACGTCCCGCTCTACTCGACCGAGATCTCGCCGAGCGGCGCGCCGCCGGCGTACCCGTTCACACTGCACGGCAACGCCGTCGCGGCGCTCGCGCTCGACGTCTTCCGCCGCACGCTCGACGAGGAGACCGCTCGCGACGTCGAGGATCCGGAAGCGGTGCGTGCCGCGCTGCGCCGTCACTTCGCGGTCGAGCGTCAGGGGAAGCCGTCCCTCGCCGCCTCCACGGATCTCGCGGGCAACAGCTCGACCGAGGACGACGCGCTCGGCTCCGCGCTCTGGCTGCCTCTCTACGAGGCGCTCGAGCGCTACGACTCGACCTATCGCCGCACCGTCCGCGGCATCGGCGCGGAGCCGCAGTCCCTCGCCCAGCAGTGCGCACGGCTCGTGGGACCGGACGCGGGCGAGGTGCTACAGTGGCTGCGTCGCGCGCCGCTCGACGGCGGCGTCGCGGCCGAGATCGTGGACGCCGACGGTCGCGCGGTGGCCAACGGCGGCGATGCCTCGCTGTCCGGCCTTCTCGCGGCGACGCTCTGGTATGCCGTACACGCACTGGGGGTGCGATGACTTCCGATACTGTTACCACCGCCGCGCGCGGCGCCGAGGGCGCGAGCGCTCTCTTCGAGCGCCGATTCGGCCGCGCCCCGGCCGTGATCGCATCCGCCGCCGCTCGTGTGAACCTGATCGGCGAGCACACCGACTACAACGGCGGCGAGGTCCTGCCCATCGCCATCGCGCGGCGCACCTACGTCGCGCTGGGCACCGCCGACGGCAGCGCGTCGCACGCCGTGTCGGCCACGGAGAAGGGCGAGGGCTCGTTCGACGCGCGGCGCCCGGCCCGCGGCGGCGGATGGTGGGACTACCTCGCCGGCGTCGTTCACGAGCTGGAGGCGGCGGGCACCGCCGTGCCGCAGCTCGCGGCAGCCGTGTGGAGCGACGTGCCCGCCGGTGCCGGACTGAGCTCGTCGGCGGCGCTCGAAGTCGCCACCGGCGCCGCGATCGAGACGCTCATCGGCGAGGGGCGGTCGTTGAAGGAGATGGCGCTCCTCTGCCAGCGCGCCGAATCGCAGTTCGTCGGCGTCGCCTGCGGCATCATGGACCAGTTCGCGGCCGCGCTCGGCCGCGAGGGGCACGCGCTGCACGTCTGGTGCGACACCGCCGAGACCGAGCACGTGCCGATGCACGACGCCGTGCTCATCTTCGACACCGCCGTCCCGCGCTCGCTGCGCGGCTCCGCGTTCAACACGCGCCGCGCCGAGTGTGACGCCGCCCTCGCGCTGCTCCGCGAGCGCGACCCGGAGCTGCGAACTCTCGCCGACGCCGAGCCCGAGTTCGTTCGTCAGGCCGGTCTGCCCGACACGCTCGCTCGACGCGCGCTGCACGTCTCGGAGGAGACGCGCCGCGTCCGCGCCACGGTGACGGCGCTGAAAGCAGGCGGCAGCTTGCCGGGGCCGCTCCTCCTCGCGTCGCACGCCTCGCTGCGCGACCTCTACGAGTGCTCGAGCCCGGAGCTCGACTGGTTCGTCGAGCGCGCGATGAAGGCACCCGGCGTGGGCGGTGCGCGCCTCACTGGCGCCGGCTGGGGCGGTTGCGCGATCGCCGTCGGTGGCGAGGACGCGCTGAACGCGGCCGCACCCGAGATCGCGCGGGACTACGAGGCGCGCTTCGGGCGCGTGCCACGCGTCTGGCTGACACGTGCCCACGCCGGTGGTCGGGTGGACGTCTCCCCGACTCGATGAAGTGACCGGACGCGCTTGTCTGGCGGCAGGCCCCGCGATATAATCTCTCGAACGCGGGAATAGCTCAGTTGGTAGAGCACAACCTTGCCAAGGTTGGGGTCGCGGGTTCGAGTCCCGTTTCCCGCTCTCGAAGGAGAGAAAGTGAAAGGGAGCGGCGTCGCGCCGCTCCCTTTCGCGTTCGCGGGCCCGGGTGGCGAAACGGCAGACGCGGGGAACTTAAAATTCCCTTCCCGCAAGGGGGTGCGGGTTCGAGTCCCGCCCCGGGCATGCACGAGCGACGTGAGGCCGCGCCTCAGTCGTCGTCGTTCCGCTCGACGACCTTCCTGACCGTCACCTTGAGCTCCGGGTGCCTGTCGCGGCCGGCGACGATCATCTCGCGAACCGCTTTCGTGGTGGACGCGGCGAAGTCGTGCGCGGGCTCGTCCTCGCCCTCGACGTACAGCGTGACGACCAGCTGAATGGCCTTGCGCATGCGCTCGTCCTCGCGTTAGGTGCCGCCGAGTGGCGCCCACCGGCCGCCACGCTCGACTTCGACGCGCATCACCGGGTGGATCTCCCAGATCGTGCCCCGCGTGCGTCCCACCTGGTCGGGGTGCTCCTGGTCCATCATGAGCCAGCCGCTCACCCGGACCTTGGTCTTGCCGCGCGACAGCTTCCGCAGCGCGGCGACGGTCCACTCCGGGTGATTCGTCCGGACGCGCGGCGTCATCTCGATGACGACGCTGCCACGGCGGTCGGTGGACGACGTGTCGGTGAGCCAGATGTGGAAGTCGCGGAACGCCGCATCCGCGCCGTGACAATTCGGCGATTCGGGCCCCTCGAGCTTCGCGCCGGCGATGTAGCCGACCACTTGCACGGGCACGCCTTCGTACTTCTCGACCTCGGCGGCGTCGCGACGCGACCAGTTCGCGCGCCGCTTCTGCTCGATGGCGGGAGGCCAGGGAAGCGTCACGATCGCGTTCAGCGACACCGGGACGTAGGCGCCTTCGTCCACGCGGTTCTTCTGCCGGTTGAGGGCCCGGTCGCCGCCATCACCATCGGGCGGGCAGCCCTGAAAGGTGATCTCGGTCGGACGCGGCTTGTTCGCCAGGATTGGTATGCCCCCCGCCCCCGACGGCGGCGCTCCCGCGCTCGCCGTGCCGGCGCTGCCGGCGGGGACCGCGCCGCTCGTGACCTGCGACCGACGTCGGCTGACGAGGATCGCCGTCACCACGACCACGATCAGCACGACGAGCACGAGGATCAGCGACGCCGATGCGCCGCGACGCGATCTCGCGTCGCCAGTCCTCTCGATACCGCGTATTCGCATATCACCTCCGCGTGACGCGTGGGAGAATACGATGAGAAACGCGGCGGCGCACCCGTGGGTGCACCGCCGCGTCGTCACTCCGTCGCGCGAGGCGACGTGGTTGGTCAGAACGGAATGTCGTCCACCCCGCCGCCGAGCGGCGAGCTGTCGAGCGCGAGCGCGACCTCCTGGTCGGCCGCCGGCGCCGAGCCGGAGCCGCCGCTGCGCGGCGCGGACGCGGCGCCCTTGGGCGGCCAGATCACGCCGTCGCAGGAGCGATCGCGGCACTTGAAGTCCGGCGCCTTCGGATTGCGCTTGGTCGCGCGGTTGTCCCACATCTTCCCGCCGCACTTCGGGCACGCCGGGTTGTCGGGGTTGGCGCCGACCGGTACCGCCTCGACCAGCGCGCTGCTGTCCTCGGTCTCCAGCTCCGGTGCCGTCTCGAGCGCTGCCTCGGCACGGTCGGCACGCCCCGCGCGCGCGGCACGGACGGGCTTCTCGGCACGCGTCGCGCTGCCGTTGCCGTACCGGCGGACGTACGCCGTCTGCGGGTCCTCGAGCGGCTTCGCGTACTTGCCGTCGCCGTCCACCTGCACCCAGTTCTGCTCGTACGAGTAGAGCTCGTGCCCGATGCCGAAGCGAACCGCGGCGCGCTTGAACGCGTCGGTCGCCGCCTGCTTGTAATCCTTGCCCGTTCCCACGTCCTCGCGGATCACGCCGAGGATCTGCAGACGCGCCTTGAAGGAGCAGGACGCCTCGCTGTCGGCGCCGGCGATCGGCGGGAGCAGGTCGAGCGTCAGGTCCCACTCGCCGGGGACCACGGAATCCAGTCGCTCCCGCACCGTGTTCGCCTCGATGTAGGCGACGAAGCGCGCGAAGTACTTCCCGTCGCGGTGCGTCGGCTTGCCGTCCTGGCGCCACGAGATGACGCCGGCCGGGAGGGCGCCAGCGAGCTTCGACCAGATGTCCGACTTGTCCATGTGTGCTTCGTGTCTCGCGATCATGCTCTCATCCATCCTAAATAGTCAGTCCGAGTTGCTTCCCCTGCTTGCGAACATCCTCGACGGCGCGGCACGCGGGCCCATGCTCGCAGTACCAGCCGTGTCGGTCGAAGAAAACGAGGTGCACCGCCGACGCCCCATCCTGGCGCTCGTCGACGCGTAAGAGATGCACCACCGACGTCCGAGGCCCGCACTTCTCGTACGGGTCCAGCGCCTTGATCTTTACTACCCGGGCGACGGGAAGTGGTGCCGCCTGGATGCGGCTTTTGTTCGCCCCTTTCCTGAGCGCCGCCCCCCTCGGCGCCTTCCCCTGCGCTGCGCTCCGTCGAGCGCCTGAAGCGGGCTTCCGATGCGCGCTCTTCGGTCGCGCCTTGGCCCGCGAATCCGGACGCGCGACGGCGAGCTTTCGCCGTGCGGCCGGCGCCTTTCCCCTGATGCCTCCAGAACGCACGGCGCCGCTCGCCTTCGCCGGTACCGCGTCCGACTTGCGCGTCTTCTTCTTCGGCGCGTTGGACTTCGGCCGCGTTGCGGGAGCCGCCGCCGTCTTACGGGCCGCACGTTCGACGATCGGCGCGCCGGCGCGACGCGGCTGCTCCTTTCGGGGCGTCGCCACGGTCGGGACCCGCGCCGGCGAGCCGCCGCGCCGCGCCCGCCCCTTCGGCGCCGCGGATACCCTGCCGGTCGAGATGCTCGGACCGGCCTGACGAGCGCTCGGCTTCGCCGGGCTGGCGATGGTCGCTCGCGAACCGGCCACACGACTACGGCTCACCGCCGCGGTCGCGCGGGCGTCTGCCGCGGCCGATGCGGCGACCGGTA
>DATMHT010000304.1:0-2790 GCA_035554795.1 Gemmatimonadaceae bacterium | reverse complement strand
GAAGCCGGCGGCGCCCGCGGGTCACGACATGCCGGGCATGCCGCACCACATGCCCGGCATGAAGATGCCGGCCGACACCACACGTCGGCCGTCGTGAGCGTCAGCCAGTGGTGAAGGTGAACATCATGCCGTAGCCGCCGTCGCCGCCCTGCCAGCCGGGCCCCATCATGCCCGGCAGCCCGCCCCCCATCATCCCGCCGCTCACCGATCGTCCGCCGAGCGCGGCACAGGAGGCGTAGTCGAGCGGCATCCCGTCCGCTCCGCGCATGCCGCCGCCCATGTGGATGACGTACGTCGTGTGCGACCGCAGCGGCGCGTCGGGCGCGAACGTGAGCGTGCGTCGATCCGGCGACCAGCTCCACCGCCCGGCGACGGCGGGTCCGGCCAGCGTTCCCTCGTGGAGCGCGACGTAGCTCTCCATGCCGCTGCCCATGGCGTCCGAGAACTGGAAGGCGACCCAGATGGTGACCGACAGGCCGCCCGCGCCGTCGGGCGGGAAGATCGACTGCAGGGACGCGGGCCGCGAAGTCCCCGCGCCCAGGCGCGCCTCGATCCTGCACGCGGCGAGCGTCGCGAGCACGAGTGCTCCCGCGACGGCGGCCGCCGTGAGCCGGACACTCCGTCTCCAGCTACGCATGCGTGCCTCCTGCGCGTGCCGTCGGCGCGGCCGCCGGGCCGGCGGGTGCCTGCCTGGCCGGCCCGACGCCGAAAGCCGCAACGGCGTCGGCGACCATCTGGGTGGTACACCAGCGTGCGTACCAGCGGCCGAAGAGCCGACCGAGTAGCCGCGGGATGCCGCGGTCCGGCAGCGCGTAGTCGATGAACACGGTCAGCGTCACGTCGTCGTCCTCGGGCCGTTCGGTGGCGAGCGTGAAGCCCATGCGGTAGTGACCGATCACGAGCAGCCGCGGCGAGCCGACGGTCTCCCAGACCTTGCGCGTGGGCGGCGCGCGCTCGGTCACCACCTCGTCCACCCATAGCTCGATGCCGAAGATCCGGCCGTCGAGGCGAAGGCGTGACCCGACCGCACGGCCCTCGCGCGCGTCGAGGTGGACGGCCATGCGTCCCCAGCCCGTGCGCCAGGAGGGGCGCTCCATGTGCGCGGCGAGCCGCGTGTGCCCGTCCAGCCGCGCGAAGACGTGCTCGATGGGCGCCCGCAGCCGGCCGTGAGTCGCCTCGTGATGCGCGTAGTCCCGGGCGCGCACACTCGGCTCGGCGGTGGTGCTCACGGCCGCCGAGCCGAGCTGTCCGGACGGTGATCGTGCTCGTGCGCCGAGTCCGGTTTGGCGGCCGGCGGTCCCATCTGCATCATGCCGGCGCACATGTCCATGCCGCCGCCGGCCATGCCGGCGGGGCCGGCTCCCGTCATTCCCGGCATGCTCGCCATCTGCGCACGGCCGATCGCGGCGAGCGAGTCCCGCTGCTGCGGCGTGAGGACGTCCGCCGCCTCGTGCTGCGCGCGGAGCATCGCCACGCCCACGTCGGTGTGCAGGCGGCCCATTCGCTCGAAGGCCGCGCGCGTCGCGCGCTCGTCGAACCGCGGCGCGCCGGCGAGGGAGGCGATGCGCGTGTGGATGACGCGCATGCTGTCCATGGCGCGCGCGTGCGCCTGCTCCACCCGCCGCTGTGCCGTCTCGAGCCGTTGCACCTGCGTCGGCGAGAGGTGGAGCGCGTCCCGGGCTCGCAGTGCGGCGGCGGGCCCGTGCATCATCGCCGACATCATCGGGCAGCCGGCCATCATGCCCATCATCTGCATCATGCCGTGCGCGGGCGCGCGCGCGGTCGTCGTGTCCTGCGGCTGGCGGGGTGGCGTCGGTTGCTGGGCGGCGAGGGGAGCGCCGGCGAAGACGAGGCCGGCGCAGAGCAGTGCCGCACGAGCGGTTCGCGAAGGCATTCGCGAAGACATGGGACCCTCCGGGTTGGCGGGCGCGTCTCGGCTCGACGCCGGAGGTCGCTCGCCCGGATGGCCCGCCGGCGCCGCGTCCATTCGCCACGATGACGAGGTGCGCGCGCGGGCGGTGTCGCCGAATCCCGGACCTGGCCGGAAGCGTTCGCCGTGACGGGGGCCGGCGGGCCGCGTCCCCGCCGCGCTACCGCCGGCGGCGTGCACGCGATACGCTCCCGTCGAGGCGGCACCGCAACCCGCGAGCCCACTTCTGCCGCCCGCAGGCACTCATATGGTCGATCGTCCCGCGTCGCCGACGCGACGCGCCTCGCCCGGAGATCGCCGGTCATGAATCACTCGCACGGTTCGAACGATCACGGCGCGCACGGCGGGCACGGCGCGGGCTCTACGCCGGCGCCAGCCGACTCGCACGCGACGCACGGCCACGCGTCGCACGAGGCGGAGAGCGCCGCCGCGCCGCCGGAGGAGCCCGGCTACCCGGAGCACCCGGAGCTGAAGCAGGGCGCACGGGCCGTGGACGCGGCCCGCGCGCGAGCGGAAGGACACGCCGCGCACGGCGAGCACGCCGAGCACGACAGACACGCGGGCCACAGCGTCGCGATGTTCCGCGACAAGTTCTGGATCTCGCTGCTCCTGACGCTGCCCACGCTCGTGTGGGGCCACATGCTCCAGCGCGCGTTCGGCTACACCGCGCCGACGTTCGCGGGCTCACGCTGGATCCCCGCCGTCTTCGGCACGGCGGTCTTCCTCTACGGCGGCCGAGTGTTCATCCAGGGCGCGATCGGCGAGCTGCGCGATCGGCTACCGGGGATGATGACGCTCATCGCGCTCGCCATCTCCGTCGCGTTCGCGTTCAGCGCCGTCGTCACGCTCGGATTCCCCGG
>DATMHT010000303.1:0-3420 GCA_035554795.1 Gemmatimonadaceae bacterium | reverse complement strand
GTAGTCGGAGGTGGTCTCCTCGATCTGGGCGCGGATCATCTTGACGCGGCCCTGGATGTCGGCCTCAGCGCCGAAGCCGTCGATGATGGTGGTGTTGTCCTTGTCGACGGTGATCTTCTTGGCGTTGCCCAGCATATCCATGGTGGTGTTCTCGAGTTTGAAGCCCACTTCCTCGGAGATCACCTTGCCGCCGGTGAGGATCGCGATGTCTTCGAGCATCGCCTTCCTGCGGTCGCCGAAGCCCGGGGCCTTCACCGCGCAGACGTTCAGGACGCCGCGCAGCTTGTTCACGACGAGGGTGGCAAGGGCCTCGCCCTCGATGTCCTCGGCGATGATGAGGAGCGGCTTGCCCATCTGCGCGACCTTCTCGAGGACCGGGAGCAGGTCCTTCATCGAGGAGATCTTCTTGTCGTGGATCAGGATGAGGGCGTCCTCGAGCACCGCCTCCATCTTGTCCGGATCGGTGACGAAGTACGGCGAGAGGTAGCCGCGGTCGAACTGCATGCCCTCGACCGTCTCCAGCGTCGTCTCGAGGCCACGCGCCTCCTCGACCGTGATGACGCCGTCCTTGCCGACCTTCTCCATCGCCTCGGCGATCAGGTCGCCGATCTCCTTGTCGTTGTTCGCGGAGATGGCACCGACCTGCGCGATCTCCTTGCGGCCCGCGGTCGGGACCGAGATCGCCTTGAGCTCCTCGACGACCTTCGCGACGGCCTTGTCGATGCCGCGCTTGAGCGCCATCGGGTTGACGCCGGCCGTCACGTTCTTGAGGCCCTCGCGGAAGATTGCCTGCGCGAGAACGGTCGCCGTCGTGGTGCCGTCGCCGGCGAGGTCGGAGGTCTTCGTCGCGACCTCCTTCACCATCTGCGCGCCCATGTTCTCGAGCGGATCGGCGAGCTCGATCTCCTTCGCCACCGTGACGCCGTCCTTGGTCACCGTCGGGGCGCCGAACTTCTTGTCGATGACGACGTTCCGGCCCTTCGGACCGAGCGTCACCTTGACCGCCTCGGCGAGCTGGTCGACGCCGCGCTTCAGCGCCGCGCGCGCGTCCGTGTTGAAATGCAGTTCCTTCGCAGCCATGGTCTATACCCTAGGTAAGTGTCAAGCGGATGGAATGATCATCGGAGCGGATGCTCGAGCGGCGTCGCGGTCTGCGCCGCAACCCCGCCGATCGCAGCTGCGCTCCCTGCGCTCTATCAGCTGACCACCGCGAGCACGTCGGACTCGCGGAGGATGAGGAGCGACTCGTTGTCGATCGTGACCTCGGTGCCGCTGTACTTCCCGTAGAGCACCTTGTCGCCGACCTTCACGGTCATCGGCACGAGCTTGCCATCCTCGTACTTGCCGGGGCCGACGGCGACGATCTCGCCCTGCTGCGGCTTCTCCTTGGCGGTGTCGGGGATGTAGAGCCCGCCCCGCATCTGCTCCGCCTCTTCCAGCGCCTTCACGACGACGCGGTCGGCGAGAGGACTGACCTTCGTACCGGTGGCACTCTTGGTGGCCATAACGACTGCCCCTCCGAGTTCTGTTTGGATGGTGAGTTGATCGAGCTAGCACTCATCCCCAGAGAGTGCTAACGAGGCGTAACGTACTCGCGCCGGTGACGGGCGTCAAGGGACGCCGGCGCCGACACCAGCGCCATAACGCCTTGCCATATAAAGGTTTGTGCTCGCTCTTCCGCGCCAATCCGGCGCGCGCCCCGGCCGCTCTGGCGAGCCGTGCGTCAGTCCGACAGCGCCGTCAGCGGGCGAGGGCGACGAGCACCGCGACGTCGGTCAGCGCCCAGGCGCCGAGGGCGAGGTACATGCCGCGCTTGTGCGCTGCCTGGTCCATCGACGCGTGGCGCCCGAGCCACCGACCGAGGACCGCGAGCCACGCCGCCCCCGCCGCGCCTAACGCGAGCCAGCCCGCGGCCCCCGCCGCCGCGAGCGACGCGGCTCGCGCGAAGCACGCGAACGCGACCGCGGCGAACAGCAGCGACAGCACGAGGCTCACGCGCACGCCGACGACGAGCGCCAGCGTCCGGTCGCCGCGCGCGCGGTCCTCGTCCATCTGGTAGAGCTGCGTCAGCGGGTAGAGCGCGGCGAACAGCGGGCAGAAGGCGCCGAGCGCCCACGCCGCCGCCGCCGTGAGCGGCCGCCCGGTGACGGCCCACCCCGCGTACGGCGTGAGCGTCCCGAAGCCGATCATGTTGATCAGCCAGTCGGCGCCGGCGACCGCCTTGAGCCGTACCGGCGGCACGCTGTAGAGCAGCGACATCGCGAGGCACGCCGCCACGGTGAAGAAGAAGGCCCGCGGCAGCGCCGCGGCCACGACGAGGCCGAGCAGCATGAGCGCGACGCTGTACGCAGCGAGGTGGCGCGGCACCGGTGGCGGCGCGTCGAGGTACCCGACGTCGCCGACGTCGCGGTCGAAGGCGCTGTTGATGGCGAGCGTGCCGCCGTTCTCGAGTACGACGACGATGCCGAGGGCGAGCACGAAGGCGCCGACGTTCGCGCCGCGCAGCGTCGCGCCCACGCCCTGGGCGAGAAGGAAGCCGAGCGTCATGTGGCCGATCATGATCGGCCACTCGCGCGGACGCAGGTGCAGCACGTACGAGAAGGCGTCCCCGGGCAGCAGCCGGTAGCCGAGGCGTCGCGCCGCATTGAGCGTCCGCCACTCGCCCGCCGCGCCGCCGCCCGATGTTGGGACGTCCGCCATGCTCCGCGTCACGCCGCTGGTACGCCCTTCCCCGCCGTCAGCAGCTCGTGGGCGATGCGCAGCCCGACGAGCGTGAGAAATGGCTCGACGCGATCGAACTCGCGGCAGAACGGCTGAAGCGTCTCGGCCAGCCCACCAGTCGCGACGACGAGCGGCGTCGCGCCACCCGGCCACTCGCCCTTGATGCGGCGGACGATGCCGTCGATGGAGTCGGCGGCGCCGAGGACGACGCCGGCGCGAATGCACTCCTCGGTGCGCCGCCCGATCACGCGCTCGGGCGGCACGAGCTCGGTCGCGGGCAGCTTCGACGTGCGCCGGAACAGCGTCTCGGCGGACGTCGCCACGCCGGGCTGGATGACGCCGCCGAGGAAGACGCCGTCGGCCGTGATGCAGTCGTAGGTCGTCGCGGTGCCGAGGTCCACGACGATCGTATCGCGCGCGTACAGACGGCTCGCGGCGAGCGTGTTGATGAGGCGGTCGGCGCCGACGGTGAGCGGCTCGTCTACGTCGAGGGTGATCGGCAGACCGGCGCGCGCGTCCACCACCACGGGCGGACGGCCGAAGCACTGCGTGCAGGCTTCCGTGAGCGGCCCGGTGAGTGGCGGCACGACGGAGCCGATCGCGCTCCCCGTGATCGCGTCCGCCGAGACGCCACGCGCGTGCAGCAGCATGTACAGCAGGACCGCCAACTCGTCGGCGGTGCGGGAGACGTGGGTGGTC
>DATMHT010000302.1:0-6005 GCA_035554795.1 Gemmatimonadaceae bacterium | reverse complement strand
GAGGACGGCCACGTCTCGATGGCGTCCCCGATCGGCCGCGCGCTCGTCAACAAGGGCGTCGGCGAGCTGACGATGCTCAAGCTCCCGACCGCCACCCGCCGCCTCAAGATCGTCGAGCTCGCGACGATTCACGATCAGGCGTTGGCGGAATGAGATCGGGTAACGGGTAAGGGGTACCGGGTAACCGCGCGACGGGCCGGCCTCCACATGGAGCGCCGGCCCGTCGCGCACGTCCCCTCACCCGTTACCCGTTACCCCTTACCCAGCACTCCTCACCGTCCCCACATACGCCTCGTACAGCTCCTCCAGCGCCTTCGCCGGCTCGTCGCACAGTCCCTCGTGCACGGGGGAGCTCTGGATGACGTCGGAGCGTGGCGCGGTGAGCCAGTGGAAGCGCTCCGAGGTCGGCGCGAGCGCGACGGCGCCGCCGGCTTCGGCGTCGCCGGCGCAGACGGCCTCGCAGGCGCGCAGGTAGCGCGCGAGCAGCTCGGCGTCGCGCACGCCCGGCACGCGCGCGCGCAGCTCGGCCGGATCGGTGACGACGCGCATCGCGAGGTAGCCGGCGGTGCGCGCGTGCACCATCACCCCCACCGGCACGAAGGTGCCGAGGTGGACGTGCGGCACGACGCGCAGGATCGCGAAGTCGTAGGCCGTGCGCGTCTCCTCGCGTCTCTCTTCGCGGTCGTTCTGGCGCGTGTCGTCGGACATCGGCGTCATCGGCGTGCCGAGTAGGGGGCCGGCGGCGCGAGACGGCGGCGCTCCTTCGCGCGCTCGGCCTCGGCCACGAAGTCGCGCGGCCCCTCGAGCCGGGTCGAGAGGTAGACGCGGTAGCGCTCGCGCGCCTCGTCGCCCGTCGCGAACTCGGCGCGACCGTCGCCGGCGCCGTCCGTCAGCAGCGCGTCGGGCACGAGGCGCAGCACCTCGTCGAGCACCTCGTCGCTCAACGCCGCCGCCATGCGCGCGTCCGCGTCGGCCAGGTCGCCGCTCTGGTCGAGGAGCACGTGGTCGCGGATGAGCGGGAAGGGCGTGCGCGTGCGCGCCGCGTCGGTCGCGCCCCAGTCGTGCTGTGCGTAGAGCGCGGCGCCGTGGTCGATGAGCCAGGGCGTCCGCTCCCAGACGAGCAGGTTCGGGTTGCGGTGCGTGCGGTCGGGGTTCGTGACGTAGGCGTCGAGCCAGACGACGGCGGCGGCGAGCTCGGGGCTGACGAGATCGCCGGCCGCGCTCGGGTTGTAGTTGAACGCGCCGTCGAGGTAGCGCATGCCGACGTTCAGACCGTGGCTGGCGCGGAGCAGGTCCTGGATCTCGGGGTCCGGCTCGCTGCGCCCGAATCGCGACGGCACGTCCACGATCGCGAGCTCGGGGACGGGAAGCCCGAGCCGCTGCGCGAGCAGCCCGACCATCAGCTCGGCGACGAGCACCTTCGCCCCCTGGCCGGCGCCGCGGAACTTCACGACGAACAGCCCGCCCCCGTCGTCGGTGTCCACGACGGCCGGCAGCGAGCCACCCTCGCGGAGAGGCTGGACGTAGCGGTTGGCGGTGAAGGTGGGGATCACGGGGTGGCGCGTAGCGGGTAGCGGGTATCGCGTAGCGGGTTCGCGCGCTGGAATGTGGTGGACGGGCGGGGCGCGAGGAAGCGCCGCGACGCAGCGCACGCTCGTTATGCGATGAGAACATCTGTCTCTTGACCGGTTCGGCAGGGAGTCGCACCGTTGTCGCAACCGCCGCGCAGGGCCGCCAGTCAACGCCAACCGCCGCCCGTGCCCATACGCTCATATTCTGTCGTCCGCCCCGTCGTGGCCGCCGCCGCCGCGGCCCTCGTCGCGCTCGGCTGCTCCGACTCGACCGGACCGAAGGGGCCCGTGGTCTCGCGTGTGGAGATCGCGCCACCACCGGACGTCGTCGCGCTCGACGACACCGTACGCCTGCGCGCCCGCGCGCTCGACCGCAGCGGCAATGACGTCCCGGATGCCGCCGTCCACTGGTCGCTCTCGACCACGCCGGCGAACGCGGCGTCGATCGCCACCGTGGACAGCGCAGGGCTCGTCACCGCGCGCGGCAAGGGCGTCGCCATCGTCGTCGCGACCGTCGGCTCCGTGCGCGACTCCGTCGCCGTGACCGTCGCCGACGCGCCGGCCGCGGTGCACGTCGTCGCCGGCGCGACGATGCTCGCCTCGGGCGCGACCCTCTCCTACCGCGCCGTCGTGCTCGGCCGCCGCGGCGACACGCTCACGACGGCACCGGTCACCTGGAGCACGACCGACGCGAGCGCGGTCACCACGACCGCGAGCGGTGTCGTCAGCGCGGCCGCCAAGGGCTCGGCGTGGATCACGGCGGCGAGCGGCGCGGCGCGCGACTCGGTGCAGGTGATGGTGGACTACCGCAAGCTCACCGGCCCGCAGCCGTTCGTCACCGTGTCGCTGTACACGCAGCCGCTCTTCCCGGGGCAGGGCTGCGCGCTCACCGCCGCCGGCGCGGCGTACTGCTGGGGCAACAACGGCTACTTCGGGATGCTCGGCAACGGCAGCACGATCGACTCGCCGACGACGCCTGTCGCCGTCGCGGGGAACCTCACGTTCAAGGAGCTCCACGCCGGCCGCAGTGCCGCGTGCGGTCTCACCGCCGCCGACGGCGCGCTCTACTGCTGGGGGCGCAACGACAACGCGGAGTTCGGCACCGGATCGCGCCTCCCCGCCAGCTCGAGCGTGCCGATGCTCACCGGATCGGGACTCCGCTTCCGCACCATGTCGCTCAGCATCGACGCCTCGGCGTGCGGCGTGTCGGCCGCCGACGCGGTGGTCTACTGCTGGGGCACGGACACCTATCTCACCACCGGCAAGGACACGGCGGTCGCCGTCTACATCGACTCGATCGTCGCGCCGGTCACGGGCGCGCTCGAGGCGACGCAGGTGCACGTGTTCGACTACCACGGCTGCGCCATCGGCGCCGACCGCGCCACCTGGTGTTGGGGATGGGGCGAGACGTTCGGCCTGACCGGCGTCCACAAGGCGCCGACGCAGGTCGCGCCTCCGGACGCGTTCGCGAGCGTGGTGACCGGCTTCTACTCGACGTGCGCGCTCAAGGCGGACGGGCAGGCGTACTGCTGGGGCTACCCGCCGGTCGCGCCCGGCACCGATCCCTCGGTCGCGGTCATGACGCCGACGCCGGTCGGCGGCTCGCTCCGCTTCAAGAAGATCTCCGTCGGCTACTACGACTTCGCCTGCGGGCTGACGACGGGCGGCGACGTCTACTGCTGGGGCTCGTCGGCGGAGTACGCCGCCGGCGGCGTGATCGGTCGCCCCGGCTCGGCGCCCGCGTCGGCGCCGGTCCCGGTGCTGCCGGGGCGAAAGTTCGTGGACATCGACCAGTCGTGCGCCGTGGACGTCGCGGGCGACGTCTACTGCTGGTTCTAGCATGCGCGCTCTCCGACGAGCCTCCCTGCAGCCGATCGGTCTGCCCGCCGCGCTGGCCGCGCTCACCCTCTCCTGCGGCGGCGACGCGACCGGCCCACGCCCGCTGCCGCCCGCCACCGGCTCCCTGCGCCTCACCGCCGCGACGACCGGCGGCGGCGACGACGCCAACGGCTACACGTTCTCGCTCGACGGCGGCGCCGCGCGGCGGGTGAGCGCGAACGGCGTCGTCACGCTCGACACGCTCGCCTCGGGCGGGCACGTGCTCACGCTCGGCGACCTCGCGAGCGGCTGCACACTCGACGGCCCGAACCCGCGCGGCGTGAACCTCGCGGCCGACGCGGTCACCGACGTCGCCGTGTCGGTGTGGTGCGCGTCGGCGCCGACCCACCCCGCGGGCACGGTCGCGGCGACGCGCACGCTGAGCGCGGCACCGGGCGCCGTCGCCGTGTCGCGCGACGGCGTCGTCTACGCGGCGCTCGCCGGCACGACGCAGCTCGTGCGCGGCGACCTCGCGACGATGACGTTCGGCACGACGGTGGTGGACGTTCACGCGACGCCGATCCGCGTCGCGTTCAACCCGGCGGGGACGACGGCCTACGTCGCCCTCGCCGCCCCGGCGCGGGTCGCGATCGTCAACGTCGCGACGAACCAGCTCTCGGCGGTCGTGCAGTTCGCCGACGATCAGGCCGAGTACGCGAGCGACGCCGCCGGCGTCGCCGTCTCGCCCGACGGCAGCAAGGTGTACGTCTCCTCGGCCGTCGGCCATCTCTGGGTGATGGACGCGGCGACGCTCGCCATCCGCGGCGTTCCCTACTTCACCGACGCGACCGGCCCGCTCGCTTTCGCGCCCGACGGGAAGACGCTCTACGCGGCCGGCCACGACGGCGGGCTGGCCGTCGTCGACGTCGCGTCGAACACGCTGACCAGCGCCACGGGCTTCGGCCAGCTGCTGGACGCCATGGCGATCTCGCCCGACGGGCGGACGCTGTACGCGGTCGAGGCCACGTACGGGCTGACCGCGCTCGACGTCGCCAGCTCGCAGCCGGTCTTCCGCAAGGTGTACGACACTCCGGTCGTCGGCGTCGCCGCGTCGCCCGACGGGGCGCAGCTCTACGTGACGGAGCCCGACCACGGGCTGGTGCGGGTCTATGACCGCGCGACGATGAGTGACGTGGGCGCGATCACGACCGGCGGCTCGCCGCGAGAAGTCCTCTTCGACCCTTCGGGAACGACGGCGCTGGTCGTCACCGATCAGGGAGTCGTTTTCGTTCGCTAGCGCAGGCCACCACCTCACGCCGTCGAGCCGAACCGATGCCACTGCGTCATTCACGTCAGGTCACCCGCACCACGAGCAGGAGCCGCGCGGCGGTGGTCGCCGCGCTCGTCGCCCTCGCCGTCTCGCTCGCCGCCACCGCCTGCGACAACGCCGCCCCGACCGGCCTGGGCAAGGGCGGCGGCACCGGCTCGCTGCGCATCACCAGCGCGACGACGGGCAGCTATGTGGATCCCGACGGCTACCTCTACGCGATCGACACCAGCACGATGCAGACGCTGCCGGCCAACGGCACGCTTCTGCTCGACGGTCTCTCGGCGGGCTCGCACACCCTCGCCGTCGCCGGCGTCGCCGACAACTGCACGGTCGGGGGAGGGAACTCGCGCTCGGTCGCGATCGCGGACGGCACCGTCACCGACGTCACGCTGGCGGTGGTGTGCGCGATGCCGGCCTTCACGCACCCCGCCGGCAACGTCGTCGCCACGCGGACGCTGAGCGGCGAGCCCTATGGCGTCGCGGTCTCGAGCACGGGCGTCATCTACGCGGCGCTGATCGGCACGTCGGAGCTCATCAGGGGCAACCTCGGGTCGATGAGCTTCGGCTCCCTCGTCACCGTCGGCTCGACCCCGCCACACGTCGCCATCAACCCCGCCGGCACGACGGCGTACGCGACGCTGCAGTACGGCCAGGGGCTCGCGATCGTGGACGTGGCGACGAACACGCTGCGGGCCACGATCCCGTTCGCGAGCGACGGCTTCAACCTCATCGTCTCGCCCGATGGCGCGCGCGTGTACGCGACGGCCGCGAACGGCACACTCTACGTGATCGACGCGGCGACGCGTTCGGTGGTCGCGACGCTGAACGTCGGCGCCGCGGCGAACGGCCTCGCCTTCAGTCCCGACGCCAAGACGCTCTACGTCAGCTCCCGCGATGCGGGCACGGTGACCGCGGTGAGCACGGCGACGAACGCGGCGACGAGAACGTACACCGTCGGCGGCATGCCGCAGCGCGTCGCCGTCTCGCCCGACGGCAGTGAGCTCTACGTCGCGAACGAGGTCAGCGGGTTGGACGTCGTCACCGTCGCCACGGGCGCGGTCAACGTCGTGTCGTTCGGCACTCCTGCCTACGGGCTCGGCATCACGCCGGACGGCGTGCAGCTCTACGTCCTGCTCCCCGACGCGGGCGTGGTCGCCGTCCTGAACCGCGCCAACCGCTCCCTCGTCAAGACGATCCCCGTCGGCGGCCGCCCGCGCAACGTTGCCTTCGACGTTCCCGGCCGCACGGCGCTCGTGACCAACGAGCAGGCGGTGGTCTTCATCCAG
>DATMHT010000301.1:0-7061 GCA_035554795.1 Gemmatimonadaceae bacterium | reverse complement strand
AGGGAGTGAGTTAGTAGGTGGGTGAGTGGGTGAGTGGGTGAGTGGGTGAGTGGGTGAGTGGGTGAGTTGGTTGAACGGCCTCGGGACGCTTCGGCGCTCCGGGGCCGTTCCGCATTCATACGCTCCTACTGGCGCACTTCAACGACGGAACCCGGATCTGGAACGGCGATGCCGCGGAAACGGCCGGGTCCCTTGATCCCTCTTGGCTGACCGCGCTGTTGAAGCTGACTGCTGTCCGCTCGCCGCGTTCCGCTCGCCGCTGGGCTGACCTGACGGCTCGCCGCTCGGCACGTGCAGATCCCTCGATGCCAGCGGATGAGGATCCTTCGACTCGCTGCGCTCGCTCAGGATCTGCGCCCGCTCGGATCTGCGCTCGCTCGGGATGACCGGGGCTGTACTCACGTACCAACTGCCGGCAGATCGCCCTTGGTCTCGCCTTGTTCGGCTTCCTCCCGCGCGAGCCCGCCCTCGATGCGCCGATTGAGGTTGTCGAGGTAGGTGTAGAACACCGGCGTCACGTACAGCGTGACGAGCTGCGAGAAGAGCAGGCCACCCACGACGGCGATGCCGAGCGGTCGGCGTGAGGTGGCACCCGCGCCGGTGCCCAGTGCGATCGGCAGCGTGCCGGCGATCGCGGCGACGGTCGTCATCATGATCGGCCGGAATCGTACGTGCGCCGCCTCGACGATCGCTTCCGCCGCCGGCTTGTGCTCCTCGCGCTCGGCCGCGAGCGAGAAGTCGATCATCATGATCGCGTTCTTCTTCACGATGCCGATGAGCATGATGATGCCGACGTAGCCGTAGACGTCGAGCGGCACGCGGAAGAGCCAGAGCGTGAGCAGCGCGCCGAACGCCGCGAACGGGAGCCCGGTGAGGATCGTGATCGGGTGGATGAAGCTCTCGTACAGGATGCCGAGCACCATGTAGATCACGAAGATCGCGATCACGAGCAGGAAGAGGAGTCCGCTCTGCGTGCTCTGGAACGCCTGTGCGTTGCCAGCGAAGTGCGTCGTCACGTTGCTCGGGAGCGTCCGCCGGGCGAGGTCCTCGACCTTCTGCGTCGCCGTGCCGAGCGAGACGTCGGGGCGGACGTTGAAGGAGATCGTCACCGACGGGAGCTGGCCGGCGTGGTTCACCTGCTGCGGCCCGACCGTGCGCGTGAGCGTCGCCACCGACGACAGCGGCACGAGCGTCCCCTGCGACGAGCGGACGTAGAGCATCCCGAGCGCGTCCACGTCGCGCTGGTACTGCGGCAGGAGCTCCATCACGACCCAGTACTGGTTGTTCGGCGTGTAGATCGTGGACACCTGCCGCGAGCCGTACGCGTCGTAGAGCGCGCCCTCGATCTGGCTCGGCGTCACGCCGACGGCCGCCGCGCGGTCGCGGTCGATCGAGACGTTGACCTGCGGGTTCGTGATCTGGAGGTCGCTCGTCACGTCCTGCAGCTCGGGAACCTCCTTGAGCTGCGCCTGCAGCTTCTCCGCCGCCGGGTAGAGCGCGGCGACGTCCGTCCCCTGGATCTGGTACTGGTAGAGGCTCTTCGAGTTCTGGCCACCGATGTTGATCGCCGGCGGGTTCTGCAGGTACACCATGATCCCCGGCACGCGCGAGAGCTTCGGGCGCAGCTCCTGGATGATCTCCTCGGCGCGCAGACGCTTCCCGCGCGGCTTGAGGGTGAGGAACATGCGCCCCTGGTTCCCCGTCGCGTTCGGGCCGCCGGCTCCGATCGCCGACATGACGCTGGCGACGTTGGTGTCCTTGCGGACGATCGCGGCGACCTCCTGCTGGTGACGCGCCACCGCCTCGAACGAGGTGCCCTGCGCCGTCTCCGTGGTGGCGCGGATCTGCCCCGTGTCCTCGCTCGGGATGAAGCCCTTCGGCACGCTGTGGAAGAGCAGCCCGGTGCCTACGAGAATGAACGCCGAGAACGCGAGGGCGATGGGCCGGTGGTCCATGATCCAGCCGAGCGAGCGCTCGTAGCCGTGCAGCGCCGATTCGAAGACCCGCTCGGTGGCCCGGTAGAAGCGGCCGTGCTCCTCCTTCTCCTGCCCCGGCTTGAGGAAGCGGCTGGCGAGCATCGGCGTCAGCGTCAGCGAGACGATGCCCGAGACGAGGATCGCGGCGCTGATCGTCACCGCGAACTCGCGGAACAGTCGTCCGATGATCCCCGGCATGAACAGCAGCGGGATGAACACCGCGGTGAGCGAGAGCGTCATCGAGAGGATCGTGAAGCCGATCTCCCGCGACCCCTTCAGCGCCGCGTCCATCGGCTCCTCGCCCATCTCCTCGTGACGGACGATGTTCTCGAGCATCACGATCGCGTCGTCCACGACGAAGCCGACGGCGAGGGTGAGCGCCATCAGCGACAGGTTGTCGAGGCTGAAGCCGAACATCCACATCACCGCGAACGTCCCGACGATCGAGAGCGGCAGGACGAGGCTCGGGATGATCGTCGCCGAGATGTTCCGCAGGAAGAGGAAGATCACGAGCACGACGAGCACCATGGTCAGCACGAGCGTGAACTTCACGTCGTGCACGCTCGCCTGGATGGACTCCGACCGGTCGTACATCACCTGCAGCTTCACCGACCCGGGGAGCTGCGGGATGAGCTTCGCGAGCTCGGCGCGCACGCCCTGCGCGACCGCGACCGTGTTGGTGCCCGGCTGGCGCTGGATCGCGAGGACGAGAGAGCGCGAGTCGTTGAACCAGCTCGCCACCTTGTTGTTCTGGACGTCGTCGAGCACCTGCCCGAGCTCGGCGAGGCGCACCGGAGCGCCGTTGCGGTAGGCGACGGTGAGCTGGCGGAAGGAGCCCGCGTCCTCGAGCTGCCCGTTCGCCCGGACGGTGTACGCCTTGTCCGTCCCCCACAGCACGCCGGTCGGGAGGTTGACGTTCTGGCTCGAGATCGCGCTCGCGACCTCGTCGATGCCGATGCCGCGCGTCGCCAGCGCCTGCGGGTCGAGCTGGACGCGCACGGCGTACTTCTGCGAGCCGTACACCGACACTTGCGCGACGCCGTTGACGGTCGAGAGGTGCTGGCCAAGGAAGGTCTCGCCGTACTCGTTGAGCGCCGACAGCGAGAGCTGATCCGACGTCAGGACGAGGTAGAGGATCGGCGCGTCGGCCGGGTTCACCTTCTGGTACGACGGCGGGATGATCCCCTGCGGCAGCGAGCGCAGCGTCTTCGAGATCGCCGCCTGGACGTCCTGCGCCGCGGCGTCGATGTCGCGGTCGAGGTTGAACTGGATCGTGATGGACGTCGAGCCGAGCGTGCTCGTGGACGTCATGTTGTCGATGCCGGCGATCGTCGAGAACTGCTGCTCGAGCGGCGTCGCGACGGCGGCGGCCATCGTCTCCGGGCTCGCGCCGGGCAGGCTCGCGCTGACCGTGATCGTCGGGTAGTCGATCGTCGGCAGGTCGTTGACGGGCAGCCGGCGATAGGCGAGCACGCCGAAGAAGAGAAACGCGACCATGACCAGCGTGGTCATGACCGGCCGTCGAATGAAGGGCTCGGCGATGTTCATGGTGAACCTGGCTGCTGCGGCTGCTGCGTGATGGTACGAATGCGACGGTCGGAGCTACTGCACGGCCGGCGCGTCGCCGCCGGTGAGCGGGGCCTTCTCCTCGGCGGTCACACGGACGCGGGAGCCGGGGCCGAGCCGCGACTGGCCGTCGGCGACGACCTTCTCCCCCTCGCGCAGCCCGCTCCGCACGACGGCCGCGTCGCCGACCGTGCGGCCGACGGTGATCGGGCGCTGCGCGGCGGTGCCGTTCTCCTGGACGACGAAGACGTACGTGCCCTGCTGCCCCGTCTGGACCGCCTTCGACGGCACGACGAGCGCGCCGGCCTCGACCTCGAGCACGAGCGTCGTGTTGACGAACTCGCCCGGCCAGAGCTGGCCGTCGCGGTTGGGGAACTCGCCCTTGAGCATGACGGTGCCCGTCGTCGTGTCCACCGCGTTGTCCACGAACGTCAGCGTGCCCGTGGCGGTGTCGGCCGCCCCGCCGCTCGTCACGCGCACGCTGAGCGGACCGCGGCGGCGGAAGCGCTGCACGTCGGGGAACGCCGCCGCCGGTACGGTGAAGCGGACGAGGATCGGCGCGGTCTGGTTGATGACGACGAGCGGCTGCGTCGCGCTCGGCGCGACGACGTTGCCGGCGCGGACGAGCAGGCTCCCGGTGCGCCCGGCGATCGGCGCGCGGACGATCGTGTTACCGAGGTCGAAGCGCGCCTTGTCCACGGCGGCGCGGTCGGCGGCGACGGTGGCCGAGAGTGCGGCGGCGTTGGTCGTCTGTCCTTCGGCCTGGCTCTTCGTGACGTAGTCCTGCTTCGCGAGCTCCTGGTAGCGCTCGGCGTCGCGGTGCGCGCCGGCCGCCTGCGCCTGATCGCGCGCGAGCGCCGCCTCGGCCTGCGCGAGCGCGGCCCGGTACGGGCGCGAGTCGATGCGGAAGAGCACCTGGCCCGCCCGCACCGCGTCGCCCTCGCGGAACTCCACCGACTGAACCAGCCCGCTCACCTGCGCGGTGACGCGCGCCGTCTGGAGCGGCTCGACGACGCCGTTCGCGGTGATCGCGTACGGCGCGGCGACGCGGCGCGCGACGGCGATCGTCACCGGGACCTCGGGCTGCTTCGGCGGCGGATCCTTCTTCGCGCAGCCGGCGGCACTGCCGCCGAGCAGCGCGGCGACGAGCAGCGCCGCGGCGGCGCGCGGGGCGCGATGGGTGTCGCGCGGACGTCGCGCGTCGAGCGGAAGCGGGCGGGAGGTCATGTACGGATCGAGGATCGCGGAGTCGGCCGTGAAATCGGTCGTGAAGTCGTTCGTCACGGAAGCGGCGTCGTCGTGGTGTCGCGCACGACGGGGAGCGCGGCGGCGCCGCGCGCGTCGAGGGCGCCGGCGGCGCGGGCGAGCAGCGCAAGCCGCTGCGCCCACACCCAGCGCGCCTGCGCCTGCTCGGCGCGGGCGTTCGACAGCGCGGCCTGCGCCGTGAGGAGGTCGATGATGCTGCCGACGCCGGCGGTGTAGCGGGCCTGCGCGGCGCGCTGCGAGGCGATCGCGCTGGCGAGCAGCTCGTCGCCCGTCGCCACCTGCTGCCGCGCCGCCTTGAGGTCGTAGTACGTCGTGAAGACGTCGTTGATCACGCCCTGGCGGATGGTCTGCGCCTGGGCCGCGGCGGCGTCGGCGAGCGCCTCGGCGCGCGCGATCTGGTACTGGCGCGCGCCGCCGTTGAACAGCGGGATCTGGAGACCGAGGCCGACCGTGTAGTTGCGGCCGGTGAGCGCGTCGATGCTCGAGCTGGTGTAGCCGCTGCTGCCGGTGAGGGCGAGCGACGGGAGCGCGGCCGCCCGCGCCACGCGCACCGACGCGCGCGCCGACGCGGCGTTGGCGTAGGCCGCCTGCAGCTCCGGGCGCGTCGCGAGCGCCTCGTCGATGAGCGACTCGACGCTGGCCGTCACCATGCCGACGGGTACGTCTTCCGGCTGGGCGGAGACGTCGTACGGGAGCGTCGGCGAGACGCCGAGCGCGACGGCGAGCGCGCCGCGCGCGGTCTGGAGCTGCGCCTCGCTCGTCAGCAGCGCGAGCTGTGCCTGGGCGAGCGCGGTGCGGGCCTGGAGGACGTCGGCGATCGTCGCGAGGCCCACCGAGTCGCGCTTGCGCGCGGCGGCGTAGCTGGCCTGCGCCTCCTGCACCGACGTCTGCTGCGCCGTGTTCAGCGCGCGCGTGCCGACGTAGGCGAAGTACGCCTGCTCTACCTGCAGCACCGTGTTCGCGACGGTGGCGTTGTGCGTGAAGTCGAGCGCGAACGCGCTCTGCCGCGCGGCCTCCACCGAGCCGGCGCGGCCGCCGAGGTCGAGGACGAGGTAGTTGATGTTGAGCGCCGGCGAGAGATTGCTCCGCGGGCGGCCGAGCGGGGCGCCGTTCTGGCTCGACGCGTTGGCGCTCGGCGTGAGCGAGCGCGTCGCGTTCACCGCGCCGTCTATGGCGGGGAGCCAGGTCGCCCGCTGCGCGCCGTAGGCGTCGGCGGCGGCGCGCGCCTGCGCCCAGCTCACGCGCGTGGCGGGATTGTTCTGCAGCGCGAGGTCGACGACGTCGGCGAGCGTGAGCGAGCTCGCGCGCGACGCGACGGCGGCGGGGAGGCCGGCGGCGGGCCCGGCGGGGCGGAGGGAGTCGCGCGTCTGCGCCGCTCGCGGCGGCTGCCAGACGCGGTTCGGCGCCGGCGGCGCGCCGGGTCGGCCGGCGATGCGGGGCGCCGGCGCCGCGCAGGCCCAGCCGGCGGCGAGCGTGGCCGCGGCGAGCACGGCGCGAAGGCGCCGATCCGGAAGGCGCCGGTCGTGAAGGCGCGGCCGGTGCCGCGCGACTGTTTCGTTGGTGCTCGAAGTGGTGACGTCCACCGTCGCCCGTCCCATGCAGCGTGATCACCGCGTCGGCAAAATACTCGCACCAAACACCGGCCCGTGGGACGCCGTTCCGGAGCACGACGTGGGGTCAGGCTGCGGGACGGCGCGCCACGGGCACGGGCGCGCGACGCGGACTCCGGCCGGCGCGCGAAGATGCGCCGGCCGTCACACTTATGTACTCCCGAGCGGGACGAAGCGTTGCGTCAGAGCCCGGTACCGCCGCCCGCGGACCGCCGCCGACGAAGGCTGCGGCTACTGCATGACGGTCGTCGCCGCGGTCGTGCCCGCCGCCGCCGGCGCGCGGTACACGACGCCGTTCTTCATCACGAAGCTCGGATGCTCGGTGGCGGTGATGTCCTTGAGCGGGTCGCCGGGGACGGCGACGACGTCGGCGAGCTTGCCGGCGGCGAGCGTGCCGACGCGGTCGGTCCAGCCGAGGAGCTTCGAGGCGCTCGAGGTGCCGGCGACGAGCGCCTGCATCGGCGTCAGCCCCGCGTCCACCATCAGCTTGAACTCGTGGCCGTTGGCGCCGTGCGGGCCGACGGCGGCGTCGGTGCCGAGGGCGATCGGGACGCCGTACTTGAGCGCGAGCTGGATCCGCTTCGGGCCGGCGGCGTAGGCGTCCATCGCCTTCTTCGCGCGGAGCCCCTTGAGCGCGCCCGAC
>DATMHT010000300.1:0-7382 GCA_035554795.1 Gemmatimonadaceae bacterium | reverse complement strand
ATCGTGGCGAGGTACGCCTTCTCCTTCGTGCTGGCGAACTTCGGGATCGCGATCGCGGCCAGGATGCCGATGATGACGACGACGATCAGAAGCTCGATGAGCGTGAAGCCCTTGCGATTGCGCAGCATTGTGTGTGCTCCTTGTGGGTTGGTGCGAGGGGGACTCGGCCCGTCCTAAGGCAACGCGCGGACCACCCCGCGTCATTCGCATAACCTGTTGCTTTACATCCACTTGCCTCACTGCACCGGCGGCCGGGACGGTCGTTCGACCGCAGCGTTTTGCACAGTGTCTTGCAAAGTGCCCCAGACTGGCCGGCCGCGACGGCCCGCCTCAGGGCACCCTAACGGGGCGCGGTTCCGTGGGACCGGGCGGCGGCGGCACGCTCCTCGGCGATGTGAAGGAGGCGGACGGCGGTCGTGTCGGTCGGGTCGGTGGCGACGGCCAGCCGCATGACCGACACGGCGGAGTCGTACTGCGCCGTCTCGATGTAGCCGTTGGCGAGCATCGTCCGCGCGAAGCGGCGCATCCGCGGCGGGTCGTGCTTCGACTGGGTGCGGATCGCGGCGGCGGTCCGCAACAGCGGGATCGCCGGCTGCCACATCCCGTTCGCCGAGTACTGAGCGGCGAGGAACTCCATCGGCTCGGGGTCCACGGGGAAGAGGCGGATGGATGCGCGCAGCTCCCGCTCGGCGGCGGCGAACTTCCCCTGCTTGACGAGGAAGCCGCCGAGCGCGTAGTGCGTGCGGTAGCTGAGGGGAGCGTCCTGAACGCCCTGCGCGAACACGGTCGCGTTGTCCTTCCACACGGGCTGCCGCACGGCGCTACGGATCGTGCCGGCGGCGACCAGCGCGGCCACCGCGACGCCCGTCGCGACACGAATCGCCCGCGCCTGGGTCGGAAGCGCCCGGGCGCGACCGAGGGCCCACTCGACCGCCACGCCGATCAGCACCATCGCCCCGATGCTCGGCGTGAAGAAGGTGCGCTCGGCGAGCAGGTAGCCGGTCGCTACGAGCAGCCCGCTCGGGATGGCGAGGGTGACGCCGAGCCAGGCGAGCCCGAAGGCCGCGGGGCGGCTCCGCATCCAGGCGGCGGCCGCCGCCGGCAGCACCAGGAGCGCGATGACGAGCCCAGGGAGCTCGCTCCAGGTCCACATGAGCGGGATGAGCGTTTCCTGCGGCGAGTAGTCGACGGACAGCCGCGCCGGCCAGAAGAGGAGACGCACCCACTCGGGAACGACCTCGAAGAAGGTGAAGAGGCGCACCGTCCACGGGTAATAGCCGAGCGTCGCCGTGAACTGCTGTCCGCGGACCACGTCCTCGATCGTGCCGCGCGCGACGAGATAGACCACGCCGATGACGCCGAGCGTGGCCGCCGTGGGGAGCAGCGTTCGCAGCCGCGCGCGCCATGGCCGCGGGTCGGTCACCGCGCACACTTCGGCGACGGCGAGCAGGCCGGGCAGGAAGAAGGCGTGCTCCTTCGAGAGCGCGGAGAGCACGTACAGAACGGAAAGCGCCACGATGGTGCGTGGCGCGATCGCGTTCGGGTCGCGCCGCCGCGCGATGATGTAGCTGCCGACCGCCAGCGTCATGCCCAGCCCCGCGAGGATCTCGGAGACGCCGACGACGTTGGCGACGCATTCGACGTGCACCGGGTGCACCGAGAACAGCGCCGCCGCCACCCACGCGCCGCGCGCCGGGAGCAGCAGCTTCATCAGCCGGTACACGGCGAGCGCCGTCGCGACGTAGAGCGCGACGCTCGCGACGTGGAAGGGCCAGGGCGCGCCGCCGCCGAGCTTCCAGAGCAGCGCGTACATGAGGATCACGATCGGCCGATAGAGACCGCCGATGATCGGCGGCGGCCAGTACGCCTGGCGGAAGAACAGCCACCAGCCGTGGAGCGAGTGGACGCGCGCGTTCTCCACGACGATGCCGATGTCGTCGTAGGCGAAGCCGTTGCGCAGGCTCGTAAACGACGCGAGCAGCGCGAGCACCGCGATCGCCAGCGCGGCCAGCCTCGCGTTCACGAACGGCGCCTCGTCGAGTGGCTCGGGCGACGGCGGCGGCCCGCCGGCGCCGTCGGGCGTGGCGCGCGGATGCACCGGCGCCGCCGGCGGCGCGTACGGCGACGGGGCGAGCGGTGCGCTGCTCACAGGCATCGCCAGCGGGGCCGGCGTGCGTTGGGAACCGAATCGCATGTGGTCAGGCCTCGACGCCGAAGCGGGAGAGCTTGCGGTACAACGTGGACGGGTCGATGCCGAGCACGTCGGCGGCGCGGGACTTGTTGCCGCCCTCGCTCTGGAGCACCCACATGATGTAGGCTCGCTCGATCGTCTCGAGCGTCGGGTTCGACGGCGTGCGATCGGCGGCGACGAGCGGCTCCGTGCGCCGCTCGGTGACGCGCTCGGGGAGCGCGCCGACGTCGATCGTCTCGCCCGGCGTGAGGATGACGGCGCGCTCGAGCGCGTTCTCCAGCTCGCGCACGTTGCCGGGCCACGCGTACTCCTGCAGCGCCTCGAGGGCGAGCGGGCTGACGTGCTTCGGCTCCCCGCCCTGCACCTCGGCGGCACGGGCGAGGAACACGTCCACGAGGAGCGGAATGTCGTCGCGGCGCGAGCGCAGCGGCGGCAGGTGCAGCGAGATCACGTTGAGTCGATAGAAGAGGTCGCCGCGGAAGTTTCCGCGCTTGATCTCCTCCTCGAGGTCGCGATTGGTGGCGGCGAGGAGGCGCGTGTCGATCGGCTGGGCGTCCGTCGCGCCGACCGGGATGACCTCGCGGTGTTGCAAGACGCGGAGCAGCTTGACCTGGGTCGCCGGGGTCGTCTCGCCGATTTCGTCGAGGAAGAACGTGCCCTTGGCGGCCGCGGTGAAGAGGCCGCTCTTGTCCTTCACCGCGCCGGTGAACGAGCCCTTCACGTGGCCGAAGAGCTCGCTCTCGAGCAGGCTCTCGGGGAGCGCGCCGCAGTTGATTGACATGAACTGCCCGTCGGCGCGGCGCGAAAGGTCGTGAATGTAGCGCGCGACGACTTCCTTGCCCGTGCCGGACTCGCCCTGGATGAGCACTGTGCTCTCGGTGGGCGCGACGGTCTCGGCGAGGCGCAGCACGTCGAGCCACTCCTTGCTCGAGCCGACGGGGCGCCCCGTCTCGGTGCGCTCGCGGCGGCGAATCTCCTGCTTCAGCGACCGGTTCTCGGCGCGCAGGTTCCGGTGCTCGGCGGCGCGGCGCAGTATCGCGAGCAGCTCGTCGTTGCGGAACGGCTTCTGGATGTAGTAGAACGCGCCCTCGTTCACCGCCTGCACGGCCGACTGCAGCGTCGCCTGGGCGGTCATGAGGATGACCGGCGTGTCGGGATCGTGAGCGCGCGCGGCGGTGAGCACCTCGAGCCCGCCGACCGACGGCATGCGCACGTCGCTCAGCACGATGTCGGGCGCGAGCTGCGGAATCATCTCCACACCCTGACGCCCACCGAGCGCGGTGTGCGGCGCGAACCCCTCGTTCTTGAGGAGGATGCGCAGGGTGTCGAGGATCCCGGATTCGTCGTCGATGACGAGGACGTTAGGCTTGGACACGGAGAGGCTGATGCGAGACGGGAACGAAGGAGAACTTTCTGGCTGGCGAAGAGGAGCTTTCAGTCGAGCTGACGTCGGCAGCTCCGTATCTCTCGAACGTCACGTGACCTCCGATCCGCGCGGCAGGAGCACGGTGAAGCGCGTGCCCTCGTCGTTCGAGTCCACGAACACGACGCCCTTGTGGGCCTCGATCGCGCGGTGGACGACTGGCAGCCCGAGGCCGCTGCCGCCGGGCTTCGTCGTCGTGAACGGCTCGAAGAGCGAGTCGCGGATGGACGCCGGGATGCCGGCGCCGTCGTCGGAGACACGCAGCGCGACGGCGCCGTCGTCGAACGAGAGGCCGCTCGGCGTCTGATCGGTGGGCAGCGGCACGACCTCGACGGTGACGCGGCCGGCGGCGGGCGCCGCCTGCACCGCGTTCAGGGCGAGATTGAAGACCGCGCGGTGCAGCAGATCGTGGTCGCCGGAAATGATCAGCGGCTCGTCGGGCGCCGTGCAGGTCACGGCGACGCCGTCGCGACGGTCGGGATGGGCGGCAGCGAGGCTGGCGGCATCGCGCGCGATCGCGCCGATGTCCACCGCCTCCACCCGCGTCACGCGGACGCGCGCAAAGTCGAGGAACTCGCTGAGCAGCCGCGACAGCCGGTCCGTCTCGCGGACGATGAGCCGGCTCAGCGTCGCCGCGTCGGACTCCTCGCCGCCGTCGCCGGCGACGCCCGCGAACGCCGGCATGCGCGCGAGCTGCTCGACGGCGCTGCGGACGGCCGCGAGCGGGTTCTTGATCTCGTGGGCGAGCGAGGCGCTCAGCTCGGCGACCGCCTCGAGCCGCTCGGCGCGCAGGTGCAAGGACTCGAGCCGCTTATGGTCGGAGATGTCCTGGAAGATCACCGTCGCGACGGCCGGGCGCGGCGCGGGCGCCGGCGGCGGGTCGGCGTCGGGCGCGACCGTGCGCATCGGACCGGTGGACCGGGTCGTCGCGAGGCCGATCGGATAGGTCCGCCCGTTGGCCGAGATCGCCGCCTCGCCGCGCGAGATCCGCTCGCCGTCCTTCACCGTCCGCTCCAGGGCACGGGCGAGGTTCGGCGAGACGCGTGCGATCTCGGCGAGTACGGGACGGCCGACGTGGTCGGCGAGCCGGAGGCCGAGCAGCCCCTCCGCGCTCGGGTTCGCGTAGAGCAGCAGGCCGCCCTCGTCCACGGTGACGATGCCGCTACGGATGTGGGCGAGGATGTCGGCCGCCTGGAGGCGGACCTTCACGAGCTCGGCGGCGAGCTCGGCGGACCCGGCGCCGGCCTCCTTCAGCCGGGCGGCGACGAGGCCGCAGCCGAGCGCGACGAAGCCGAAGACGGAGAGCTGGAGGACGAGCGCGAGGTCGGGCGGGACGTCGCGGACGAGGATGACGTCGCCGAAGTAGAAGACGCACCCGGCGAGTGCGACGAGCAGGCTGCCGCCGGTGGGGAGCAGCAGCGCCGCGGTCGCGATGACGATCGTGTAGAGCGCGGCGAACTGCGAGCCGCCGCCGCCGGTGACGTGGACGACGGCGGTGACGAGGAGCAGGTCGGCGAGCGACTGGAGATAGAAGAAGTTGCGGCCGAGCGCGCGGCGCCGGACCTCGCTGTACATCGCCGCGCCGCCGGTGACGATGACCGTCGCGGCGAAGGCGAGCGACGCGACGAGCGTGTCGGTGCGGGCGGCGCGCTGCCAGACGAAGACCGCCGCGAGGAAGATCGCGGTGGCGAGCGATACGCGACCGACGTAGACCCAGCGCATCACCCGGCGCGGGTCGAGGAGCGTCTGCAACTTGCGGTCGTCGGGAGCGGGGGCGGAAAGCACCGGTCGCTGGCTCGGGTGTCGCAAAACGCCAGACCGGAGCGGAAGGCCCCGGTCTGGCATTATGCTACAGGTGGACGATCCATGAGGGGCGTGGTTTCCTGAGGTGCGCGGCCGGCCGGTCCGGCGGCCGGCGCGGGAGGGTACCGGGTGGACGTATCAGGCAGCGGCGTGGGGCTGGGCGGGCTGGGGTGGCGGTTCGGCGTGGTGTTCCTGCTGGTGCTCTTGAACGCCTTCTTCGTGGCGGCGGAGTTCGCGCTCGTCGCCGCGCGCCGGAGCCGCATCGACCAGCTGGCGGGCGAGGGCGACCGGAAGGCGCGCGTCGTCCAGCGGGCCCTCGGGGAGCTCGATCGCTACATCTCCGGGACGCAGCTCGGGATCACGCTCGCCTCGCTCGGACTCGGCTGGATCGGCGAGCCGGCGCTCGCGTCGGCGATCGACGCCGGACTGCTGCTGCTCGGCGTGCACGCGTCGCCGCTGCTGGAGCACAGCGGCGCGGCGGTCGTCGTCGCCTTCCTGACCATCACCTTCCTGCACATCGTCCTCGGCGAGCTGGCCCCGAAGTCGGTGGCGCTCCTGATGCCGGAGCGCGTGAGCCGGCTGGTGGCGCGGCCGCTGGTGCTCTTCTCGCGCGCGATGAGCCCCTTCATCTGGCTGCTCAACGGCGCCGCCAACGCGCTGCTCCGACTGTTCCGCCTCGAGCCGGCGATGGGCCACGAGCGGGCGGCGCACTCGCCCGAGGAGATCCGGCTGCTCGTGATGCAGGCGCGCGCCCACGGGACGCTCGACGAGGCCGACACGGCGATGCTGGCCGGCGTGTTCGACTTCCACGACAAGAAGGCGTTGGACGTCATGCGCCCGCGCACCGACGTCGTCGCGCTCCCGATCGAGGCCAGCGAGGCGGAGGTGTGGGCGGTGCTCCGCGCGGAGCGCTACTCCCGCTATCCCGTGTATCGCGATACCCTGGACGACGTCGTCGGCGTCTTCCTGGCGAAGGACCTCTGGCTGCACGAGCGGGTGATGGGGGACGACGCGCCCTTCTCACTCGGGCCGTTCGTGCGCGAGGCGCTCTACGTGCCCGACAGCCGCCGCGCCGAGCGGGTGCTCGACGACCTCCGTCGGTCGCGCGCCCACATGGCGGTGGTGCTCGACGAGTACGGGGGCACGGCGGGGATCATCACGATGGAGGACCTGGTCGAGGAAGTGATCGGCGACATCGCCGACGAGTACGACGCGTTGAGCCGCACGAGCTTCGAGATGAACGGGGTGTTGGAGCTCGCCGGCACGCTGTCGCTGATCGACGTCCGGTCCGATCACCACCTCGCGATCCCCGAGGGTGAGTGGACGACGCTGGGCGGCTACGTGTTCGCGAAGCTCGGCCGCCTGCCGAAGATCGGCGACCGCGTCGCCTTCCCGGGCGGCGAGCTCGAGGTGGTGGCGATGGACGGACGCCGCGTCGCGGCCCTGCGCGTCCATCGGCGGAGCCGGGACGAGCGCGGGGCCGCGTAGGGCGGATCTCGGCGCTCGGCTCCTGGCCGTCATTGGACAGGATGCACAGGATGAACAGGCCGTGGGAGTGCGCTTCATCCCGTTCATCCTGTACATCCTGTCCGACGGCCGAGAGCCGCTCCTTCGCGGCGTCGTTCCTGCTAACACGATGAGCCGGACCTTCACCCCTGTGCGATGAGCGAAGCGCATCCCCTGCCCTCCCCGACCACGGACGACGATCGCTGGATCGTCGTGAACGACCGCGTACGTCTGCCGCGCTCGGAGCTCGCGTTCCGGGCGACGCGGGCTGGCGGGCCGGGCGGGCAGCACGTGAACACGTCGTCCACGCGCGTGGAGCTGCTCTGGAGCCCGGTCCGCTCGGCGGCGCTCGACGAGGGGCAGCGCGCGCTCGTGGCGGAGAAGCTGGCCGGACGCATGGACGGCGACGGGAACGTGCGCGTCGTCGCGAGCGACAGCCGCAGCCAGCGGCAGAACCGG
>DATMHT010000299.1:0-6925 GCA_035554795.1 Gemmatimonadaceae bacterium | reverse complement strand
GTCGAGCCCGCGCTGCGCGATGTCGGTGGCGACGAGGACGCGAACGGAGCCGTCCTTGAAGCCCTCGAGCGCCTTCGAGCGCTGCGCCTGCGTCTTGTCGGCGTGCATCGCCGTGGCCGAGATGCCGGCGCGCTCGAGGTGGCGGACGACGCGGTCGGCGCCGTGCTTCGTGCGCGTGAAGATCAGCACCGAGTCCATCGCGGCCTGCTTGAGCAGCTCGACGAGCAGCTCGCTCTTCCGCTCGCGCGGCACCGGGTAGACGGCGTGGGTCACCGTGCTCGCCGCCATCGACCGGCGGCCCACCTGCACGACGATCGGCTTGCGCAGGTACTTCCGCGCCAGCGCCTCGACCTCGGGCGGCATCGTCGCGCTGAAGAGGAGCGTCTGCCGGTAGGGCGGGATCTGGCTCACGATGCGGTTGATCTGCGGCGCGAAGCCCATGTCGAGCATCCGGTCCGCCTCGTCGAGGACGAGGACCTCGAGGTCGTCGAAGACGACGTTCTGCCGCTCGAGGTGATCGATCAGCCGCCCCGGCGTCGCGACGACGGCGTCCACGCCGCTCCGCAGTGCCTGCTCCTGCGGATCGATCGGCACGCCGCCGTACACGGCGACGCACTCGATCCCGGAGTGCGCGCCGTACTTCCGGAAGCTCTCCTCCACCTGCACGCACAACTCGCGCGTCGGCGTCAGGATGAGGGCGCGCGTCCGCTGCGGGCCGCCGATCAGCCGGTCGATGATCGGCAGTGTGAACGCCGCCGTCTTGCCCGTGCCGGTCTGCGCCAGGCCGATCAGGTCGCGCCCCTTCCGCGCGAGCGGGATCGCCTGCTCCTGGATCGGAGTCGGATGCGTGTAGCCGGCGTCGCGCACGGCATCGAGCAGCTCGGGGGCGAGCCCCAGCTCCTCGAAGGTGGTCTTGGCGAGCGCGGCTTCCTCACGCGCCAGCCCGCCCGGCGTCAGGGCGTGCGGAGCGGCTACCGTTTCGGTGCCGCCCGGCGTCTCGGCGCCGCGCGCGATCGAGAGCGCGGACGGCGTCGGGTCTACGATGGTCGATTCCATGCTTCCTGCGGTGATGCGCCGGGGCCGCTTGCCCGGACCTGTTCCGGGTACCGACGCACGCGACTCCGTACCGCGGGCACACTCGTGCCGCGCGGCGGGGGTCGCCACTACTGCGTTACGCGAAGAGTTGTCCTGGGACAGACACGGCTCTTCCGCGAGCCAATGTCCAAGCGGTGGGAATCGGCTCCAGGAGCGACGGTTGTTGCTGCTACCGCTGCGACGGTGAGCGCGAACCCGGTGAAAGCGTGGTGGGGGCCCGCCATCGCGCGTCGCTCCTGTACCAAATGTAACAGGGGCGACCCCCCCGCGCCAACGAGACGCTCGCGTGGCTCGGCTCGCGCGCTGCGCCTCACCCGCCGGCGATCGCCCCTCGGGCGCGCGTCTCCACCTCCGGCGCGAGGAAGCGCAGCAGCACCGCGTTCACCTCGTCCGGCCGCTCCTCGAGCGCGACGTGTCCCGCGCCCTGCACCACGTAGACCTCGATGCCCGGGCGCGACGCGAGCTGATGGCGAGCCGTGCGCAGGTCCACCATCCGGTCGTGGCTGCCGATGACGACGAGCGTCGGCGTCTGGAGGCCGGCCAGCCGCTCGGGCCGGATCGGCGTCCAGTCGAACTCGTGCGCCGCGGCCCGCCCCGCGAGGATGGCCGCCCGGAACTGGGTCGGCGCCCAGTACTCGTCCACCTCGCGCTCGCCGAAGCCTCCGAAGCTGCCGGACGCGTAGCGCAGGACGAGCTCGGCGACCCAGCGCGGCACGAAGTACGGCAGCACCGGCGAGACGGCGGGCGGCGTCAGCGCGCGCACGAGCGACACCAGGTGGCTCTTGCCGAGCCCCACCGGCGCGAGCAGCGCGAGCCGGCTCACGCGCTCCGGCGAGTCGAGCGCGAGGTCGAGCGCCAGCGCGCCGCCGAGGGAGTGGCCGACGATCGCCGCCCGCTCCACACCGAGGGCGTCGAGCACCTCGCGCAGGTGGGCGCCCATCGCCGGGGTCGAGTATTCGCCCGGCGCGAGCGGCTTGTCGGAGAGCCCGTGCCCCTTGAGGTCCGCGGCGAGCACGCGAAAGCCCGCCGCGGCGAGCGGCGCGATCGTCCGATGGTAGGTGAAGACGGTGCACGCCCAGCCGTGGATCAGAAAGACCGGCGGCCCATCCACCGGCCCGGCCTCGATCGCGCGGACCTTGAGCCCGGAGCGGAGCCCGACCCAGCGGACCGCGATGTCCGCGCGCCCAGCCGGGAACATGGCCGCGGGAGGGAGACGGCCGGGGAGAGTGGGGTGCATGGGGTGAAGGGTAACGGGTCAGGGGTCACGGGTCAGGGGACCGAATTCCCCTGACGCGTGACCCCTGACTCGTTACCCCTCGACTACACCGCCTCGATCCCCCGCCCCGCCAGTCGCGCGATCAGTCCGATCCGGAAGGTCACGTCCGTCCACCGGTCGTCGCCGGCCGCGGTGGACTCGAGCGGGAAGGAGGGCCAGACGAACGGGTTCGTCGAGCGCGGCACGGCCATCCCCTTGTGCGGGTGCCAGACGCCCTCGCGATCGCGGTCGTCGAGGAAGCGCTCGAACATCTTCGTCCAGTTCTCGTTGCGGCGCAGGTAGCCGAGCCGCGCCATGAGCTCGAGCCAGCTCAGCGCCGCGGGGACGTCGGCGTCCACCGCGTTTCGGTGCGGGAGCATGTCGCCGAGCACCAGGTGCGGCTGCGGGATGATCTTCCCGCTCACGAGCTGCATCGACTCCTGGCGCGGCTCCGGCTGGGTGAGGTGACGGTACAGCCGCTCCACCGAGTCGTGGTGCTCGCTCCGGAAGAGCGGCATGTGGGCGAGCATGATCAGCGCGAAGTACGACGGCGGCGACGCCTCGGGGGAGAGGACCTGCTTGTTGCCGACGCGCACCCACGGCTTCTGGGCCAGCGGCGAGCGCAGGTAGTTGGCGATGCGGTCGAGGATGCGGCGCGCCGCGCCACGGAGGCGTGGGTCGTTCTCGTAGCCGGCCTGCGCAAGCGCCGCCGCGGCCGCCTCGCGCAGGATCATGCGCCCGCGCTTGACCATCGGCTCGTCGCCCTTCCCCTTCGCGAAGTCGAAGAGGTAGGCGGGATCGTTGTCCTCGGCCAGGAGCCGGAAGAGGATGCGTCGGGCGCGCGCCAGCGGCGGCGACTCCGCCTCCCAGCCGTACTCCACCAGCCGCCGCACCGCGGTGACGGTGCCGATTCCCTCGAAGTGCTCGGCGCGCGCGGACGGTACGCCGAGCATGGACTGGTTCCACGTCCCGTCCGCCGACTGGCTGAGGGCGAGGAGCAGCGCCGGACGGTAGCCGTAGGGCAGCATCCGCAGCCCCGCGGGAACGCCGCCCGCGGGACGAAGGATCTCCGCGACCGTCCGATACTGGATGGGCGCGGCCGCATGATCGAGGAGCCAGCCGACCGGCACCCGTACTGGTGTGGCGGGCGGTGGTGGTGCCGAAGGCTGGGGAGCCGAGCCAGGCTGAGCAGCGGTGGACGGAGCCACCGGGGGAAGCGACGCAGTCACGAGGGCGCTCGCTGTTAACGCATTGTCAGACAACGCTATGACGACCGAATTGGGCGCCCGGGCGACAGGCGCCCAAGGATAGCACTTTTGCGGGAAAACGCTAGAGTGCGGTTGCGCTCTCCGGAGTGCCGGCGCGCTTGTGGCAGGGGCCGTGGTCGCCCATCATTGCGACATGAACCGCCAACCACGCACCAGCACGACGTCCCATGCGCGGTGAGTTCCTCGACGTCGGCGGTGCGCGGCTCTACTGCTACGCCGCCGGCAGCCGCGGCGCCGGCGAGCCGATCGTCCTGCTGCACGGCTTCCCGACCTCCTCGCACCTCTGGACGCGGGTGGTTCCGCTCCTCCCCGCCGGCCACCGCGTGGTCGTGCTCGACCTGCTCGGCTACGGCCGCAGCGACCGGCCGCTCGGGCGCGACGTCTCGATCCGCGGCCACGCCGAGCGCGCGATCGCCGTGCTCGACCAGCTCGGGATCAACTACGCCTGCGTCGTCGGCCACGACGTCGGCGGCGGGGTCGCGATGACGATGGCGTCGCGCTGGCCGCAGCGCGTCTCCCGGCTCTGTCTCGTGGACTCGGTCGCGTTCGACGAGTGGCCGAGCCGCGAGGTCCGCATGGCCAAGGCCACGCTCCCGCTGACGCGCCATCTTCCGCCGACCTGGCTGATGTCGATCGTCCGCACCGACCTGCTCCGCGGCTACACCGACGCCACCGAGGGGGCGCACTCGATCGAGCGCTACATGAAGCCGTTCATCGGCAGCGAGGGGCGCGACGCCTTCGTCGCCCACCTCCTCGCGCTCGATGCCGCCGAGACCATGGCCCTCGAGCCTCGCCTGGCGACGTTCGTCCAGCCGACGGCGATCGTCTGGGGAGCGCACGACCCCTTCCTCGCCCCGACGATCGGCCGCCGGCTGCAGGAAGCGATGCCCGGCGCGTCGCTCGACCTGATCGCCGACGCGCGGCACTTCACCCCTGAGGAGTCCCCCGAGCACGTGGCAGAGGCGATCGAGAAGCTGCTCGCCCGTGAGTAGTGGGGCGCCCTCTATCGGGACGCGAGAGGAGGCAGGAATCAGGCAGCAGGTCTCCGTGGCCAGCATCCCACCTGATTCCTGGTTCCTGCCCCCTCTCGCGTCCCAACCGAGGGAGAAGCACTCCCCTGATTCCCGATTCCTGCCTCCTCTCGCGTCCCGGTAGAGGGACCAGGAATTCACACCACGATAGAGAGCCATGCCCGATCAGAAGCTGGACACTTTTCGCGCGATGGTCGCGAAGAACCCCGAGAACGCGCTGGCCCGCTTCGGGCTCGCCAACGAGGCGCTCAAGGCCGGACTGTACGAGGAGGCGCACGAGCAGCTCGTCGCCTACCTCGCCCGCTATGACGACGAGGGGAACGGGTACGGACGGCTGGCCGAGGCGCTCGAGCGGCTCGGTCGCCACGACGAGGCGCGCGAGGCGCTGCGCCAGGGGATCGCCGCGTCACGGCGCTTCGGCCACCCGGGGATGGCGAGCGAGTTCGAGGCGCGCCTCGAGGAGCTGGACGAGGCGTAGCGTCGCGTCATCACCGCTGCCGGTCCCGTCCTCGCTGGCGCAGGGCGTGCACCGGGCCCGAGTGTGCGGGCCGGTCGTCGACCGTTCGGCCCGACGCGCACTTCACTGGCGGGCCCACGGACGGAGGACACGATGGAGCGGTGGCGCAGAGACGCACGACGGACGATCGCGCTGGCGGCGGTCATGGCGGCCACGGCGATCGGGGCCGGCGGCTGCGCGCGCGCAGGGACGAGCGGCGATGGCGGCGACAACAGCTATCAGACGATCGTGGCGCTCCGACCCGACTCGACGCTGCGGATCGCGCGCACGCAGCTCGAGCATCACAACTACAGGATCGGCGACGCGGGGCCGAACGCGATCGTGACGCTGCCGGCGCCGATTCCGGCGTACCTCCAGGACAAGTCGGCGGCGACTCAGGGGCGCTACTGGCTCCTCCGCGTCTCCGCCGAACCACAGACGTTCGGCGGCGGCACGAAGCTCACCGTCGTCGGCTACGTGCTCCCCTCGGCCTCGCGTCCCGCCGGCGCCGCTCCCCCACCCAGAGAGGCCGTCGTCGTCACCTCGGCCAACGCGGCGCTGTTCGCCGAGGTGAAGGCGGCCGGACGCTGGATTCAGGACGAGGCGTGGCGGAACAGGAAGAGGCGGTGAGGAGGGGAAAGGGCTACTCCTTCTCCAGCGCCCCGACCGTGTACCGGCTTCCCGGATTCCACAGCATCCAGCCTTCCACCCCGTTGTCGTAGCCGGCCTTGATCTGGGCGCGGACCTGGGACGCGTAGTAGTGCGGCGGACCGAGCGTGAAGTCCTGGTACCAGGGGCGGAGCGTGGCCGCGTGGGGGACGGCGGCGCTGCGGCGCTTCGCGTCCTTGAGCGTGTTGTCGATGACGGCGTACGGGTGCGCGTTCGGCGTGCCGAGCCCGTAGGTGCCCGGCGCGTAGTGCGACGGGTACGCCATCGGCAGCACGACGTCGAGCTGGTCCACGAACATCTCCCACCGCTGGCCGATTCCCATGTCGGTGGTGTCGGTGGCGGTGAGGCCGAAGACGTCGCCCGTGACCGGGACGCCGAGCGGCGCGAGCTGCTGTCGCGCGAAGCCGAGCTGGTCGCGGATCACCTGCGCGCGCACGCGGCCGGCGGCGAGGGGGAAGGCGGCGTCCTGCACGAGGCGCTTGTCGTCGGGAAAGCGCATGTAGTCGAACTGCACCTCGCTGAAGCCGAGGTCCACCGCCTCCTTCGCCAGGTCCACGGCGTACTGCCACACCTCGCGCCGGTGCGGGTCGAGCCACGGATGGCCATTCTTGTCGAGCCAGGGCTTCGACGTGTCGGCCTTCTGGCGAATCGCCCACTCGAGCTTCTTCGACGCGAGCAGCGGGTCCTTGGCGACGACGATGCGCGCGATCGGGTAGATGCCGTGCGCGCGCATCGTGTCGAGCACCGCGCGCAGTCGCTCCGGCCGCATCGGCCTGTTCGTGTCGGCGCCGATCTCCTGAGCGAGCTTCACGCGCGACCGGTAGAGCACGAAGCCGCGGTCGTCCTTCACGTCGAGCGACAGGGCGTTGACCTCGGTGGTCTTCGCGACGTCGATCAGCTGCCACATCTTCCGGCCGAGCGACGCCCACCGGTTCACGTACAGCCCGCGCACGACGGCCGGTGGCGGGACTGGCGGTACGCGCGTCGGGGCGGTGGCCGTGTCGGCCGTTGCGTGCCGCGCGGACGAATCGGTGGCGACGGAGGCGGCACGCGCCGGCGCCGACTGCCCGCCGCCTCGCTCGCAGCCCGTGAGAGTGAACGCGAGCGCGCC
>DATMHT010000298.1:0-5199 GCA_035554795.1 Gemmatimonadaceae bacterium | reverse complement strand
GCGCCCAACGAATGACGCGTCAATCGCTTACGACAACCGCGCGGGCCTGGCTCGAGGTCGACGTCGGCGCGCTGCGGCGGAACGGCGAAGCGATCGCCCGACGCGCGGGCGTGCCGCTGCTGCCGATGGTCAAGGCCGACGGGTACGGGCTCGGCGCCCTCGCCGCCGTGCGTGCGCTCGAGCCGCTCGCGCCGTGGGGCTACGGCGTCGCGACGGTGGACGAGGGCCGCGCGCTGCGCGATGCCGGCGTCACCCGTCCGATCGTCGTCTTCACGCCGCTGCTCCCCTGCGAGTTCGGCGCCGCGCGCGCGCTGCGGCTCACGCCGGGGCTCGGTGATCCCGCGGCGATCGCCGCCTGGGGCGAGGGCGGGCCCGAGCCGTGGCACCTCGGCATCGACACCGGGATGAGCCGCGCCGGTGTCCGCTGGGACGAGATCGCCGCCGTGCGCGACCTCGTCGAACGTCATCCTCCGGAGGGGGCGTTCACGCACTTCCACTCGGCGGAGCTGAACGACGGCTCGCGCGAGCTGCAGGAGCGCCGCTTCGACGAGGCGCTCGCCGGGCTGCCGACGCGGCCGGCCGTCGTGCACGCCGAGAACAGCCCGGCGGTCGAGCACCACGCGCCCTCGCGCTGGTCGCTGGTGCGGTCGGGGATCTTTCTCTACGGCGTCGCGAGCGGCGGCGCGCTCGAGCCGGAGCCCGTGGTCGCGCTGCGGGCGCGGATCGTCGAGCTGCGGCGGGTCGAGGCGGGCGAGGTGGTGAGCTACGACGCGACCTGGACCGCGCCCGCGCCGCGCCGCATCGCGACGGTCGCCTGCGGATACGCCGACGGCTACCGGCGCGCGCTCGGCAACCGCGCCGTGGCGCTCGTCAACGGCCGGCCGGCCTCGGTGGTCGGCGTCGTCACGATGGACATGACGATGCTCGACGTCACCGACGCGCCGTGCGCCGTGGGCGACGTCGCGACGCTCGTCGGCCGCGACGGCGACCGCCTCCTCACCGTCGCCGACGTCGCGCGCGCCGGCGAGCTCTCCCCCTACGAGCTCCTCACCGGGCTCCGCCTGCGTCTCCCGCGCCGCTATCACGACGGCGGCGCCGACGCCACTTCAACGCCCGCTCCTGATGCCTGACGAGTCCAGCTCCCGCCGTGCGGCGATCATCATCCTCGACGGCGTCGGCGCCGGTGCGGCGCCCGACGCGGCCGCGTATGGCGACGTGGGCAGCGACACCCTCGGCAACGTCGCGCGCGCCGTCGGCGGGCTCCGGCTGCCGAACCTGCAGCGGGCGGGTCTCGGCAACGCCGCGCCACTCGAGGGCATGGATCCGCGCGAGGACGCGACCGGCGCCTGGGGCCTGATGGTGCCGCGCTCCGCCGGCAAGGACAGCACGACTGGGCACTGGGAGATCGCCGGTGTCCACCTCGCCAAGGCCTTCCCGACGTACCCGCACGGTTTCCCGCCGGAGGTGGTGGAGGAGTTCGCGCACAGCACCGGGCGCCCCGTCATCGCGAACGTCGTCGGCAGCGGGACGGCGGTCATCGACCAGTTCGCCGGGGAGCAGGCGCGGACCGGCGGCTGGATCGTCTACACCTCCGCGGACTCGGTCTTCCAGCTCGCGGCGCACGAGCAGGTGATCCCGCTCCCCGAGCTCTACACGGCCTGCGAGACGGCGCGGGCGATGCTCGTCGCGCCCCACAACGTCTCGCGCGTCATCGCCCGCCCGTACGTCGGCGAGCCGGGCGCGTACCGGCGCACCGCGAACCGCCGCGACTTCTCCGTCGAGCCGCCCGAGGAGACGCTGCTCGACGCGCTCGCCGACGCCGGGATCGAGCGCGCCGGCGTGGGCAAGGTGGACGATCTCTTCGCCGGGCGCGGGATCGTCTCACGGCACACGTCGGGGAACGCGGAGGGGATCAGCGCGGTACGCGAATGGTTGAGCGGCGAGCGGAGTGGGCTGTTGTTCGCCAACCTTGTAGATTTCGACCAGCTCTACGGCCACCGGAACGACGTCCAGGGTTTCTACGGCGCCCTCCGGGAGTTCGACGACGCCCTCCCCGACCTGCTCTCCGCCCTCCGCGAGGACGATCTGCTCTTCATCACCGCCGACCACGGCAACGACCCGACCACGCCCTCGAGCGACCACGCCCGCGAGTGCGTGCCGCTGCTCGCGCTCGGCGCCCGCGTGCGGCCACGCTCGCTCGGGCGCCGCGAGACGTTCTCCGATCTCGGCGCGACGGTGGGCGAGTGGCTCGGCGTCGGCTACCGCGGCCGGGGAACGTCGTTCCTCGACCGGCTCACCGGGGCGGCGCGCTGATGGCGTCCGCTTCCTCGAGTGACGACGCGGCGCTGCGGGCGACGGCGCTGCGGGCGGTCGAGCAGGCCTACGCCCCGTACTCGCGCTTCCGCGTCGGGGCGGCGCTGCGCGCCCGCGACGGCAGCGTCTTCGCGGGCTGCAACGTCGAGAACGCCGCGTACGGCGGAAGCATCTGCGCCGAGCGCGGCGCGGTGATGGCGGCGGTCGTCGCCGGTCACCGCGACTTCGAGCGCATCGTCATCGCGACCGAAGCCGACGAGCCGACGCCGCCGTGCGGCTCGTGCCGGCAGTTCCTCGCCGAGTTCGCTCCGACGCTCGAGGTGCTGAGCGTCACCGCCGGCGGCGCCGAGACCCGCTGGACGCTCGCCGCTCTGTTGCCGCACGCCTTCACTCCCGCCGCGCTGCGGCACCGCGCCGCGCCGTGAGGCGCGAGCGTTTCCGAATTCTCCGCGAGTTCATGCCCGTACATCCCGCCCGCCGCGCGCTCCTCGCCGTCGCCGTCGCTCTGACGGTCGGCGCGCTCGGCGCCTGCACCGAGAAGCTCGACAGTGGTGCCGCCTGCCCCGCGCTCTGCCCGGGCCAGACCGTTCCAGTCCGCGACACGATGCTCGACGCCGTCGTCGTGGACACCTCCATCCTCGGCTACCCCGCGAAGGGCGACGAGAGCTTCCTCATCGTCGCCGACCGTGGCAGCGACCTGCAGGCCAGCGCCGTCGTCCGCTTCGACACGCTGAGCACCAAGTACAACAAGCCGCTGCCCGACACCGGGCTCGCGATCACCGAGGTGCACGACAGCAAGGTGCGCCTGATCGTGGACTCGCTCGGCTCGCGCATCACGGCGCCGATCACGCTGAACGTCTATGACGTCAACACGACGGCGCCCGACGACGACGACGCGGCCGTGCTCGCGCTGTTCACGTCGTCGCGGCTCATCGGCTCGGCGACCTTCACGGCGGCGCAGGCGAAGGATACGCTGTTCGTGCCGCTCTCCGACTCGGCGGTCCTGAACAAGGTCGTCAACAAGCAGCGGCTGCGCCTCGGGTTCCGAGTGATCAGCTCCGCGCCGGTGCAGCTCAAGATCAACTCCACCGCCGGCGGCGCCCTCGCGCCGCAGCTCAGCTTCGATCCGACGGTCACGACCGACTCGGTGGCGGCGCTCACCATGTCGCCGCGCTCGGCGACGCCGGTGGGGCTGCCGACGATCGCCTCGTCGCTGCGCGACTACACGATCTACACCACCGGCCCGCGGTCGCTCGGCGGCGACGCGCTCTCGGTCGGCGGCCTTCCGGCGCGCCGCACGTACCTGCGCTTCGACGTCCCGCAGGGGCTGCTCGACTCGACGACGATCGTGCGTGCCGTGCTCCTGCTGACGCAGCGTCCGAACGCGAGCCCCGACGCCGACACGGTCATCAAGATCGTCCCGGCAGCCGTCCTCGCCGGTACCGACCTGACCGACATCGCGCGCTCCGCCAACGTGCTCGCTCCCGACAGCGCGTTCGGCGTGACGACGATCGCGTACGCGCCGAAGGACAGCGGCCTGCGAGTCATCGAGCTCGGGCTGCTCCTGCGCAGCTGGCGGACGATCGCCGGCCGCCACCCGACGCAGCATGCCGTCGTGCTCCGCTCGGGACGCGAGGGGGAGAGCGCCGGCGAGGTCCGCTTCTTCTCGACCAACGCGCCCGCGGATACTCTTCGTCCACGGCTTCGCGTCACGTACGTGCCGCGCGTAGACTTCGGGGTGCCCTGATGCGCGCCCCGATCATGCGCGTTCGCTCCTCGCCGCCCCGACTCATGCGCCGCTCTCCGCTCCTGCTCGCCGCCATCGCCGCCGCGCTCGCCGTCATCGCGCCGGCCGTCGCGCGCGCCCAGGGCACGCTCTCGGGGCAGGGCTTCGGCTATCCGCCCGGCGGGCTCAGCACGCGCGCGCTCGGCCAGGGTGGCGGCAACGCCGAGGCCGACCCGGGGAGCGCCGTCAACCCGGCCGCGCTCGCGCTGTGGGGTCGGGCCGGCTTCATGTTCAACTACGGCCCCGAGTTTCGCACGGTGGACGCGAGCGGCCGGAGCGACCGGACGACCGTCTCGCGCTTCCCGCTGATCGCGGCGGCGACGCCGGTCGGCGAGCACTTCACGGTCGGCGTCTCGGCCGCGACGCTGCTCGACCGCACGTTCAGCACGCAGGCGTCCACGAAGCAGGTGCTGAGCGGCGGCGAGACGGTGACGACGACGTCGTTCTACTCGAGCGACGGCGCCGCCGAGGATCTGCGCGGCGCGCTCGCCTGGTCGCCGGGGCACGGGATCAGCGTCGGCGTCGGCCTGCACGCGTTCACGGGGGAGAACCGCACGCACCTCGGCCTCTCGCTCGTGGACTCGTCGCTGACGAGCACCACGAACACGAACCCGTACCTGATGGCGCTCGACTCGAGCGTGCTGCACTTCAGCGGCGCCGGCTTCTCGGCCGGCCTCGTGCTGCAGCCGATGCGCGCGCTGACGCTCGCGGCGTCCGGACGGAAGGGCGGCACCATCCGCCTGAACAAGGGCGACACGCTGCGGTCCACCGCCGACATCCCCGACCGGTACGGCTTCGGCGTCCGCTTCGACGGCATCCCGGGCGCATCGCTCTCGGCGCGCGCCGACTGGGAAGGGTGGTCGTCGCTGCAGGGTCTCGGCTCGTCGAACGTGCAGACGACCGACGCGTGGGAGTACGCCGCCGGCGCCGACGTCGCCGGCCCGCGCTTCGGCACGCGTGTCGTGCAGGTGCGCGCCGGCGCGCGCATCCGGACGCTGCCGTTCCTCGCGAACGGAGCGGAGGTGAAGGAGACCGCCTTCAGTGGCGGCCTCGGCTTCCCGCTCGCCGAGGGACGGGCCGGGCTCGACCTGGCGCTGCAG
>DATMHT010000297.1:0-2821 GCA_035554795.1 Gemmatimonadaceae bacterium | reverse complement strand
CTGGATCGGGTTCCCGCTGTCCACGTAGACCGCGCCGCGCCTGGGCAGCAGCGCCTCCGCCTCGGGATAGCCGAGGTAGACCTCGCGCGCGTAGCGGCTGAAGAAGCGCGTCGTGAGGCCGGGGAAGCTGTTCTGCTCCTGGAGGCAGAGCGGGATGCCGTGGCGCGCCGCGTAGCCGAGCGCGAGGCCAGCCGCGTAGCCGCCGGTGCCGACCACGGCCGCCGGCCGCTCCGCGCGCGCGATCGCGCCGAGCCGGCTCCATGCCTGGACGGCGCCTCGCGCCGTCTTCCAGTTGTTCCAGATCTGACGACGATAGAGCGGGTGCAGCTCGAGCAGCTCGTGCGGGAACTCCGTCGTCGGCAGCACGTCGCGCTCGATGCCGCGCCGCGCGCCGACGAAGAACGGCTGCACCGTTGGATCGAGCGCGACGAGCGCCCGGGCGATCGCGAGTCCCGGGTACAGGTGCCCGCCGGTGCCACCGCCAGCGAAGAGAACGCGCATCAGGTCAGCAGTCCCCGGACTTCTTTCGACAGGATGAACGGGATGAAGTAGAGCCGTGTGATCCCGTTCATCCTGTTCATCCTGTCAAACCGAAGAGCACCGAGGGCGATGCGCCGCATCGTCTTCATGTCGACAGCGGGTTCGTCGCCTTCTCGCCGATCACCTTCTCGCGCGTGCTGCCGATGTTCACGAGGATGCCGGTCATCAGCAACGTGAGCACGAGGTTCGAGCGGCCGTAGGAGATGAACGGCAGCGTCAGCCCCGTCGTCGGCAGCAGGCCGATGACGACGCCGATGTGCAGGTACGCGGTGATGACCGTCGTCGCCGTCAGGCCGACGGCGACCAGGCGCAGGAAGGGCGAGCGCGCCTGCTCGGCGATGCGGAAGCCGAGCCAGCCATAGAGCGCGAACGCGGCGACGAGCAGCACGAGCCCGACGAACCCCCACTCCTCGCCGATGTTGCTCGCGATGAAGTCGGAGTACGGGAACGGCAGGAAGCCGTACTGCTGCATCCCCTCGCCGAAGCCCTTGCCGAAGAACCCACCCGAGCCGACCGCGACGAGCGACTGCTTGAGCTGGTAGTTCACCTGTGTCGGCGCGGCACCGGGGTCGAGGAACGCCGCCATGCGCAGCACCACGTACTGCAGCCGCTCCGCCTCGTGCCAGAGCAGCGGGATCCCCATGATGCCGAGCGCGACGAAGTGACCGACGCGCACGCCGCCGGCGAACAGGATGATGCCCATGACGAGAAAGAACATCATCGCGATCGATAGGTCGGGCTCGAGCGCGGCGAGCACGGCGAGCGCGCCGATCACGACGAGAAAGGGGAGCAGCCCCTTCGTCAGGCGCCTGAGCTGCGGCCCCTTCTTCACGACGAGCATCGAGACCCAGACGATCACCGCCAGCTTCGCCAGCTCCGACGGCTGGAGCGACGCGCCGAAGAGGAAGCGTCGCGATCCGTGGATGCGCGGCGCGATCTTCTCGGTGAACGGCAGCACGCAGACGAGCATGAGGAACAGCGTCCCCGCCATGATCGGCCAGGCCCACTTCTGAAAGCGCTCGGCGTCGAGCTTCGCGAACAGCGCGAACACGACGACGCCCGCGCCGACGCCCGTGAGCTGGCGGAGCATGTAGAACATGCTCCCCTTCCCCTCCTGCATCGCGACGAGGGCGCTCGCGCTATACAGAACCGCGAGACCAAAGCTGATCAGGACGGCGACGACGAGGACGAGGGCGCGCGCCTCGGTGCCCATGCGCCACCGCTCGCGCACGTGAGGCGCCGCCGCCGCCGCGCCGCGCGCGGGCGTCGGACGCCGCGCGCCCTGCTCCACCGCCAGATCCGAGACCGCCGTCGCCATCGTGCCCTCTATTTCCGCAGTGCGGCGAGCCGCCTGAACTCGGCGCCGCGCTCCTCGTAGTTCGTGAACATGTCGTAGCTCGAGCAGGCGGGCGACAGGAGCACCGCGTCGCCCGGCGCGGCCAGCTCGCGCGCCCGCGCCATCACGTCCTCGAACGACGAGCCGAGTCGCTCGACGGGCACGAGGCCGCCCAGATCCTGCTCGACGATCGGGCCCGCCTCGCCATAGGCGAGGATCACCTTCCCCTTCCGCCGGAACGGCTCGGCCAGCGCCGTGTACGGCTCGCCCTTGTGCCGGCCACCGAGGAGGAGGACGTAGGGGCGGGTCATCCCCTCGAGGGCCACGAGCGTCGAGCTGACGTTCGTCGCCTTGGAGTCGTTGATCCAGAGCACACCGCCGTACTCCCCAACCGGCTCCATGCGGTGCTTGAGCGCGTGGAAGGTGCGCAGACCCTCGGCGATCTTCGCCCGCGCGCCGTCGGTCCGGTGCGAATCGTCGGCGACCATCACCGCGAGCGAGGCCGCGAGCGCGTTGGCGACGTTGTGGTCGCCGAGGAGCGGGAACTCGTCGCGCGGCATCAGCGGCGCGTCGGCGACCCACAGCTCGGCCGGTCTACCATCCGCGTGCGTGACGAGTCCCGCGTCCGCGTCCGCGAGCTGGCGCACGGCGAAGTAGTACCGCTCGCCGACGGCGCGCTCCGTCATCGCGCAGGCGAGCGCGTCGTCGCCGTTGATGACCCACTTCGACTCGGGCCGCGCGTTCGCGAAGAGCCGCGCCTTGTCCGCGTAGTAGTCCTCGACGCTCGCGTAACGGTCGAGGTGGTCGGGGCTGAGGTTCGTCAGCACGCCGACGGTCGGGCTCACGCTCGGCGTGTCATGGAGCTGGAAGCTCGACAGCTCGAGCGCCACCCACTTCGGCCGCTTCTCCATCAGGGCGACCTCGGCGAGCGGCAGGCCGATGTTG
>DATMHT010000296.1:0-7503 GCA_035554795.1 Gemmatimonadaceae bacterium | reverse complement strand
GCCTACCGCGCCTTCTACGACGTGCTCCCCGCCACCTACGAGGAGTGCGAGCCGCTCCTCGACCGGCCGATGACCGAGGACGCGGCCGGACGCTCCTTCGCCCGCTCGCGCACCGACGTCGTCGCGGCGCTCGCGGCGTCGCTGCGCGCGGCGGGCGTCGCGGCGATGGTCTACCCGACCATGCCCTTCAACGCCCCGCGCGCCGTGGACAAGTGGCCGGACATCCGCACCGCGCTCGGCTACGGCAACTGGCTCGGCCTGCCCGAAGTCTCGGTCCCGGCGGGACTCGGCGCCGACGGGATGCCGGCGCTCAACGTGTCCATCGTCGGGCTTCCCGGCGACGACGCGCGCGTGCTGGCGCTGGCGCACGCCTACGAGCGGCAGTCCCGTCGCTTCGTCGCGCCGGTCGTCCGGTGACGGCGCCTACGTCTTCCGGCTGGCGCCGGCCTTGAGCCGAGTGCGCATCCGCAGCAGCTCCTCGCTCGAGGCCGCGTTCTTCTTGATGATGTCCTCGAGCAGCTTCAGGACGGCGGCATTGTCCTCGACGAGTGTGGGCTCGGGTCCGAGGTGCACGCCGTAGCCGAAGTGCTCACCGGGCACGAGGACCATCTCGTTGGGCAGCACCACGTCGCTCGTGCCGTCGGCGACGCGCACGGCGACGAACTTCTTCCCCGCCTTCTCCATGTAGCTGATCCGCAGGCCGTCCGCGCTCGACGGCCACGGCGGGTAGGGATGCAGGCGGCCGTCGCTGCCCTCGAACGCGTCGGTGGCCGGCGTCAGCGTCGGGAAGTTGCGCTCGAACCCGCCGACGTACCTCAGGGCGTGTCGCATTCGTCTTCGGTGTGAAGGAAGCGGTCGTGATCGGCTCGTCGGCGTCGACGTCCGGCGAGCGGCTCGCGCCGCCCTGGCCTCAAGGTGCGGCGCTACCCGTGGGAGCGATAGAGGCGTCGCGATGCGCCGCCGCTCGCGGCGACGTTGCGATCGGCGGGTGCCTGGCGTCTCACTCTCCCAGACGCCCCTCCATCCAGCACCCGAGCTCGGCCTGCCGGCCGACTCGACGGCGTTCGATCTGCCATGACTACCAGGATCCCGGCGCGGGCATGACGTACCGCGGCCGCATCGCGCCGACGCCGACGGGCGACATGCACGTCGGCCATGCGCGCACCTTCGTGTCGGCGTGGCGCCGCGCGGCCGACGCGGGTGGCGCGCTCGTGCTCCGCATCGAGGACCTCGACCCGCTGCGCTGCCGCGCCGAATGGACGGCGCGCGCCGTCGAGGACCTGACGTGGCTGGGCGTGCGATGGAGCGACGGCCCGCACTTCCAGTCGCGCCGCCGTCCCGTGTACGAGGCGACGTGGCGCGTGCTCCGCGACGCCGGCCTCGTCTACCCGTGCCACGTGTCGCGCAGCGAGGTCCGCGATGCCGCGCACGCGCCGCACGACGACGAGGAAGGGCGCGACCCGATCTTTCCACCGGCGCTCCGCCCGCCCGCCGGCGCGGGTCGCGACGCGGCGTCGCCCGCCGGAGTCGTCTGGCGCTTCCGCGTTACCGACGGCGAGGTGGTGCGCTTCACCGACGCACGCCGCGGCCCGCAGTCGTTCACGGCGGGCGTGGACTTCGGCGACTTCGTCGTCTGGCGCAAGGACGACGTCCCGGCCTACGAGCTCGCCGTCGTCGCCGACGACGTCGCGATGGGGATCACCGAGGTGGTGCGCGGCGACGACCTGCTGCGCTCGACGGCGCGGCAGCTCCTCGTCTACCGCGCGCTCGGCGCGACGCCGCCCGCCTGGTGCCACCTCCCGCTGGTGCGCGACGCCAGCGGTCGCCGGCTGGCGAAGCGGCATCAGGCGCTCTCGATCCGCGAGCTGCGCGATCGCGGCCTGACGCCGGCCGACGTACTCGCGCTCGCGGAGTCGGAGGAGGTAGAACGCACGAACGCCGCTTGACGTCCGGCCTCGACGCTCGGCAGAAGCGGCGCCGCGGATCTTCGCGGATGAACGCGGATACGGCGCTGTGCAAGAGCGAACGCGCCGCAGATCAACGCGGATGAACGCAGATCGATCCGGCTCCTCAACGAACCAGAGCTCCCCTCGGCCGATCTGGCGAAGGGAGCTCCGGTTTCTAGCTAGGAGCGAGAAGGATCCACGTCGATCTGCGTAGATCTGCGGCGAATCCCGGAGAGCAGCAGTATCCGCGTCAATCCGCGGCGCCGCTTCTCGCCGAGCGCCGCTTCTCGCCGAGCGCGGCTCAGGTGGCCGGCGCCACCTGGTACTGCTCGAGCTTTCCGTCCGGCGTCTCGTACGTCCACACGCGCACCGTGCGCCCGGGGAAGACAGCGCGGTACGACCGGAGCGTCATCCCGCCGCGCGAGCGCGTCGCGGTCTGCTCGAAGCTCTGGAGCGCGCCGAGCGGCGCCAGCGACGCCGCGAAGTCCTTCAACGCCTCCGTGCTGAAGTAGGCGTTCGCGTTCGACGTGAACAGTGAGCGGTCGATCGTCCCCGCGCGCAGCCCCTCGAGGATCGCTCTCGCCTGCGCGGTGCGATTCGCCGAGACCGCGCTCTCGGTGGTGAATAGCGCTCGCGCGATTCCGTGCCCGATCGCGCCGGCCGCCGGCGCGGCGTCCTGGTTCGTCAGCACGACGACGGCGACGCTGTCCTCGGGGAAGACCAAGTTCTCGGCGGTGAAGCCGGAGACCTCGCCGTCGTGCTCGACGAGGAAGTGGCCGTTGCTCATGCCGACGTCCACGCCGAGGCCGTAGCCCGTGCCGGCGCCGTTCTTCAGCAGCACCTCGCGCTGCATCTCGCGGTACGACGCCGGCCGGAGGAGCGTCTGGCCGATCATCGTGCTGTCCCACTTCGCGAGGTCGCTCGCCGTCATCGCGAGCTCGCCCGCGGCCCACATCCACCCCGCGCCGGCGTCGGGCGCCGGGTGCAGCGGCCCGAGCGCATAGCGGATGTAGCCGATCGCGTCGGCGGCGCGCGGGCTCGCGTCGAAGTCGCGCGCGCTCGTCAGGCGCAGCGGATCGAGGATGCGCGTCTGGACGAAGCGGAAGAACGGCATCCCACCCGCCTTCTCGACGACCATTCCCGCCAGCGTGTAGTTCGTGTTGCTGTACTGCCAGCGCGTGCCGGGCGCGAAGTCGAGTGGCTGCTTGCCCCACCGGTCGGCGATCGCCCGCGGGGTCACGGACTGACGCATCGGGGGCATGAGGTAGTCCTGCGGCCAGAAGTCCTGGTAGCCGGACGTGTGCGAGAGCAGCTCGCGGATCGTGACCTCGTCGCCGCGCGTGAGCCCCGGCACGTACTTCGACACCGGGTCGTCGAGCGAGAGCTTCCCCTCCTGGGCGAGCAGCAGGATCGCCGCCGCCGTGAACTGCTTGCTGATCGAGCCGATGCCGTATCGCGTCGTCGTCGTCGCCGGCGCGCTCGCGGCGAGATCGGCCTTGCCGTAGGCGTTCGCGTACGCGAGGCGGCCATGCTGGACGACCGCGACGCTCGCGCTCGGGACGCCGGTCGTCTCGAGCACCGTCGCCGCGATCGAGTCCACGGTGTGGGCGAGCGCGGCGTCGCGGGTCGGGGTCGGGGCCTGCGCCCGGAGTGGGAGGGTGAACGCGCAGACGGCGAGCGTCGTCGCCAGAGAGAGGTGCCGCGTGGTCATCGCTGGGTGGGTGAGGTCGGAAGGGGGCCGCCACGAGCCGGCGCAACAGCTCCGGCAACGTTGGCGCGCGACCCGGTCACCCGCAATGTCCCGCCCGCCGCGCCTCACCCTGCTCGCGCGACGCCGTCACACGCCGACACACGCCCTCACACGCCGGACGCGCCCGGCACCGGTGGCCGCGAGAACGCGGAGATGGCGTCATTCGGCGGTGCCGCGACCGGTTCGGAGCTCGCCGCGCGCGCGCGTGCCTGCTGCTCCAGCGCGGCCGCCCCGAGCAGCCCGCCGAGGCCCATCGTCTCGACGGCGGTGCTCGGCACGAGCATCAGCGCGCCTTTCTGCTTGAGTCCCTCGTACAGCATGTTCATCGCGCGCAGATGGAGCGCGGTCGGGTTCTGCTGATAGGCGTGCGACGCCTGATCGAACAGCGCCGCGATCTCCACCTCGGCCTCGCCGAGGATGATGCGCGCCCGCTTCTCCCGCGCCGCCTGCGCCTCGCGCGACATCGCGTCCTGCAGGTTGGCCGGGATGATCACGTCGCGCATCTCGACCGCCTGCACCGCGATCCCCCACGGCATGCAGCGCTGGTCGATGAGATCCTGCAGCTCGTTCTCGATCCGCTCGCGCCCCCGCAGGAGATCGGACAGCGAGGTGCGGCCGATGATGTCGCGCAGCGCCGTCTGCGCCGCCCAGCTCACCGCCTGCGCGTAGTTCTGGACCTCGAGCGCCGCGCGCTCCGGGTCGTGCGCCATCCAGAACAGCACCGCGTCCACGTTCACCGGGACGGTGTCGGACGTCAGCGTCTCCTCGGCGGCGAACGGCGTCGTGATGACGCGCTGGTCCACCCACGCCGAGATGCTGTCCACGAGCGGGATCAGCCAGAAGACGCCGGGGCCACGGAGGCCGCGGTAGCGACCGAGCCGCAGCACGACGGCGCGCTCCCACTGCTTCGCCACCTGCGGCGCCGGCGCGAGCAGGAGCCCCAGGCCGATCGCGACCAGGAGCCCGGTCACGCTGCCGAGGGCGAAGAAGCTCAGCGCGCCGAAGCCCGCGAAGATCAGGCCGAGGAGTACCGAGAGGAAGTTCGACCGGGCGCCCCTCGGCGCCCCTTCCATCGTGCTGGAGAAATCGACGGCGGACATGCGGGACCTCCGCTCATGGCTCGGCGCGGAACGCCGGCTGGGCGCCACACGCCGAGCGGACATATGCCGACGATGCGCTGCGTTCGCGCGTCGTCAAGCCCCGAGTTGGCGGACAGGGCGTTTGGTGCGCGTTTCGCGCGATCGGGCCATCAGCGCACGCCCGCCCACAGCGCCCGTTCCGCCGCGCGCGGATCGTCCACCACCGTCGGCGTGACGTCGAAGCGCATCGTCGCGCGACGGTCGCGGTCGTAGCGCGGCCAGCCCGGATCGCCGGTGGTGGCGAACGCGATCCACGCGCGGTGCATCGCGTCGGCGAGCGCCTGCGGCGGGCTCGCGCCGAGGAGCCCACCCGCCACCTGCTCCGCGCCGCGGTCGAGCGTGTCGAACACGAACGGGATCTCCGCCGCGTGGCAGGCGCCGAAGATCCCGCCGGCCAGCGGCGAGCGCCAGGCGAACTCGTACATGTAGGTCGCGCCGGATCCGCCGGCGTGCGCCTCCGCCAGCCGGATGCCCGGTATGCGACAGACCCAGTCGGTCTGCACCGCCGCGAGCAGGTCGCCCGGGCTCGCGCCGGGATGCATCGCGCGGTACGCCGCCAGCCCCCGCTCGGCCGGCAGCCCGTACGCCGCCAGAGCACGGAAGCCATGATCCGCGACCGTGCCGGTGAGGACCTCCTCGGTCACGTCCATCAGGCCGTTGGCGATCGCGAACACGCGCCAGTCGTCCACGTTGCTGCCGACGAGGACGTCCACTGACGCGGCCGCGCCGGCGGCGATCCGGTCGATCGGGAACGCCGGGACGACGTCGCCGTCCACCACCGGCTGCCACGGCAGAAGGCTCGTCACCAGCTCGGCGCCCCAGCGCTCGCGGTCCGGCGGCGACGCGAGCGCCGCGTCGGCGCCACCGGGAGCGGCGCCATACCGGCTCCCGCTGATGGCGAGGAACTGCGACTTGACCTCCGCAAGCGCGGCGACAAAGCGATCGATCGGCACGGCGGCGATCGCCTCGCGCGTCGGCGGCACGGCGAGCACTTCGGCGAAGCGATCGCGGACGAGCCGCGCCGTCGCGGCCGTCATCGCCGTGTGCGCGGCGCCGCTCTGGAGGATGGCGCGGCGAAAGAGTCCCTCGGCGCGCGGCATCGAGAGCAGCGTGCCGATGCTCATCGCCCCGGCCGACTCGCCGAACACGGTGACGTTGGCCGGATCGCCGCCGAACGCCGCGATGTGCTCGCGCACCCACGCGAGCGCGGCGATCTGGTCGAGCAGGCCGCGGTTGGTGTCGCCCGTCTCCGCGTTTCCCTCGCCCAGTGAGAGGAAGCCGTCGGGGCCGACGCGATAGTTGATCGTCACGCAGACGACCCCGTCGCGAGCGAAGCGGCTGCCGTCGTAGCTCGCGCCGGAGCAGATCTCGAACATGCCGCCGGCGATGAACACCATCACCGGCAGTCGCGCGGCGCCGAGCTCGGGAGTCCAGACGTTGAGGTTGAGGCAGTCCTCACCGAACGCGGCGGGATCGGGGATCATCGCGTCCATCTCCGGGTCTCCGCGCAGCTGCAGCGGCCGGGCGCCCCAGGCGAGAGCGTCCCGCACCCCGGACCACGGCTCGACCGGCTGCGGCACACGGAACCGCCGCGGACCGAACGGCGGGGCGGCGAAGGGAACGTTGCGGAACAGGTACACGCCGTTCGCGTGACGGCCCCGCAGCGTGCCGTCGCGAAGCCGCACCTGCGCGAGCTCCTCGGTCGGCGAATAGGTCGGCGGGCGCGACGTACCGTGAGTCTCCATGGCGTCCTCCCTGATGCGCACCGGAGGTGCGCCGATCGTTCGAGTCGGATTACGGAACGCGTGCGCCGCGCTCGCTCTTCGCGTCGCGTGCGCTCGCCTGGTCGAGCGGGATCGGCGCGCGCGGTGGCGTGGCGCGCCCGAGCAGTGCATGCACCCGCGCCACGGGCCACGGCGTCGTCTCCGGCAGCAGCTCGGGCGGCAGCGCGTCGCCACGGATCCAGGCCGCCACCATGCGCCGGTGCAGCTCGGGCTCCTGCCCGATCCATCCATGGCCGCGGCGCGCGACGTAGCGGGCCTCGGCGTGCGGCATCAGCGCGGCGAGCGCGGCATTCGACGCCCGCACGGCGGAGAAGCCCCGCTCTCCCGCGACCAGCAGCGTGCGGCACGGCGCGGCGACTTCGCCGGGCGTGATCACGGTGTCGTTGGCGTCGCGCACGGCCTGCAGGAACGCGCGCCGCGACGCCACCCGAAGGTCGCGTCGGCCCTGCGCGTCGAGGTAGAACACGCGACCGATCGCGGCCACGACCGCTCGCGTGTGCAGGAAGGGCGCGACCAGCGCGACCCCGAGCTCGGCGAGCGGGGCGATCGGCGCCGGCAGCACGCCGGCCTCGTCGATCACCACGGTCTCGAGCAGCTCCGGTCGGCGCGCGAGCAACGTGTGCGCGATCGTGCCGCCGAGCGAGAGACCGACGACGTGCGCGCGGCCCGTGCGCGCTCGCGTCGCGATCAGCTCGGCGACCAGCTCGGCGGTGTGCTCGCGGGATCGCCAGAGTAATGAGCGGCTACGGCCGAATCCCGGCAGGTCGGGCGCCAGGCAGTGGTACGCGGCGAGCCGCGCCATGTGGCCGGCCCACATGCGCCCGCTGACGCCGACGCCGTGCAGGAAGACGACGGCGGCCGCACCTGGAGAACCCATCTCCTCG
>DATMHT010000295.1:0-14005 GCA_035554795.1 Gemmatimonadaceae bacterium | reverse complement strand
GCAACGACGTGCGCCTTGACGCTTCATCTGTCTACACCAATAGTACGCCCCCTCGCCGCCGCCCGCCTCAGGAGGAGCCACGCCGCTCCCCCGGGCCAACGGCAGCCGTCGCGGCGAGCTGGTCCCGGAGCGTCTGCTCGTGGGCATCTGTCGGACAGCCAGGCCGGACGGTGATCGCTTCGCCCGTCCGCTGCTCGTGCGCGGTGCGACGCGATCGCGGCGGCATGCCGAGGCCGCGCGCGCGCCGCCACCGCCGCCGCGCCGCCACCCGCCGCGCGGCCACCGGTCCGGCGCAGGACCGGTGCCGTCCCAGCACGCGTCTCTCCGAATGGTGACGTAATGGGCACGAGCCTACCCCCGAGATCCGACACCACCAGTTCCACGATCGCGCCGCTCCCGCTGAGCGCCGACGGGATCGAGAAGTTCCGCTCCAGCCTCCACGGGCCGCTCCTCGCGCCGAACTCGCCCGGCTACGACCAGGCGCGCACGATCTGGAACGCGATGATCGACCGCCACCCCGGGCTCATCGTCCGCTGCACCGAGGTGAGCGACGTCGTCCAGGCGGTGCGCTTCGCCCGCGACAACCGCATGACGCTCGCCGTCCGCGGCGGCGGCCACAACATCGCCGGCACCGCCCTCTGCGACGGCGGTCTGTGCATCGACCTGACGCCGATGCGCGCCGTGCACGTGGACCCGCTGACGCGCACCGCGCGCGTCGGGGCGGGCGCGACGCTCGCCGACTTCGACCGCGACGCGCAGGCCCACGCCCTCGCGACGCCGCTTGGCATCAACTCGACGACCGGCGTCGCCGGCCTCACCCTCGGCGGCGGCTTCGGCTGGCTCAGCCGCCGCTTCGGCCTCACGATCGACAACCTGATCTCGGCCGACATGGTGCTCGCCAACGGCGACGTCGTCCGCGCGAGCGAGAGCGACCACCCCGATCTGTTCTGGGCGATCCGCGGCGGCGGCGGCAACTTCGGCATCGTCACCTCGTTCGAGTTCAAGCTGCACGAGGTCGGGCCGCAGGTGCTCTCGGGGCTCGTCGTCCACCCGCTCGACGCGGCCGGCGACGTCCTCCGCTTCTACCGCGAGTTCATGCCGAAGACGCCCGAGGAGTACGTCACCTGGTTCGTGATGCGGAAGGCGCCGCCGCTCCCCTTCCTCGCGCCCGAGTGGCACGGGAAGGAGATCCTCGCGCTCGCCATCTGCTACTCGGGGCAGGACCTCGACGAGGGCGCGCGCATCGCCGCGCCGCTGCGCAGCTTCGGCCACCCCATCGCCGACGTCGTCGGCCCGACGCCGTACACCGACTGGCAGCAGGTGCTCGATCCGCTCCTCACGCCCGGCATGCGGAACTACTGGAAGTCGCACAACTTCACGAAGCTGAGCGACGGCCTCATCGACACGCTCATCTCCTTCGCCCGCCGTATCCCCGACCCGCAGACGGAGATCGCCTTCGCGCAGATCGGCGGCGCGACGACGCGCGTGCCGAGCGACGCGACCGCCTACGCGCACCGCGACGCGCAGTTCGTCCTCAACGTCCACGGTCGCTGGGCCGACGCCGCCAAGGACGAGGAGTGCATCGGCTGGGCGCGCGAGCTGTTCAAGGCGGCGGCGCCCTTCGCCAGCGCCGGCGCGTACGTGAACTTCCTCACCCAGGAGGAGACCGATCGCGTCCGCTCCGCCTACGGCGACAACTACGTCCGCCTCGCCGGGATCAAGGCGAAGTACGACCCGGAGAACCTGTTCCACGGCAATCAGAACATCGCGCCGCAGTAGCAGTAGAGGGACGCGGGACGGGGGACGCGGGACGGTCAGTCCCCCATCCTCCGTCCCCCGTCCCCCTAGAACAACCCTCGAATCCACCCTCCATCCACGGGCACGCTCGTTCCCGTGATGTAGCTCGCCCGTTCCGACGCCAGGAACGCGACGAGGGCGCCGAACTCGCGCGGCTCGCCGAGTCGGCGCATCGGGATCTCGCGCTCCCACGCGGCGAACGCGTCGGCCGGGCTGCCGCCGCGTGTGGCCGCGTTCTTCGCCGCCAGCTCCTCGACGCGCTGGGTGCGCGTGTAGCCGGGCAGGACGTTGTTCACCGTCACGCCGAACGGCGCGACCTCGGTGGCGAGCGTGCGCGCGAAGCCGGTGACGGCGGCGCGGACGCTGTTCGACAGGATCAGGTTGTCCACCGGCTGCTTCACGGTGATGGACGTGACGTTGATGATCCGTCCCCAGCGGCGCTCCTTCATCCCCGGCAGGATCGGGCGCACGAGGTTGAGGACGGAGTCGAGGTTCTGGCGCACCGCCTCGTGCCACGCCTCGCGCGAGTGGCTCTCGAACGGGCCGGCCGGCGGGCCGCCGGTGTTCGTCACGAGCACGTCCACGCGCCCGAAGGTGCCTAACGCCTCCGCGACGACGCGGTCCACGGCGTCGGGGTCGGCGAGGTCGGCCGGGAGGGCGACGACCCGCACGCCGCTCGCGCGCTCGATCGCGGTGGCGGCCTCGCGCAGCGGCCCTTCGCTCCGCGCGCACATCACGAGGTCCGCGCCTTCGGCGGCGAGCTCCTCCGCGGTGGCGCGGCCGAGTCCGCGGCTCGAGGCGGCGACGAGGGCGACCTTGCCGCGCAGGCCGAGGTCCATGGGGGTAGGGTAGAAGGTGTAGGCTGCGGGGTGTAGCCCGTTGGGACGCGGAATCTCGCGCGCGGATGCTCGGCGCGGCAGGGGCGGGGCGCGGGCCTATCGCGTCGCGGTGTCGTCCGTAGGTTGTGGAGCATGGCATCCCCGACCCAGCACCTCGTCAACGCCGCCGCCCGGGCGCTGCACGCACTGCACCACCGCTTCTTCCCCGGCTTCGACACGCGGGGGTCGGTGGTGGCGCGCGCCTATCTGGGGTGGGCGAAGCGCGCGGCGCGGCTCGACGAGGTGGACGTGCTCGGCCATCGCATGACGCTCGACGACCGCGACTCGCTGCGCCTGTCGGTCGCGCGGCTGATCGAGCCGACGCTCACGCGCTTCGTCCAGGCGACGGTGAAGCCCGGCGACACCGTGCTCGACGTCGGCGCGAACATCGGCTACTTCACGCTCCTCTTCGCCCGCGCCGTCGGCGCCGGCGGCCGCGTCGTCGCCCTCGAGCCCGACCCGCAGAACGTCGCGCTGCTGACGCGCAACGTCGAGCGCAACGGCTACGCCGACCGCGTGACGATCCTGCCGTGCGCGGCGTGGGACGCGAGCGGTCCGCTGCGCCTGTTCCGCTCCGACGACAACCGCGGCGACCACCACGTCTACGACACCGGCGACGGGCGCGAGTCGGTGACGATCGACGCCCTGCGCCTCGACGACTACGCGCCGCTCGCCGAGCGGCCGCCGGTGGCGCTCGTGAAGATGGACATCCAGGGGGCCGAGTACCGCGCGCTGCTCGGCATGCGCGCCCTGCTCGAGCGGAGCCGCGACGTCGTGCTGCTGACCGAGTTCTGGCCGGCGGGGCTCATCAACGCCGGCACGCCGCCGGGGGCGTATCTCGACCTGCTCGAGCGGCTAGGCTTCACCCTCTCCGACGCGCCCGACGACGGCGACACGATGTCGGTGACGACGCCGGCGGCGCTGCTCGAGCGGTATCGCGCCGATCGAAACGACGCGACGAACCTGATCTGCGTGCGCGCCTAGATCGGCGCCGCCGTACGCCACCAGCATGAGGGCCAGTCGGGATGCCGAGGGGCGTGCGTTCCCGGCGGCGTTCGTCTAGCATTGTCCGTATGCTCGGCACCAGGATCCGAACCTTTCGCGGCCGGAGCCGCCTCACGAGCCTCGACGCCTTGCGCGGGGTGGCGTCGTTCGCCGTCGCGTGGTTCCACTTCACGAACGGGAATCCGCGCTTCCTGCCAGCCGGTCCGCTCAGGAGCTCCGGGGCCTTCGGGTGGCTCGGCGTCGAGGTGTTCTTCGTCATCTCGGGCTTCGTCATCCCCTATTCGCTCTGGCGCTCCCACTACCGCCTCGGCGACTTCGGCCGCTTCGTCCTCAAGCGCGTCGCGCGGCTCGACCCTCCGTACCTCACGGCGATCGCACTCATCCTGGCGCTGGGATGGTTGTCGGCGCAGCTGCCTGGCTACGGCGGTGCGCCGTTCGCGATCTCGTGGACGCAGCTCACGCTGCACTTCGCGTATCTCAACGCCTTCGCCGGCGGCGACACGGGGCCGTACCCGTGGCTCAATCCGGTGTTCTGGACACTCGCGATCGAGTTCCAGTTCTACCTCAGCGTCGGCGTGCTCTACCCGATCTTCGCCGTTCCGCGCCGCCGCGGGCTCGCCCTGGTCGTCGCGGTGGCGTGTCTCGCGCTCGCCGCAATCGTGCCGTCGCCGGCGATCGTCGCCCACTACGCGCCGCTCTTCCTCATCGGCATCGCGCTCTTCCAGTACCGCGCCGGCGTGATCGGGGGGCGAGCCGCGGCCGTCGTGCTGCTGACGCTCGCGGTCGCGACGGCGCTGCTGCTCGGCCCCGTCGTCGCCGCGGCGGGGCTGCTCACCGCGTTCGCCATCGTCGCGTTCGAGACGAAGCACGGGGCGCTCCACCGCGTGCTCACTTTCCTCGGCGGCATCTCGTACTCGCTCTACCTGCTGCACGTGCCGGTGGGCGGCCGCATCGTCAATCTCGGCGTGCGCTACGCGCACTCGGCGCCCGCCCGATGGCTCGTGCTCGCCGCGGCCGTCGTCGTGTCGATCGCGACCGCCTGGGCGTTCGCCCGGATCATCGAGCACCCGGCGCAGCGCTTCGCCTCGCGGATCGCGCTGCACGAGCGCCCGACGCCCGACGACCGGCCGGCGGCGGACGCGGCCGGCGGAGGCCTCGCGCCGACGTCGGCCGAGGCGGCGGTAGCGCCGTAGCGCGGCCGCGACCGCGCGCGGTGCCGGCGCTACTTCTTGTGGAAGTAGCTGTCCGTGTGATTCAGCCAGTCCTGCCGCGGCGGGCTGAAGATGTCCACGTCGAGCGTGTCCTCGAGCGCCTCCGCCTTGTGCACGACGTTCGAGGGAATGGTGAGCACCTCGCCCGCGCGCACGACCACCTCCTGCGCGCCGTCCTCGCCGATCCAGAAGCGCAGCGCGCCCTCGAGGATGTAGGTGATCTGCTCGTTCTCGTGCGAGTGCTGCGGGACGATGCACCCCTTCTTCAGGTAGACGTGCGCGAGCATCATCCGCTCGCCCGTGATCAGGCGCCGGTCGAGCATGTCGGTGACGCGCTCCCGGGGCATGTCCTCCCAGCGGAAGAAGCGCACGGCGGTGTCGGTGGGCATGGGGGTGTCTCGGCGTTGAGTGGTGGTGGAAGGAAGGTAATGGGACGGGGGACATGGGACGGGGGACGCGAAGGAATCACTCGTCCCCCGTCCCGTGTCCCCCGTCCCCCTCCCGCCGCCCCCTCTCCATCGCCATCCTTCGCGTCGCACCGGCACGACCCACCTCTCGGCCAGGAGACGACACGGATGGCGAACGACGAGTCCGAGGACACGCAGCCACACTCCTCCCACGACTTCTCGCGCCGCGGCTTCCTCGGCGCGGTCGGCGTCGCCGGCGGGGCGCTCGCGCTCGGCGACGGCAAGCTCGGGCGGCTCGCCGCGTTAGGCGGAGCGAGCGCGCGGCCGGCGGTCCCGCCGACGCCACCGGCGCGATCCGCCGCCCCCTTCGAGCTCGAGGAGGCGACGATCGCCGACCTGCAGCAGGGGATGGCGTCGGGGAAGTACACGGCGCGCGCGATCGCCGAGCGCTACCTCGCGCGGATCGACGAGATGGACAAGCGCGGGCCGGCGATCAACCAGATCATCGAGCTGAACCCCGACGCGCTCGCGATCGCCGACGCGATGGACGCCGAGCGCAAGGCGGGGAAGGTGCGCGGGCCGATGCACGGCATTCCCGTGCTGATCAAGGACAACATCGCCACCGCCGACCGGATGCAGACGACGGCGGGCTCGCTCGCGCTGGTCGGGAGCAAGGTGCCGCGCGACGCGTTCGTCGCCCAGCGGCTGCGCGAGGCCGGCGCCGTCATCCTCGGCAAGACGAACCTGAGCGAGTGGGCGAACTTCCGCTCGACGCACTCGTCGAGCGGGTGGAGCGGGCGCGGCGGACTGTCGCGCAACCCGTACGCGCTCGACCGCACGGCGAGCGGCTCGAGCTCGGGGAGCGGCGGCGCGACGGCGTCGAACTTCGCGGCGGTCGCCATCGGCACCGAGACCGACGGCTCGATCACCTCGCCGGCGGCCGCCTGCTCGCTCGTCGGCATCAAGCCGACGGTGGGGCTCGTCAGCCGCGCGGGGATCGTCCCGATCTCGCACACGCAGGACACCGCCGGCCCGATGGCGCGCACGGTCGCCGACGCGGCCGCGCTGCTGTCGGCGATCAGCGGCGTGGACGCGCGCGACGCGGCGACGGCGCGGAGCCGCGGCCACGTCGTCGCCGACTACACGAAGTCGCTCGACCCGAACGGGCTCCGCGGCGCGCGCATCGGCGTCGCCCGCGAGCACTACACCGGCTACAACACGCACACCGACAAGCTGCTCGACGCGGCGCTCGCGGTGATGAAGGCGCAGGGCGCCGTGATCGTGGATCCGGCCAACATCGCCACCGCGAAGAAGCTCGACGCCGACGAGTTCGAGGTGCTGATGTGGGAGTTCAAGACGGACCTGAACGCCTACCTCGCCGAGCTGACCGAGTCGCCCGTGCGCACGCTCGCCGACGTCATCGCCTTCAACGCGAAGAACGCGGCGAAGGAGATGCCGTACTTCGGCCAGGAGATCATGGAGCAGTCCCAGAAGAAGGGACCGCTCACCGGAGCGAAGTACAAGGCGATCCTTGCCAAGGGGAAGCGCCTCGCCGGCGCGCAGGGGATCGACGCGACGATCGCGAAGTACAGGCTCGACGCGATCGTCGCGCCGACCCAGGCGCCGCCCGTGCTCACCGATCTCGTGAACGGCGACCCGGGCGGCGGCGGGAGCTTCACCTCGCCGGCGGCGGTCGCCGGCTACCCGCACGTCACCGTGCCTGCGGGCTACGTGTTCGGTTTGCCGGTCGGGATCTCCTTCGTCGGTGGCGCGTGGAGCGAGGCGACGCTGATCAAGCTCGCCTACGCCTACGAGCAGGCGACGAAGCACCGGAGGCCGCCGCGCTTCCTGACGACGGCCGACCTGAGGCGCGAGGAGGGCGCGACGGACTGATCTTCTCCCTGCGCTCGGCGAGAAGCGGCGCCGCGGATTGGCGCGGATGAACGCGGATTCTTCTGCTCGGCAAGAGCATTGACCGCGGAGACGCGGAGGGCGCGGAGGACTACGCTGTCCCCGTCATCCCGAGGAGCGAAGCGACGAGGGATCTGGCGTACCGGTCGCGGAGCATGCTCCACGCATCGCACGCAAGATCCCTCGCTGCGCTCGGGATGACTGAGAAAGGGGATCCGCGACGATCCGCGGCCATCCGCGCCAATCCGCGGCGCGGCTTTCTCGAGCTGGGTCGGCCCCGTTTGCCAAGTTGGCAAACCGCTGTTGGAACGCGCGATGCAGCAGATCTTCGGTGGCGGCGTCGTTTCGCCGCCGGCGGGCGCGGATTCGGCCGACGCTCGCTTCACCGTCACCCAGGAGGAATCGTAAGGTCAGGAGGTGTCAGATGCGTCAGATGCCACGACTCCGCGCGGTCGGCCTGCTGCTGATCGCGACCGTGCTCACGTCTCTCGCGTTCCCCGCGCCGCTCCTCGCCCAGCAGCGATCGCTGCCGGCTCGTTACTCCCCCGCCGCCGCGGCGCGCGCGGCCACCTTCGAAGGCTACTTCAGCCGGGTCCACGCCGACCCCGCGCTCGCCGGCGGCGAGCGCCTGCGGCTCGACGGGTTCGGCGCCCGCGTGCTCCAACCGCTCGCCGCGCCGGCGGGCGCCGCGCCGCGCTCGGCGCTCCTCGAGCGCCTCGCCGTCGGCGGCTTCGTGACCTACGCGCCGGCCGCCGACCACGGGCTCACCGCGTGGCACTACGGCGCCCAGGCCGACGTCAGCCTGCTCGGCCGGGGGCCACGGGCAGCGAGCGTCGTCGAGCCGCTGCTCTCGCTCGGCGTCGGCGCCTTCCGCGCCCAGCGCGACGGCGGGATGTCACGGGAGCTCTTCCGCGCCCAGTGCGGTACGAAGCCCGCCGACCTGCCGCTCGTCGCGGGGAACGGCGGCCTGCCGTGCGGCTCGGCAAGCGACCGCGACCTGATCGGCACTCACCTCGCCCTGAGCCCGGCGCTCGCCGCCCGCGCCTGGCTCCTCCCCGACGTCGCCCTGCGCGTGGACGCCCGCGAGGTGATCGTCTACGACGGCGCGCCGCGGCACGCGCTCGAGGTGGCGACGGGGCTGAGTTTTACCAGGTAAGCGGGAAGCGGGACGCGGTAAGCGCGAACCTTCGAAGGGCCGGCATCCGTGAGCGGAGCCGGCCCTTCGCACGTTCGCGCCTACCGCTTACCGCTTCCCGCTTACCTGCTACGCCGCCGGCTTCCCGCCGCCTCCCGCCAGCCGGTGCGTGAGACGGTACAGGAACTCCTGCCCGTCGTAGAACGACTTCACGAGCAGGCGCTCGTCGCGGCCGTGGGCGCGGACGTCGTTCGGGTCGCCGAAGATGCCGCTCACGCCGTAGGTCGGGATCCCCGCCGCGCGGAGGAAGCGGCCGTCGGTCGCGCCGGTGGACATCACCGGGATGACGGCGACGTTCGCGCCGTACATCGCGTGCGTGATGTCGGTGATCGGGCGCATCAGCTCCGCCGTCAGCGGGCTCGGCGCCGCGCCGCTCTTCTCGCGGATCGGCACCGTCTCGGTGATCGCGATCCCCGTGTCGGCGAGCACGCGGGCGAGCGCGTCGCGCACCTCCTGCGGCGTCTGCGTCGGGACGATGCGGCAGTTCACGTTCGCGCTCGCCGTCTGCGGCAGCGCGTTATAGGCGTGGCCGCCGGCGAGACGGGTCGCGACGCACGTCGTGCGCAGCATCGAATGGTAGCGCGGGTCCGCCGACAGCGTCGCCGCCGCGGCGCTGTCGTTCGGGTTGGCGACGATGGCGCGCATCGCCGCGCCCATGGCCGGCGCCTCCATCGGCGCCGTGTTCGCGAAGAACGCGCGCGACACCTCGTTGAGCTGCACCGGGAAGTCGTAGGCGGCGAGCTTCACGAGCCCCTGCGCCAGCTCGTAGATCGCGTTGTCCGGCCGCGGCACGCTCGAGTGCCCGCCGCGGTTCGTCGCGGTGAGCGTGAAGTTCACCGGCACCTTCTCGGCCGCCTGCACGGTGTTGAGCACCGGCTTGCCGTCGCGCAGCGAGCCGCCGCCGCCCTCGTTGATGGCGAACGCGGCGTCGATCAGCGGCCGGTGCTCGGCGATGAGCCACTCGACGCCGTTCGCGTCGCCGCCCTCCTCGTCCGCGGTCAGCGCGAGGATGATGTCGCGGTCCGGCACCCACCCCGCCTGCTTGTCGCGGATCAGGTTCGCGGCGAAGATCGCCGCCATCGCCTTGTCGTCGCTCGTGCCGCGGCCGTAGAAGTAGCCGTCGCGCTCGTTGAGCGTGAACGGGTCCATCGTCCAGTCCGAGCGCAGCGCGGCGACGACGTCGAGGTGCGCGAGCAGGAGCAGCGGCTTCCCCCGGCCGCGGCCGCGATAGCGCACGACGAGGTTCCCCTTCGTCGGCTTCCCCGGCGGCACGAGCAGCTGCACGTCCGACGCGGGAAAGCCGGCGGCGCGGAAGCGGGCCGCGAGCGCCTCCGCCGCCTTCGTCACCGATCCGACCGAGTCGGCGGTGTTCGTCTCGACCAGCTCCTTGTAGATCTCGTGCGCGAGCTTCTGCTGGGGCGCGAGCGGCGACGGCCCTTGGGCGACGAGTGGCAGCGCGAAGAGCGCGACGGCGGCGACTGCTGGCGCGATGCGGCGCCGGACGAAGAGCGACATGACGATTCCTCGATGGGCGGTCGACTTTCCGGGACGGGAAGAATCTATAGCCAGGAGCGGCGCCGCGGATCGTACTGATGCTCTTTGAAAAGCTTGAACCGCAGAGACGCACAGGGCGCGGAGGCTTTGTGAGAGCTTGAACCACGGAGGCCACGGAGGACACGGAGACCTCACCCTCCCCGTCATCCCGAGCGTAGCGAGGGATCTTGCGTGCGACTCGCGTGGCGTCCTCCGCGACCGGTACGCAAGATCCCTCGGTCGCATTCGCTCCCTCGGGATGACTGGGACAGGGTAGTCCTCCGTGACCTCCGTGGTTCAGGCCTTCACGAAGGCAGCCCTCCGCGTCCTCCGCGTCTCTGCGGTTAATTCTCCTGCCGAGTAGAGGGTATAATGAGACTCGCCCTCACCCCGAGTCCATCGATGCGCCTTCGTTCGCTGCTCCTCCCGCTCGCGGTTCTGCTCCCGTCGTCGTCGCTCGCGGCGCAGACGACACCGGCTCCGCGCACGCACCGACTCGACCCCTCGCCGACGACCGTCGCGTGGGGCTACTACAGCGCCGCCGCGAAGCCGGTGCTGCGGATCGCCTCCGGTGACCGGCTCGTCGTCCGCACGCTCATCACGTCGACGCCGGAGCGGCTCGAGGGCGCGGGGGTGAAGCCGGCCGACGTCGAGCCGTCGTTGCGCGACATCACGACGCACGTCACCGACAAGGGACCGGGCGGGCACATCCTCACCGGGCCGGTCTACGTCGAGGGCGCCGACTCGGGCGACGTGCTCGAGGTGAAGTTCGAGAAGATCGAGCTCGCGATCCCGTACGCCTACAACGCGTTCGGCGTCGGCCGCGGCTTCCTCCCCGAGGACTTCCCGTACGCGAAGATGAAGATCATCCCGCTCGACGCGAAGAAGCACGTCGCGCACTTCGCGCCCGGCATCGACGTGCCGCTGCACCCGTTCTTCGGCAGCGTCGGCGTCGCGCCGCCGGCGGCGATGGGACGCGTGAACTCCGCGCCGCCGGGCATCCACGCCGGGAACCTCGACAACAAGGAGCTCGTCGCCGGGACCACGCTCTACATCCCGGTACACACCGCCGGCGCGCTCCTCGAGATCGGCGACGGCCACGCGGGGCAGGGGAACGGCGAGGTGGACATCACCGCCCTCGAGACGTCACTCGTCGGCACGCTGCGCGTGACGGTGCGCAAGGACATGCACCTCTCCGGCTGGCCGCGCGCCGAGACGCCGACCCACTGGATCACGATGGGCACCGACACGAGCCTCGTCGTCGCGACGAAGACCGCCGTCCGCCAGGCCGTGGACTTCCTGATGCAGACCCAGCACCTCTCGCACGACGACGCCTACATGCTGACGAGCGTGGCGTGTGACGTGGCGGTGACGGAGCTGGTGGACGGGAACGTGGGGGTGCATGTGATGATACCGAAGAAGATCTTCGGGACGGGGGACATGGGACATGGGACGCGGGACGCGGTAGGCGGTAAGCGCGAGCCCTGACGCCGCGGCCCTGACGCCGCGCGGGGGCCCCCCCCACGTCAGAGTCTATCGCGCGCCCTGAACTTCACGTCATCGAATCGCCGCCGACCGCATCGGCTCGCGCGTCCCGCGTCCCGCGTCCCGCGTCCCGCGTCCCGCGTCCCGCGTCCCGCGTCCCGCGTCCCGCGTCCCTCTCAGTCCCGCGCCCTCTCGTACTGCACCGGCCACTTCACCTCCGCCCCCAACCGCTTCGCTGCCCGCAGCGGCCAGTACGGATCCCGCAGCAGCTGCCTCGCCAGCAGCACGACGTCGGCGCGGCCGTCGCGCACGATCTCGTTCGCCTGCTCGGGCTCGGTGATCAGGCCGACCGCGCCCGTGCAGACGTCGGCCTCGCGCCTGATGCGCTCGGCGAACTCCGTCTGGTAGCCGGGCCCGACGGGGATGCGCACGCCCGGCACGATGCCGCCCGTCGAGCAGTCCACGAGGTCCACGCCGCGGTCGCGCAGCAGCCGCGCGAGCGTGATGGACTGGTCGAGGTCCCAGCCACCCTCCACCCAGTCGGTCGCCGAGATGCGCACGAACAGCGGCAGCTCGGCCGGCCACGCCGCGCGCACCGCCTCGGTCACCTCGAGCGTGAGGCGCACGCGGTTCTCGAACGAGCCGCCGTACGCGTCCGTGCGGTGGTTGCTGAGCGGCGAGAGGAACTGGTGCAGCAGGTAGCCGTGCGCGGCGTGCAGCTCGATGACGCGGAAGCCGGCCTCGAGCGACCGCCCCGTCGCGGCGACGAACGCGTCCACCACATCGCGGATCCCCGCCGCGTCGAGCGCGAGCGGCTCGGGGCTGCCCTCGCGGAACGGCACCGCGCTCGGCGCGACCGTCCGCCATCCGCCGTCGCGCACGGGGACGACGTGGCCGCCCATCCACGGCGGCGACGTGCTCGCCTTGCGGCCGGCGTGCGCGAGCTGGACGCCGGCGACCGCGCCCTGCGCCTCGACGAACGCCGTGCACCGCGCGAGCCCGGGGACGTGCGCGTCGCTCCAGACGCCGAGGTCGCGCGGCGAGATGCGCCCCTCCGGCGTTACCGCCGTCGCCTCGGCGATGACGAGCGACGCGCCGCCGACGGCGCGGCTGCCGAGGTGGACGAGATGCCAGTCGGTGGCCATGCCGTCGTCGCTCGAGTACTGGCACATCGGGCTGACGACGATCCGGTTGCGAAGCTCGACGCCGCGGAGGCGGAGCGGGGCGAAGAGGGCGGGCGCACCGACGGGCGGCGTGGCCGGCGGCGTCGGAGCCTTGCGCATGGTCGTCATCGAAGTTGTTTGCGGGAATGATGCGTCACTGGCTGACCGAGCGCGCTCCATGCGCGGAACGTTCCACCGCCGGCGTCTGGAAGCGGATGCGCCGCCCCGCCGGCGCCGCCCTGGTCGTCGTCGCCGCGGCCGGCTGCGCGCGGGCGAGCCACCCGGCGCCGCCGCCGGTCCCACCTCCCGACGTGGCGCGCGCCGCCCTCGCCGATCCGCGTCATCCATTCTGGAGCACGCGCGCGCCGGACGTCAGCCGCATCCGCTTCGAGACGACCGCCGGCGCGTTCGTGGTCGAGGTGCACCGCGACTGGGCCCCGCGCGGCGCCGACCGGCTGTACGACCTCGCCCGCGCCGGCTTCTTCGACGACTCGCGCTTCTATCGTGTGCGCGCCGGCTTCATCGCGCAGTTCGGGATCGCGGGCGACCCCGCGGTCGCGACGGCGTGGCGCGACGCGACGATCCCCGACGACTCCGTGCGCCACGCCAACGTGCGCGGCACGGTGAGCTACGCGATGACGGGCCCGAACGCGCGCACGACGCAGCTCTTCGTCAACCTCGCCGACAACTCGCGCCTCGACGCCGAGGGCTTCGCGCCGGTGGGTGTGGTCGTCGAGGGGATGGACGTCGTGGACCGCCTGTACGCCGGCTACGGCGAGAGCGCCGGCGGCGGCATGCGCGGCGGCAAGCAGGCGCCGATCTTCGCGAGCGGCAACGCGTGGCTGGACGCGAACTATCCCAAGCTGGACCGGCTGATCCGGGCGCGGGTGGTTGCCGTGGCGGGAAAGTGAGCGCGTAGCGAAAGAGTGGCGTAGCGCGTAGCGCTTAGCGCGTAGCGAAGAGCCTCGGGGCGTCCCGAGCGGCAGGTCGCTACGCACTACGCGCCACGCGCTACGCGTTCCCTCGACCATCACCGTCCACGCCCATGCGCCTGACGCTTCTCCTGCTCGCCCTCCTGTCCGCACCACTTCGCGCCCAGGACACCACCGCCAGGCCGTATCCCGCGCCGGTCGAGGGCGACTGGGTCGCGCGCGATTTCGTCTTCGCCACCGGCGACACGCTGCGCGAGCTGCGACTGCACTACACGACGCTCGGCACGCCGGTGCGCGACGCGAGCGGGCGGGTGCGCAACGCGGTGCTCGTCATGCACGGCACCACTGGCAGCGGGAGCGGCTTCCTCACGCCGACGTTCGCCGGCCACCTCTTCGGCGCCGGGCAGCTCCTCGACGCGACGAAGTACTACATCATCCTCCCCGACGGGATCGGCCACGGGAAGTCGAGCCGGCCGAGCGAGGGGATG
>DATMHT010000294.1:0-1821 GCA_035554795.1 Gemmatimonadaceae bacterium | reverse complement strand
GCCTGCCGCAGATCGGCCTCGGCGTCGGCCGTCACGGCGCACGAGTTGAACACGGCGACGTCCGCCTCGGCCGCGCTGGCGACGACCTCCGCTCCGGCGCGCCCGACCATCGCCCGCACCGCCTCGGTGTCGTACTGATTGGCGCGGCAGCCGAACGTGCGGAGATAAACCTTCATCGTGAGAGCGGCTCTCGGCGCTCGACTGTGGGCTCTCGACTGCCGGCCGTCATGACAGGATGAACAGGATGAACAGGATGAACGGGATTGCAGCACAACCGGATCCTGTCCGTCCTGTCCATCTCGTCAGATCGCCGAACGCGGCCCTTTCACGCTCCGCTGACGCGGTACTCGCCCGTCGCGCGGAACTCGCCGGTGATGCGCATCGTCTCGGGCGTGCGATCGGGCGGACGCAGCGGGAGCAGAATGTGGAACGCGCTTCCCTCCCCCGGACGGCTCTGGACCCAGATCCGGCCGCCGTGGGCGTCCACGACGAGCTTGCAGAAGGCGAGGCCGAGCCCCGAGCTGCGCACGCGCGGGATCGTCGGGTTCTTCACGCGCTCGAACTTGCGGAAGATGACGTCGTGGTACTCGGGCGGGATGCCGGGACCGTTGTCGGCTACCGTGAAGAGCACGTGGTTCGCGTCGGCGCGCGCGCTGAGGCGAAGCGTGATCTCCTTGCCCGAGTGCGTGATCGCGTTCTGCACGAGGTTCGAGAACACGCGCTTGAGCAGCGCCTTGTCCGCCTCGAAGACCGGCGCGTCGTCGCTGACGTCCACGCTGGCGGTGGCGCGCTCCTGCTGGAAGCGGATCCCCCACTCGTGGACGATCTCGGAGAGGAACGCGGCCGGCGCGATCTTCTGCAGCTCGAGCTGGAGCGTCGTCTCCTCGATACGCGCGATCTCGAGCAGATCCTCGATCAGCGCGAGCAGGTCCTCGGCCTTTCCCTCACAGTCGCGCAGCGCCTGGCGCTGGCCCTCCGCGACCGCGCCGAAGTCGCCGTCGAGGAGCATCTCGAGCGTCGCGAGCACGGCGGTGAGCGGGGTCTTCAGGTCGTGCACGATCATCTTCATGAGATCGTCGCGGACCTTCTCCAGCTCGCGCAGCTTGCGATAGCTGTCCTCGAGCGCGTCGGTCGCCGCCTTGAGCTTGAGCAGGCTGCGCACGCGCGCGCCGAGCACGAGGCGGTTGTGCGGCTTCGTGAGGAAGTCGTCGCCCCCCGCCTCGATCGCCTTCACGCGGTCGGTCGTGTCGTTGAGCGCGGTCACGAAGATGACCGGCACGCGCGAGGTGCGAGGGTCGCGCTTGATGCGCCGGCACACCTCGAAGCCCGTCGCGCGGTCCTCGACGCCGAGGTTGCCGGCGGGCATCGAGACGTCGAGGATCGCGAGGTCGGGGCGGTGCTGGAACGCCGCCGCCACCGCCGACGGACCATCGATCGCGTCCACCGTGCGGTAGCCGAGCATGTGGAGCTGGTCGAGCAGGAGCTCGACGTTGGCGGGGACGTCGTCGGCGACGAGGATGAGCGGCGGCGAGAGCACCGCTGTCCCGTCGGGGAGCGAGCTGCGCCGCGGCGCGCCGGGCGACGACGTCTCCACCGCGCTCACGGCCGAACGGTGAGGCCGAGGCCGAGCGTCCAGGAGTGCTCGGACGCGCCGCTGCCGGAGGCGCTGCGCGAGGCGTGCTGCAGCGCCAGGTCGAGCCCGGCCCGTCCCTCGGCGAGCGGGAAGCCGAGGCCGCCACTGAAGGCGGTCTCCTTCACCTCCGCTCCGTTCGCGAGGAACGGCAGCGTCCGGATGCGCGCGCCGGCGCGCACCTGCACGAC
>DATMHT010000293.1:0-2133 GCA_035554795.1 Gemmatimonadaceae bacterium | reverse complement strand
CATCCTCATCACGACGCCCGAGTCGCTCCACATCCTGCTGACGAGCGTCCGCGGCCGGACGATGTTCAGCGCGCTCCGCGCCGTGATCGTGGACGAGATCCACGCCGTCGCCGGCACGAAGCGCGGCGCCCACCTCGCGCTGACGCTCGAGCGCCTCGCCAAGCTCGCCCCCGACGCCCCGCAGCGCATCGGCCTCTCGGCGACGCAGAAGCCGCTGGAGGAGATAGCGCGATTTCTCGGGGGATGCGATGTCGTCGCGACGGCGGGTGGCGGGTGGGGGGCGGCGGGTGGGAACGTCCGCCCGGGACGTCCCGAGGGTGTTGCCACCCCCCACCCGCCACCCGCCACCCCCGATCTGAAATTCCGCCCCGTCGAGATCGTCGACTGCGGTCTCGTGAAGCGGATGGAGACGCGCGTCGAGTCGCCGGTGGACGACCTCGCCCACGTGGACGGGACGATCTGGACGTCGGTCGCGCCGCTCGTGCTCGAGCAGATCAGGGGCGCGCGCACGACGCTCGTCTTCGTCAACAACAGAGCGCAGGCCGAGCGGATGGCGGCGCGCGTCAACACGCTCGCCGGGAGCGAGATGGCGCTGCCGTACCACGGCTCGCTGTCGCGCGAGCGGCGGTTCCTGCTCGAGGAACGGCTCAAGGCCGGCGAGCTGCGCGCGCTCGTCACTACCAGCTCGCTCGAGCTGGGCATCGACGTCGGCTCGGTGGACCTCGTCGTTCAGCTCCAGAGCCCGAAGCGCGTCGCGTCGGCGCTGCAGCGCGTCGGCCGCGCCGGCCACACGCTCGAGGCGACGAGTCGCGGCGTCTTCGTGCCGACGTTTCGCGACGACGCCCTCGAGCAGATGGCGATCCTCGACGCGATGCGCGCCGGAGATGTAGAGCCGACGCACGTCGTCCAGAACGCGCTCGACGTGCTGGCGCAGATCGTCGTCGCCATCGTCGCGTCCGACGAGACCGAGTGGACGGCGACCGACCTGTTCGACTTCGTCCGTCGCGCCTACCCGTACCACGCGCTGACGCGCGGCGCGTTCGACGAGGTGCTCGGCATGCTCGCCGGCAAGTATCCCTCGGACGTCGCCGGCGAGCTCGACGCGCGCATCACGTGGGACCGCGTGAGTGATCTGCTCACCCCGGCGCGATCGTCGCGCATGGTGGCGACGATCTCCGGCGGCACGATCCCGGACCGCGGCCTCTACACGGTGAACCTCCCCGACAAGACGCGGCTCGGCGAGCTCGACGAGGAGTTCGTCCACGAGTCGCGCGTCGGCGACGCCTTCCAGCTCGGCTCCTCCACCTGGCGCATCCGCTCGATCGAGCACGACCGCGTCGTCGTGGTGCCGGCGCCCGGCGCGCCGGCGCGGATGCCCTTCTGGCACGGCGAGTTCATGGCCCGCTCGTCGCACCTCACGTCGCGCGTCGGCGAGCTGCGGCGCGTGCTCGACGCGGCGCGCACCCGCAAGGATCTGGACGCCATTCAGGAACGGTACGGCGCCGACGAGCCGACGGTGCGGTCGCTCGCCGAGTACGTGCAGAGCGAGCGCGCCATCGTCGGGGTCGTGCCGGACGACCGCCATCTCGTGCTCGAGCACTTCCGCGACGAGGTGGGATCGGTGCGCATGGTGCTGCACGCGCCGTTCGGCGGCCGCGTCAACGCACCGTGGGGGATGGCGCTCGCCCGGCTCGTGCAGGACCGGTTGGGTGTGGAGGTGCAGGTGCAGACGACCGACGACGGGCTGATGCTCCGCCTCCCCGACATGGGCGCCGCGCCGCCGACCGACGTCTTCCGCGCGCTCACGGAAGAGGAAGCGGAGCGGCTCGTGCTCGAGGAGGTCGGCCAGTCGTCGCTGTTCGGTGCGCGCTTCCGGATGAACGCTGCCCGCGCGCTGCTGCTGCCGCGCGGCAACCCGCGCCGCCGCATGCCGCTCTGGCTCCAGCGCCTCAAGGCTGCCGACCTGCTGCAGAGCGTCCGCGAGTGGCCGTCGTTCCCGATCCTCGTCGAGACGTACCGCGACGTGCTGCAGGACGCGTTCGACATGGCCGGGCTGCGCGACGTGCTCGCGCGCCTCGCCTCGGGCGCGCTGACCATTCGCGTCGTGCAGACGGAGATCCCGTCGCCGTTCGC
>DATMHT010000292.1:0-18553 GCA_035554795.1 Gemmatimonadaceae bacterium | reverse complement strand
GCTTCGTGCTCAACCCGCTGTCGGGAACGCCGAGCTCGCGCTGGATGCCGCGCGCGAGCGTCTGGTCCTTCTCGTCCCACGCCGGCGTGCCGACGGCGACGATGTTCCGGTACATCGCCTCGGCGATCGGCCGCGAGAAGTACGGGCTCCAGCCCGAGCCGACCATCATCACGGTGTCGAGCTTCGTGTCCGTCATCAGCGCCGCGCCCTGCGCCATCCGCTTCGCCGTCTCGAACATCGCCAGCGTGCGCGCGTAGTCGCGCTCGCGGAAGTAGAACCAGATGCTCGCCGTGCTCGGGACGACGTTCGGCTGGTCGCCGCCGTCGGGGATGACGTAGTGCGAGCGCTGCGCGAGCTCCATGTGCTCGCGGTGGAACTCCCACCCCTGCGCCATCAGCATCACGGCGTCGAGCGCGCTCCGGCCGCGCCACGGCGCGCCGGCCGCGTGCGCGCTCGATCCCTGGAACTTGAAGATGGCCGAGATGAGCGCATTGCTGCTCGACTGCCCCCACGAGACGGAGAGGCGGTCGCCGACGTGCGCGAAGAGCGTCGCGTCCACGTCCTTGAAGACGCCGGCGCGAACGAGAAACGCCTTCCCCGCCATCTGCTCCTCGGCGACGCCGGGCCAGAGCACGATCGTTCCCGGGAGATGCTCGCGCTGCATGATGCGCTTCACGACGATCGCGGCGGCGATGTTGAGCGGCATCCCCGAGTTGTGCCCCTCGCCGTGCCCCGGCGCGCCGGCGACGAGCGGATCCTTGTAGGCGACGCCCGGCTTCTGCCCCGCCTGCGGGATGTCGTCGATGTCCGAGCCTAACGAGATGACGGGCTTGCCCGAGCCCCAGCGCGCGACGAACGCCGTCGGGATGCCGGCCACGCCCCGCTCGACCGTGAACCCGTTCTGCTCGAGGATGCCGGTCAGGTACTTCGACGTCTCGACCTCCTGGAACCCGAGCTCGCCGAACGAGAAGACCTGGTCCACCATGACCTGGATCTGCTTCGCCCGCGCATCGATGTCGCGTGCCGCCTCCGCCTTGAGCGCGTCGAGCCGCGCCGTCGTCGGGTAGCGGTACCTGATCGAGTCGGCGTAGGCGTTGTTGTCGTCGCCGCGCTGGGCGCGCGCCGCGCTCGGAGACGCGAACAGAAGGAGGAGGGCGGGCGCCGCGGCGGCGACTACAGCGCGGCACGTGGCACGGCGGAGCGAGGCGCGGCAGGCCATCGAATCGAGTCTCCGGGAAGCGGGAAGGCAGCGCGTGACGTTCGCGCGGGCGACGGAGCGCAGACCATGCTCTACGCGCGAGACGTGCGTTCCGCTATCGCGGCCCGCTGGCCGGCGCCCGGCTCGCCCGCCTAACGCCGCCGCCGGCGCGCCGCATGGCGGACGGATTGCCCGGACGTTTCGTCCCGTGCGGACGAAATGACGATCGGCCCGAAACGCCAATGCGCTGACACGAAACGACTTACCGACGGCATCGCCGTTGCCTTGCAGGATGCCGCAATTCAGTGCGTTCCGCAAATCACGACGGCACTCGGGGGGAGACAATGATGCGACAGCAGGTGGTTGGGCGCACCCTCATCATGACGCTGCTGGCGGCGGCGACCGCGGCGTGCAGCAACGACCGCGCGCTCGCGCCCGCCGCCGCCGGGACCGGCCTCGCCGTGCGCGCCACCGAGAACGGCGGCCGCACGGACACCTCGCTGACGACGTTCACGGTGCGGCCGGGCTTCGGGATCGTGAAGACGCTCAACGGCGGGCATCAGCTCGTGATCTCGCCGAACGCGATCTGCGATCTGAGCTCCAGCTACGGACCGACCGAGTGGGACCAGCCGTGCCAGCCGGCGAAGACGCCCGTCACGATCACGGCGCGCACCTGGGTCGAGGCGAACGGACATCCGCGCGTGGACTTCATGCCGCGCCTCCGTTTCGCGCCGAGCGACCGGGCGAACGCCATCCTGTACCTGATGGACAAGGTCGCGGCCGACGACCCGGCATATCGGATCTTCTACTGCGCCGACAACGCGAGCGACTGTGTGGACGAGTCGCTGACGGATCCCACCTTGGCGACGCAGCGTGACGTGCGCGGCTTCCTGTACCGCCGCATCAAGCACTTCAGCGGCTACAACATCGCGTCCGGCTACGCCGAGTAGTCCCCACTCTTCCATCCCGTCCAATGCGTTCGTCCATCATGAGCACGCCGTCGATCCGCGCGCTCTCGTCGGCGCTCGCGCTCGGCGCCGGTCTGGCGGTCGCCGCGTGCAACGGCGATCAGGCGGCGGCCACCGGGCCGGTCGTCCGCGGGGCGAGCGTCGCGAGCGAGACGCAGCTCGCGACGGTGCTCCAGCGCAGCGTGCCGCTCGAGCACGCGATCTCCGCGTCGATCACCGTCGCCGACAACGGCGGCGTTCTCCGGATTCCCGAGGCCGGGCTCCAGGTCGTCGTCCCGCGCAACGCGCTGCCGACGAGCACCCCGGTCACCATCACCGTGACCGCGATCGCCGGCAACGCCGTCGCCTACGAGTTCGAGCCGCACGGGCTCGTCTTCGCCAGGCCGCTCTCGGCGACCCAGGATCTGAGCGGCACCACGTGGAGCGCCAGCAGTGGCCGCGCGACACCCGAGGCCGCCTACTTCGCCGGCGACGAGCAGCTGGACGTCGCCGCTGGCACGGCGCTGATCTCCGAGACCTTCAGGACCGATCTCGTCGCGACCGGCAAGCGGCTGCACTGGGGCATCCCGCACTTCTCCGGGTACGTGATCGTGACCGGCCGGGGCGGCCCGCCGAGCGGGAACTTACCTCCGCAGTAGCGGATCGTCCGTAGGGTGTAGCTGGTCGTGGGTGTGGTTGCAGGCGCAGTAGCAGGTGCAGTAGCAAGTGCAGTGGCAGTCGCAGTGGAAGTGGGGCGTTGGACCGGCCGTCTGGCGCACCAGGCGGCCGTGGGGTTGGCAGCAGAACCGCAGGACACCTTGAAGGGGTGGGCGAAGCCGGCGGGACCTCGGTAGGCGAGGTCTCCGCCGGCTTCGTCGTGTCAGGGGACCGCGCGCCCGGTTGACCCCGCATTTGGGCTCCCAACGAGTGACGAAGCGCCAGTGCGCCGCCGTGGCCGGCATCCTGCCTTAGCTTGACCCCCGGGAGCGGGCCGGAGCATTCGACGCAGCAGCCTTCGCGCGCCGGCCGCCCGTGCATTCCGACGAAGGAGTCTCGCGCTTCATGACGGCACCCGGAAAGGCAGTCCGAAAGGCACCTCGCAAGGCACCCCGACGGCATCCGAAGTCCCGGCCCGAGATCGGCATCGCCCTCGCCGGCGGGGGGCCGCTCGGCGCCGTCTACGAGATCGGCGCCCTTCGCGCGCTCGACGAGGCGCTCGACGGCCTCGACATCAACGCCCTCGACAGCTACGTCGGCGTCAGCGCCGGCGCGTTCGTCGCCGCCTGTCTCGCCAACGGGATCACGTCCACTCAGCTCGTGCGGATGCTGTTCCGGAACGAACCCGGCGAGATCCCCTTCACTCCCGACACCTTCTTCACGCCGGCGTACCGCGAGATCGGCCGCCGCGCGCTGATGCTTCCGCGGCTCGCGACGGGCTCCGTGTGGAAGGCGCTGCGGCGGCCGGGCGCGCAGGGACTCGGCGCGGGGATGGCGCACCTCGCGCGCGCGCTGCCGGTGGGGTACTTCGACAACGAACCGATTCGCCGTTACCTGTCCGCGCTCCTCGAGAACAACGGGCGCACGGACGACTTCCGGGCGCTGTCGCGCCGGCTGACGATCGTCGCCGCGGACCTCGAGTCGGGGGAGCCGGTGCTCTTCGGCACCGATGGATGGGACCACATCCCGATCTCGCGCGCCGTGCAGGCCAGCACGGCCGTGCCCGGGCTCTATCTGCCGGTGGAGATCGACGGCCGTCCGTGCGTGGACGGCGCGCTGCTCAAGACGATGCACGCGTCGGTACCGCTCGGTCACGGCGCGGCGCTCCTGCTCTGCATCAATCCGATCGTCCCGGTGAACACGCGCTCGGCCGTCGAGGCGGGCGCGATGCGGCCCGGGGAGCTCGTCGAGCGCGGCATGCCGGCCGTGCTCTCGCAGACGGTGCGGACCGTCCTGCGCTCGCGCATGGACGCGGGGCTGACGAGCTACGCGCACCGCTACCCGCGCGCCGACGTCGTCGTGTTCGAGCCGGAGCGCGACGAGTACGGGATGTTCTTCGCCAACCTCTTCAGCTTGAGCTCGCGCGAGGCGATCTGCGATCTCGCCTACGAGGCGACGCGACGCGACCTGTCGCGGCGCCGAGACGAGCTCGCCCCCCTGCTGGCGCGGCACGGCGTGCGGCTGCGCGAGGACGTGCTCGACGACGAGTCGCGCACGTTGTGGAAGAGCGTCGACCTGCGCGCGCGGCGCGAGGATTCGGGCGGATCCGCGGTGCGGCGCCTCGGCCGCACCGTGACGCGCGTCGAGCGCGCGGTGCTGCGGCGAGGGCGCCGCGGCGCCGCCTGACGCGCCCTTCCACCGTCGCCTTTGCCTGACAGACGCTCCTCCGGCGTGGCCGCATTCTACGGTGCAAGTGGTCGGTCGACCACCCGAAACTGCGACCCGCACGGAGGTGTTCCATGGCACAGACAACGAGGAAGCACGACGGCGGAGCCAGGCCGATGCTGCGCGACTCGGTGGAGCAGATCTGGCTCGCCGGGCTCGGCGCGCTCGCGCTCACCGAGGACGAAGGGATCCGGTTCTTCAAGACGCTCGTGAAGCGTGGTGAGGGATTCGAGCGCACGATGAAGCCGCGCATCAACAAGGCGGTGGCGACGGCTCAGCAGGCGCCCAGCGTGGCGATGAGCCGCATCGGCGAGACGGTGGACGACACGATGTCGGGAGTGCTGAACCGCATCGGCGTCCCGACGAAGCGCGAGATCAACGGCCTGGCGCGCCGCGTCGAAGGGCTCGCCGCCAGCATCGAGCGGCGCACGGCGCCGCCGGCACGGCGCCGGACACGGACGAAGTCCACGACGACGCGGCGGAAGACCGCCACGGCGACGGCGTGACCTGACGACCGTGGCGCGGCGTCGCGTGCCGGTTCGCGGCGGGGTCGGCCTCTCCCTCGCGGGAGGCGGCCCCGCCGGCGCGATCTACGAGATCGGCGCCCTCAGGGCAGTGCAGGAAGCCCTGGATGGCGTCGATCTCGCCGCGTTGCCCTGCTACGTCGGCGTCAGCGCCGGCGCGCTCCTCGCGGCGTGCCTCGCGAACGGCATGTCGCCCGAGCTCCTCGTCCGCATCATCCACGGCGACGCCGACGACGAGGAGCCGTTCGAGCCGGAGATCTTCTTCGCGCCGAACTACCGCGAGTTCGTGCGACGCGGCGTGTCGCTGCCGCACTTTCTCGCGCGCGCGGTCTGGTACCTGACGGGCGGGCGACACGACCGCTCGATCCTGGCGTCGCTGAGTCACGCGACGCGCGCGCTCCCGCTCGGCATCTTCGACAACGAGCCGATCCGGCGGCACCTCGCGAAGGTCTTCACCCACCCCGGCCGCACGGACGACTTCCGCGAGCTGCCCTCGCGGCTCACGGTCGTCGCGGCCGACCTCGAGTCGGGACGCGCCATCCGCTTCGGCCAGCCCGAGCACCCGCACGTCCCCATCTCCCGCGCCGTCCAGGCGAGCACGGCGCTGCCCGGAGCCTACCCGCCCGTGACGATAGACGGGCGCGTCTGCGTGGACGGCGTGCTGCTCAAGACGCTGCACGCGTCGGTCGCGCTCGAGCAGGGCGTCGGGCTGCTCCTCTGCGTCAACCCGATCGTGCCGGTGGACACCACGACGGGCGAAGCGCACGGTGGGCCGCCGCCTGGGGAGCTGCTCCGCCACGGGCTGCCGGCGGTGCTCTCGCAGACCTTCCGCACGCTCGTCCACTCCCGCCTCGAGGTGGGCATCGCGAGCTACGCCGAGCGCTACCCGGACGCCGACGTCGTGCTCTTCGAGCCGCCGCGCGACGCGTACGAGATGTTCTTCTCGAACCTGTTCAGCCTCGACGCCCGCCGCGAGGTGTGCGCGCTCGCCTACCGCGCCACTCGCGCCGACCTGCGGCGCCGTGCCGCCGCGCTGGAGCCGGTGTTCGCGCGCCACGGCCTGCGCCTGCGCCGGGACGTGCTCGACGACGAGACGCGCGAGCTCTGGCCGGACGTGCCCGTCGCCGGCGCGCGGGAGCGGACGAATGCGGCGGACGCCAGCGGCAACGGGCGCGAGCGGCCCCGCCGCCGCCCGAAGCGCGCCGTTCCTCGTTAGGCGTCGGCGCGGCTCGCCGGGCGTGGCGGCAACGGCCGCTCGGACAGCTTCCACACGTACCGCCCCTCGAGCTCGGCGATCTCGGCGCGCGACAGCCCGCGGTATCCGTACGGCGGCTTGCGCAGGTGGCGCGCGAGCGTAAGCAGCGGCCAGCCGACGACGGGCAGGTAGAACGCGAGCAGGTCGAGGTCGCGCAGCACGGCGTGCAGGCGGTTCCGCGCCGGCGGGCGCTGCAGGTCGCGCTCGTGCTGGAGGAACGCGAGCGGCCAGCCGAGCGGCGTCGCGCGCAGGGCGCGGGGCCTGGCGCGGCGCAGGGCGCGTACGAGGGAGCCGAATCCGTAGCGCGTCTTCCCGTGCACGGTGACGAGCTCCGTGAGCTGGTGCTGCATGATCGTGCGTACGCGCTCGGCGGCGTGCCGCAGCCGGTCGCGCGGCGGGCACTCGAGATCAGTGACGCCCTCCTCGCGGAGAATCCCCTCGACGTCGATCGGCTCGCCGACGACGAACACGAGCCGGACCGGGAAGGCGAGGAACCACATCCACGGCATCAGCACCGCGAGCAGGCCGATCGGCAGCGGCAGGAACGGGACGAGAAAGACGCGCTGCATCACCCAGTCGAGCGGCGGGATGCAGTAGCCGAACGGGTGCAGCCATTCGGCGTTGATGACGTGCAGCGGGAGCACCGGCGCGTGGTGGCGGGCGGCGAGCAGGACGAAGCTCGAGCTGAAGCGCTGCAGCTGATAGCGGCGGTTGAACCCCTTGCCGATGCCGGGCACTCCCTCCGGGAAGTACAGGACCCGGTCGCCGCGCGCGAGCAGGCGGTCGAAGTTGTCGAACGTCATGTCCACGCCGCCGCCGCGTCGCCAGAAGTTGGCGATGCCGTACGGGCGCATCCACCACCGGAGGGAGAGCTCGTACTCGTACACCGTGCGGAACTTGTCCGCGTCGTGCATCCCGTCGCGCATCCAGAGCAGGCCGTCGAGCACGATGCCGTCGTACGGGAACGCGTTGCCGCTGTGGTTCGCCGCGAGGACGAGCGGACCGCGCGCCGGGATGCGCTCGGCGCCGACGATCTCGGCGCGGAAGTACGACTCGACCATCGGGCCAAGTACTTCGCGCACCATGCCGCGGCACCACTCGGGCTCGAACGGGTCGCCCGCCGCCGGCGACGCGACGGGCGGCGGCGCGAACGACATGGTCGAGACGGCGTCCGCCGTGGGCCGGGTGTCCGTGACGGTCTTCATCAGCGCCTCCCCCGTCCGACGAGGACGGCCGCAAAGACGAACAGGATCGCCCACACCGGCCACGGCCCGTGCATGGCCAGCAGGAGCGTCGCCGCGACGAGGCAGAATCCGCCGAGCAGCGTCCCCTGCACGCCGGCGAGCGGCGCCGTCGGCGGGGCACGCGTCGAGCGCTCGAGCACGTGCACGCCCTCGGTGATGAGCAGCGGCAGCTTGACGATCGCGTCGGCCAGGTCGGGCGCGTTGCGCAGCTCCTCGCGCGCGAGCCGCAGCGGGTTGAACTGCTCGATGAAGATGCGGCGCACGTGCGTGCGCGAGACGCTCGCCACGTCGATCCCCGGCAGCAGCACGTGGCCGACGCCCTCGAAGGTGATGAGCGCCTTGACCATCAGCACCAGCTCGACGGGGAAGAACATCCCGTACTGTCCGCCGAGCGCGAGCGACTCGAGCACGAGCTGGCCGAGCGAGAACGTCTCGAAGCTCGACGAGCGCCGCCACCGTCCCGAGATCTCGATCACCTCACGCCGGAAGCCGGAGAGGTCGGCGCGGCGGCCGGGCTGCGCGACGGCGCTCAGGTAGCGCGCCGCGCTCTCGGCGTCGCCGGTGACGAGCGAGTAGTAGTAGTACAGCATGAGCCGCCGCAGCTCGCCGTCGAGGCGGCCCACCATGCCGAGGTCGATGAACCCCACCTTCGGGCCGTCGAGCACGACGAGGTTGCCGGGGTGGAGATCGGCGTGGAAGAAGCCGTCGCGGTAAATCATGCGGATGATGGACAGCGCGCCGAGGTCCACGAGGCGCTCGCGGTCGGCGAGGGGGAGCGCCTGCGCGGCGGGGGAGTCGGGGCGCGGGCCGGCGAGGTACTGCATCGTCAGCACGCTCTGCGCGCTGTACTGCCGGTAGATCGCCGGAAAGACGACGTCGGGCTGATCGGCGAAGTTGGCGGCGAACATCTCGGCGTTGCCCGCCTCGCGGCGCAGGTCCACCTCGCGCAGCGTGTAGTCCACGAACTCGCCGATGATGCGCCGCGGCTCGTAGCGCGCGAGCGGGAGCTCGAGGCCGGCGCCGAGCCAGCGCAGCAGCCGGGCGTCGCGCCGCAGCGTCTCGCGCACGCCCGGCTTCACCGCCTTGATGACCACCTCGTCGCCCTCGATCGTGCGGGCGCGATGGATCTGCGCGATGGACGCCGAGCCGAGGGGCGTCCGATCGATCCACGAGAACATCACGTCGGCCGGCCGGCCGAGGTCCGCCTCGACGAGCCGCAGCCAGCGGTCGAACGGGACGACGGGGAGCTGGTTGAGCAGCTGTCGCAGCTCCGACGTCACCGGCTTCGGCAGGATGTCCTCACGAAGGCTGAGGATCTGCCCGAGCTTGATGTAGGTGGGGCCGAGCAGCTCGAGCCGGCGGCGGAGCTGCACCGGGAATGGCGCGTCGCGCAGCTCGCGCAGAACGAACGGACGCAGCAGCCAGGCGAGCACGACGAGAATGCGGTAGCGCAGGCCGTGCCCGGTGCCGAGCGCGCGGGCCGCGCTCACGCGGGCGACGATGCCGCCCGCGGCGAGCCCCGCGAGGTGCCGGTGCGTCGTGAAGAAGCGACGCACGAGGCTCGGCGGCGGCGTGTCCGGCATGTACTCGAAGCCGGCGGGCGCGGCGGCGCGCGAGCGGCGGTGAGCGTGCGCCGCGGGTGCCCCGTGCGCGTCGTGCGCGTCGTGCGGTGGCGCGACCGCCGCCGGCTTCCGGGCGCCCGAACGGCGCCGCCGCCCCGACGCCCCGGTCGCCATCAGCGCTTCCGGCCCATCTTCTCGTGGGCCGACACCCACTCGAGGGACGAGATCGCGGCGGCGAGGGAGATCTCCCCCGCGAGCACGACGCCGGCGACGATCTCGGCCAGCTTGTTCACCTTCCCCTTGCCCCAGCAGCCGAGCATCTCGAGGCACTCACGCTGCGTGGCGAGACCGGTGCCGCCACCATGGGTGGCGACGATCAGCGACGGGATCGTGATCGACAGGTACAGGTCGCCCGAGGGGACCATCTCGGTGTAGATCACGGCCGCCGAGCCCTCGGTGACGTTGGCGACGTCCTGGCCGGTGGCGATGAACATCGCCGTGATCGCGTTCGGCGCATGGAGGCCGTTGTTCGTCGCGCCCGAGAGGAACGCGCCGACGTTGGCGACGCCGGCGTGGAACGCGAGCGTCTCCGGGTCCACGCGCAGCTCGTCGTGCAGCACCTGGCGCGGGATCGTCGCCTCGGCGGTCACGCGCTTGCCGCGCGTGCGCAGGAAGTTGACGTGCGAGACCTTCTTGTCGGTCGCGAAGTTCGACTCGAGGTAGAAGCGCCGCACGTCGGGCGCGTTGGCGAGGATCCACTCGCACGCCGCGTACGTCGCGCGACCCACCATGTTCTGCCCCGCCGCGTCGCCGGTGGTGAAGTCGAAGCGCAGGAAGGCGAACTTGTTCGCGAGGTAGACCTCGACGGTGGCGAGCTTCGCGACGTGCGACGTCGCCTCGGCCTCGCGGCGCAGGTCGTCGAGGTGCGCCACGATCCAGTCGCGGAAGGTGCGGGCCTCGCGCGCCGAGTCGAAGATGAAGACCGGCGCCCGCTGCATGTAGTCCTCCGACACCGTGCACGTCACGCCGCCGGAGAGGTTGAGCACCTTCATGCCGCGATTGTACGACGCGACCAGCGTCCCCTCGCTCGTCGCGAGCGGAATCAGGAACTCGCCCTGCGCGTGCTCGCCGTTGACCCGCAGCGGGCCGGCGATGCCGAGCGGGATCTGCGCGACGCCGGTGAAGTTCTCGCAATTGCCGCGCGTGATCGCCGGATCGAACGAGTAGTGCGCGATGTGCTGCGGCCGCATGCCGGTGAACTGCTCGACGAAGCGCTGACGCTCGGCGACGACCTCGGGGCCGTAGTTGCGCGTCGGATCCTTGTCGTAGGGGATGTGCGGCGTGGCGGGCGCGGCAGCCGTCGCCGTCGGAGCGGCGGGCGCGGGCGCGGCGGCTTCCGCCGGCGGATCGTCCGCGGGCGCGGCGGCCGCGCCGATGGTGTCCTGCGCCTGCACCTCGACGCGACCGAACGGCGCGACGTCGAGAGTGAGCGCGAGCTGGTGCGCGCCGACCACGAGGTGACCGGCTCGCGCACTCACCCAGGCGGCCTGGCGGCGCACGAGCGGCGCTGGCTGCTCGGGCGTGATGTCCGGCACGGCGAGTCGCCGGCCGTCGCCGAGGTCGAGCGTGAGATCGGCGACGGGGATCTCGGATTCGTCCACGCGCACGCTCACCACGCGCGTCAGGCTCGCACCCGCGAGCGGACACTCGAGCCGGAAGCGGAATCCGGCGTCGTCGTTCGCGAGGGAGCCGGCGGCGTAGAGCGCGCGACCGACGGAGAGAGGGACTTGCATGGCGTCCGTCCTGGATCGCGGGTTGTTCGACGATGGGACATGGCGCGACGGGAGGGTGTCAGGTAAATCCGTAGCGCGCCGGCGCCGTGGCGCACGTGGCTGCAAGTCTTTGCCTGACAGCGGGTCGCCCGCTCGCGGCGCAAGGTGTTGGTCGCGGCTCGATCCAGGAGGGATCCCATGGCCGAACGTCCCTGGCTCGCTCATTACGACGCTGACGTTCCGAAGACCCTGGCCCCGTATCCGCCGGAGACCCTGGTGGACATGGTGCGCCGGCAGGCGGCCGAGCGTCCGGCCGCGGCGGCGGTCCGCTTCGAGGGTGCGGTGACGACGTTCGCCGAGCTGCTGCGGCAGGCGAGCGCGTTCGGCCGCGCGCTGGAGGAGCGCGGGCTCGCGCCCGGCGACCGCGTCGCGCTGATCCTGCCCAACACTCCGCAGTTCCCGATCGCCGAGATCGGCACGTGGATGGCCGGCGGGATCGTCGCGCCGATGAACCCGACCTATCCCGCCGAAGAAATGGCCGGCCTGCTCGGGCGCAGCGGCGCGACGATCGCGGTCGTGCTGGCGCCGTTCTACGATCAGGTGAAGGCGGTCCAGCCACGCACGAGCCTGCGACACGTCATCGTCGCCTACGTCCGCGACGCGCTCGCCTTCCCGAAGTCGCTCCTCTTCCGCCTGTTCCGCGAGCGGCACGAGGGGCACGGCACCCCGCCGCGCGGCGACGACGAAGCGATGGGCGACGTGCTGGCGATGTACGCGGGGCAGCAGCCGCGCGCCGCGGCGCCGAGCGTGAACGATCCGGCGCTGCTCCTGCCGAGCGGTGGCACGACCGGGACGCCGAAGCTCGTGATCGGCACGCACGGCGGCCTCGCCATCGCCGGCCGGCAGCTCGACGCCTGGCTCGGCGGCGTGTTCGAGCGCGGGCGCGACACGCTGCTGGTGCCGCTGCCGCTGTTCCACGTCTACGCCGGCGTCGGCGTGCAGGCGCTCGCCTATACGGCCGGCCTCTCGATGGCGCTGATCCCGAACCCGCGCGACACCGCGGCGCTGCTCGCCACGATCCGCCGCGAGCGGCCGGCGTTCCTCGTCGCGGTGCCGGGCATCCTCGCCGCGCTCGCTGCGCACAAGGACACGCCGCGCACGCGCGACGCGTTCCACGCGATGAAGCTCGTCTTCTCCGGCGCGGCGCCGCTCCTGATCGAGACGAGCCGCGAGTTCCAGACGCTCACCGGCGGCATCATCGTCGAGGGGTACTCGCTCACCGAGGCGCAGATGGCCGTGACGGCCAACCCGGCGCGCGGCGAGAAGAAGATCGGCAGCGTCGGCGTCCCGGTGCCGGATGTGGAGATCCGGCTCGTGGACATCGAGTCCGGCACGCACGAGGTGCCACCGGGCGACAGCGGCGAGGTGCTGATGGCGGCGCCGCAGCTCATGCGCGGCTACTGGGGCCAGCCCGAGGAGACGACCGAGGCGCTCCAGCGCGACGAGAACGGCCGGCTGTGGCTGCACACCGGCGACGTCGGCTACCTCGATCCCGAGGGCTACCTCTTCCTCACGGCGCGCAAGAAGGAGCTCATCAAGGTCTCCGGCTACCAGGTGTGGCCGCGCGAAGTGGAGGAGGTGCTCGCGACGCACCCGGCCGTGGCCGAGGTAGGCGTGGCGGCGATCCAGGACCCGGTGAAGGGGGAGCGGCCGAAGGCGTGGGTCGTCCTCCGGCCGGGCATGGACGCGACGCCCGAGGACCTGCGCGCGTACTGCGCGGTGCATCTGGCGCCCTACAAGGTGCCGGTGCAGGTGGCGATCGCGCACGAGCTGCCCAAGTCGCCGATCGGCAAGGTGCTGCGGCGGAAGCTGCACGAGCTCGACGAAGCGCCGTCGCTGCAGACGGGCGCGGTGCCGGTGCTGCACGCCTGACGCTCGCGGCGCCGGCGACGGCCCGCTCTCTGGACACGGGGCGCGGAGCGAGGCAACATCAACGGGTCCCCAACCCGAGTGGTGTGCCATGCGCATCCGCGCCTTCACCGTGACGTTCGCCGTCGCCCTGCTGCCGCGCCTCGCGGTCGCACAGCTCCCCGCCCATCCCGTCGCCGCCGACCAGCCGGCGAACCCCGTCGCGACCGCCTTCCGCAGCAACGCGGCGCAGATGGCGAAGAACCTCACCGCCGCCGCCGACGAGATGCCGGCCGACAAGTACGGCTTCAAGCCGACGCCGGCGCAGATGAGCTTCGGCGACATCGTCGTGCACCTCGCGCAGGGCAACGACTACCTGTGCGGCTCGATCGGCGGCGCCAAGGCGCCGGCGCGCACGAAGATCGCCGCCACCGACAGCAAGGCGGCGCTCGTCGCCCGCCTCCGCGAGACGTTCCAGTTCTGCGACCAGGCGCTGGCGAGCCTCGACGACTCGAAGCTCGGCGAGGCGCTGCCGTTCTTCGGCGGCCGCACGATGTCGCGCGCGGGCGTCATGATGGTGACCGTCGGCGACTGGGCCGACCACTACAGTCAGAGCGCGATCTACCTGCGCCTCAACGGCCTCCTGCCGCCCACCGCGAAGAAGGCGCCGGCGGCCGCGCAGTAGTCGCGGGCGCGGCACCCGGCGATTCCCGGACGCGGCTGTCCGGGCAATCGCGGATACGTCGCGCGCGCCGGGCGCGTAGCTTGACCGCATGAGCCACGCACCCGGCGCCCTCGACGCGATCCTCAAGCCGCGCAGCATCGCCGTCGTCGGCGCATCGCGCGCGGCGAACACGATCGGCCACCAGATCGTCGCCAACATCGTCGGCTGCGGCTTCACCGGCGCGGTGTATCCGGTGAACCCGAAGGCGCACGCCATCCACGCGATGCCCGCCTGGCCATCGGTGCGCGCCATCCCCGAGCGGGTGGACGTCGCCGTCGTCACCGTGCCGAAGGAGATCGCCTGCGACGTCGCCGAGGAATGCGGCGAGGCGGGCGTGCGCGGCCTCGTCGTCGTCACGTCGGGCTTCCGCGAGGTCGGCGGCGACGGCGTCGGGCGCGAGCGGCGGCTGCTCGAGATCGCGCGCCGCCACGGCATGCGGATGATCGGCCCGAACTGCATGGGCGTCATCAACACCGACCCGGCGCTCTCGCTCAACGCGACGTTCGCGCCCGTCATGCCGGCCTTCGGTCCCGCCGCCTTCGTGTCGCAGTCGGGCGCGCTCGGCGTCAACGTGCTGGACTACGCGAAGGAGCTCGGCATCGGCATCGCGCAGTTCGTCTCCGTCGGCAACAAGGCGGACGTCAGCGGCAACGACCTGCTGCTGCAGTGGGAGGACGACCCGACGATCGGCGTGATCCTCATGTACGCCGAGAACTTCGGCAACCCGCGCCGCTTCCTCGAGATCGCGTCGCGCGTCGTCAGAAAGAAACCGATCATCGTCCTCAAGGCCGGGCGCTCCGAGGTCGGGGCGCGGGCCGCGTCGTCGCACACCGGCGCGCTCGCCGCGAGCGACGCGGCCGTGGACGCGCACCTCACGCAGGCCGGCGTGCTCCGCGCCGCGTCCATCGAGGAGCTGTTCGACATGGCCATGGCGTTCACCGCCGAGCGCGCCGTGCGCGTGCCGCGCTCGCGCCGCGTCGGCATCGTCACGAACTCCGGCGGTCCGGGCGTGCTCGCCGCCGACGCGCTCGAGATGAACGGGCTTCGCATCGCCGACTTCTCCAGCGCCACGGCCGAGCGCCTCCGCCCGCTCTTTCCCGCCGAGGCGTCGCTCCGCAATCCGCTCGACATGATCGCTTCGGCGACGCCGGCCGGCTACCGCGCCTCGCTCGACGCCATCCTCGACGACGACGGCATCGACTCGGTGGTGGCGATCTTCACACCTCCGCTGGGCGTCCGCACGCCGGACGTCGCCGAGGCGATCGGGTCGGTGGCGCAGCGGCACCCCGAGAAGCCGGTGCTCGCCGTGCTCATGGGGCGCGAGGGGCTGCCGCAGGGGAAGTCGGAGCTGCACCGGGCGGGCGTGCCGGCGTACGTCTTCCCGGAATCGGCGGCGCGCGCCCTCGGCGCGCTCGCCCGCTACGGCGAGATCGTCGCCCGTCCGCCGCGCCGCGTACCGGCGCTCGACGTGGACCGCGCGCGCGCGGCGGAAATCGTCGGCCGTGCCCGCGCCGCTGGCGTGACCAAGCTGTCGGAGCTCGATGCGCTCGCCGTGATCCGCGCGTACGGCATCCGCACCGTGGACGCCGCCCTCGCCGGCGACGCGTGCGACGCCGTGCGCGCCGCCGAGGCGATCGGGTTCCCGGTCGTGCTCAAGGTCGTGTCGCCGCAGATCCTGCACAAGACGGACGTCGGCGGCGTGCGCGTCGGCCTCGGCGACGCGAGCGCGGTGCGCGAGGCGCACGCCGACATCCTCGCCTCCGCGCGGCGCCTCGCCCCCGACGCCACCATCGACGGCGTGCTCGTGCAGCGCATGGCCGCGGCGAGCGGACGCGAGCTGATCGCCGGCATCACGCGGCTGCCGGACTTCGGCCCGATGATCATGGTCGGACTCGGCGGCGTGTACGTCGAGGCGATCAACGACGTCCAGCTACGACTCGCGCCGATCGACCGCTGCGACGCGCTCGAGATGCTGCGTTCCCTGCGTTCGGCGCGGCTGCTCGGCCCGATCCGCGGCGAGCCCGCCGTGGACGTGGACGCCGTCGCCGACACGCTCGTGCGGCTCGGCCTCCTCGCCGACGCGTTCCCCGAGATCGCCGAAGTGGACGTCAACCCGCTGCGGGTGGGCGCCGACGGCGCGCTCGCTCTCGACGCGCGGGTCGTGCTGGGATAGGGCGGCTCCGGCTCGGGCTCTCGGCACGGGCCGCGGTGAGAAGGAATTGGTGCCGGCTGCGTCTTTCGTTTGACGCGGGCGCGCGCCGAGCGCAGAATCACGACGGCTCACGACGCGATTCGAAGCGGGCGTACGCCGCGGCGGCGCCCTCTGGCTCACCCCCACCATCGCCTCGACCATGCGGCGCTTCCCATCGCCGGACGCGACCCTCCGCCGTCGCGCGCTCCTCCCCGCCCTCGCGCTCCTCGCTCTCGCGCCGCCCGTCGCGGGGGCACGCGCACAGACGCCCGCGCCACGGCCGGCCCCCGTGCTCTCGCAGGTGCGCCCGCCGGCGCCGGCGAAGGTGACCGCGACCGAGACGTCGCCCGGCGTCGTCACCGTCGAATGGACCGAGGTCGCCGGAGCGAAGGACTACTACGTCTTCAAGGAGACGCGGCCCAACGGCGCGCGGTTCCTTCGCATGGTCGCCGGCACGCGCTTCGTGGACAGCACCGTCAAGCAGGGCGTCACCTATTCGTACGGGATCACCAGCCGCAGCGCCGCGGGCGTGCGCGGCTGGGGCGCGAGGTCGAACGACATCGTCCCGGGGAGCGGAACGGCGATCGTCGCCGGCGCGGCCACGGACACGACGGCGGCGCCGGCACTCGTCAATCCGCAGATCACGACACCGGTGACGGCGACGTCGAACACGACGCCGGTCGTGCTCGGACCGCCGCCGACCGGTTCCGAATCGCTCGTGTCGCCGCCCGCCGACACGACGCCGTGCCTCACCGCGAGCACGACGACCGACACGTCGTCCGTGGAGCGGATCAACACGACGACGGTCCGCGTCGACTCGCGCTCGACGACCGACCCGACGCTGATCAACACGACACCCACTACCTCGGGGACCGCTGGCGGCTCGTACGGCAGCACGGCCTATCGTGAGGGGAAGTGCCGCAACGGCACCGCCACCGGCTATCCCGACCTCTGGGATCCGATCGCGGCCGCCTCCGGCCTCTCGCCCGCCGACCAGGTGGCGGCGTGGAAGGAGATCGGCGTCGTCGCCCTCGCCTACAAGCACCTGCTGAACCGCCAGCCGACGCCCGACGAGACGCGCCGCGACGTCGCCGCGCTCAAGAGCGGGACGACGTGGCAGCAGCTCTGGCGGCGCATCGCGCAGTCGCCCGAGCGGGAGTCGCGCTTCGGCTACTGGGCGCCGGCGCCGATCCCGACGGGCACGGAGGCGGCCCGCGTCTTCGGCCTCGCGAGCGCACCGCAGTCGCAGCAGTGCTTCGGCGGCCTCGGGCCGAAGTGCGCCGGCGGCATTCCCGAGATCGTGAACGGCAACGTCGCCCCACGCTGGTTCGGCTCCTTCCGCCTCCCCGACAACACGTCCATGGGCTACGTCGAAATCGGCGTCGCCGTCGGCAGCATCCTGCACGACAACGCGTGCCTGCGCGACATGACCGGCTTGAACTGCAACGGACTCGGCGCCGGTGACCTGATCAAGATCGGCGGCTTCCCGGCGGTGATGGAATGGAACAAGGCGTCGTGGAACGTCATCGACCAGCGCACGTGGCGCGAGACGTTCGGCCCCTATCCGACCGACATCACCTGGCGCGACCTCGAGTGGTACGACGACATCCGCCCGGTGCCGAACCGCGTCGCGAAGATGGCGCCGGTGATCTCGATGCTGGCCTTTCCGGGGTTGACCGAGGACTACCGCGGCGGCGAGACGAAGCGATCGCGGGCGCTGAAGGCGCCGAGCGGTACGGACCTCGACGACACCGACGTGCAGTTCTGCAAGTCCGGCGTGTTCACCGGGCGCTGGGTCCTTCCCTACAAGGCGCCGTGGGGAGACTGCAAGTGAGCCAACCAGGAGGAATCATGTCCATCGCCTTCGCGCCGTCGCGGCGCCTCTCCCCGATCGTCGCCCTGGGCGCGGCGCTGGCACTCGCGCTTCCGGCGGCGTCGTCGCGCGCACAGGCGGGTGCCCGGCGCTGCCCGACCTGCGCGCCCGCGCCCGAGCGGACGACGTCGCCGCGCGGCGCGCGAAACGCGCCGGCGCGCCGCGGCACGCCGGGCGTCGTCGTGCCGCTCACCACGGCGTCCATCACCATCGGCGACGCGCAGTACACGGGCCGCGTGGACGCCAACTGCAGCATCGACGAGCGCGCCACGACGAGCAACACGCGCTCGTACTATCACGTGCTCTATCCCTGGTTCGGGTACCGGCCGCCCGCGGACCAGCCCCAGTGGCGCTTCGAGCTCGGCATCCCGCGCAGCCCGCGAGCCGACCGCTTCGACCAGTTCATGTTCCACTTCGCCGACGGCTCGACCCGGTCGGGCAGCATCCAGAAGGTGTCCTACGGCGAGCGGATGGGGAGCGGCACCGTGCGCGTGACGCGTCAGGGTGCCGGCGCGCGCTTCGACGTCGACGGGCGCACCGAGAAGGGCGAGGCCGTCCGGGCGACGATCGTCTGCCCGGCGTTTCCGAAGAGTGAAGCGGCGGGGGGCTGAGAGGGCGGCACTCGGCTCTCGGCTGTCAGCAACGACGTTCGCCGCGGATTTCCGCGGATGGCCGCGGATACTGCTGCTCTCCGAGAGCGAAAGGCGATTTCGCCGCAGATCGACGCAGATCGATCGAGTGGCAAAACGACCAAAGCTCCTCTCACCTGGCCGAGTGAGAGGAGCTTTGGTTCATGAAGCAACCCACAGCATCTGCGTAAATCTGCGTCGATCTGCGGCGAACACGCCTTTCGCACAGCAACAGGGCGGTATCCGCGCTCATCCGCGTCGATCCGCGGCGTCGCTTCTCGCCGAGAGCGGAGAGCCGAGAGCCGCTCCTCTACCGCTTCCTCCGCATCGACGCCTGCGTCCAG
>DATMHT010000291.1:0-2972 GCA_035554795.1 Gemmatimonadaceae bacterium | reverse complement strand
GACGAGGGCGAGCGGGAGCAGGAGCGCGAGAGCCGCGACGCGGAAGGCGCGTGAGGTCATCGGTGCGTTCGGCGGAGCGTGGAGGGAGGGGCTGGTGGGCGGGATGTTACGCGGCGCGTCGGCCCGCCGCTATCGTTATGTTGGCGCGCCCGCCAAGTCCGGTGGGCCGCGACTCGCCCGTTGCCCTCGCCGAGCTCCCACCGCCATGCGCCGCTCACTCGCTCTCGCGCTCCTGCTCCTCCCCGCGATCGCCCGCGCCCAGGGCCCCAACCCCGGCGCGCGCACGACGCTCACGAAGCTCCACGCCGAGATCGCCGTCGGCGCCGAGCAGGTCACGCCGAAGGTCGTCGCCTGGCGCGAGGACATCCATCAGCACCCCGAGCTCGGGACCCAGGAGATCCGCACGTCGAAGCTCGTCGCCGATCACCTGCGCGCGCTGGGCATCGAGGTGCGGACCGGCGTCGGCGGGCACGGCGTCGTCGGTGTGCTGCGCGGCGGAAAGCCGGGCCGCGTCGTCGCGCTCCGTGCCGACATGGACGCGCTCCCCGTGACCGAGCAGGTGGACCTGCCGTTCAAGTCCACGGCGAAGGCGACGTACAACGGGCGCGAGGTCGGCGTCATGCACGCCTGCGGGCACGACAACCACGTCGCGATCCTCATGGGCGCGGCCGACGTGCTCGCGGGGATGCGGTCGGAGCTTCAGGGCACCGTCGTGTTCCTCTTCCAGCCGGCGGAGGAAGGGCCGGGTGGCGCGAAGCCGATGATCGAGCAGGGCGCGATGGACGATCCGAAGGTGGACGCGGTCTTCGGGCTCCACGTGGTGCCCGACAGCCTCGGGCACGTCGGCTTCCGTCCGGGCCCGATGATGGCCTCGTCCGACGAGTTCACGATCGTCGTCCACGGCAAGCAGACGCACGGCGCCCACCCGTCGGGCGGCGTGGACCCGATCGTCGTCGGCTCGGAGATCGTGCTCGCGGCGCAGACGATCGTCAGCCGGCAGATCGACCTCGCCGAGTCCATGGCGGTGCTCACCTTCGGCGTCTTCAACGCCGGCGTGCGCAACAACATCATCCCCGACAGCGCCTACCTGAACGGCACCATCCGCACGCTCGATCCGGCCATCCGGCAGCAGGTCATCCAGCGCCTCGTGAAGACGGCGACGCACGTCGCCGAGGCGTCGGGCGCGACGGCGGAGGTGCGCGTGGACTCGGGCTACCCCGTCAACGTCAGCGACCCGACGCTCACGGCGCGCATGGTCCCGACGCTGCAGTGGGCCGCGGGCGCGAAGAACGTGCACGAGATGCGCGTCAACCTCGCGTCCGAGGACTTCTCGTACTTCGCGCAGCGCGCGCCGGGGATGTTCGTCAACCTCGGCGTCGTCCCCGCGGGGAAGGATCCGGCGAAGGCGCCGTCGAACCACTCGCCGCTCTTCTTCGCCGACGAGCACGCGCTGCCGGTCGGCGTGCGCACGATGGCGGGCCTCGCCGTAGACTATCTCGCCGGCGCGGGCGGCAGCGGCGGGCGCTGACACGGCGCCGGGTCGCGCGGCTCAGCCCTTCCGCGCGACCCAGGTCCCCATCGAGCGGAGGCCGTGCACGACCGTGCTCTTGATCGGGTCGAGCAGCGACCCGCCGAGACGGTCGGTGGTCTCGATCAGCGTCTCGTGATCCACGAGATAGCGCGCGCTGCCGTCCGGCATGACGAATCGTCGTCCGCCGAGCGGCTGGAGGTCGGGCTGGCCGACCGACGTCGCGAGCCGGGCGAACAGGACGCCGCCCGGCGCGAGCACGCGCCACATCTCGCGCACCATCGCCAGCCAGTGCTCGTCGTCCCGCGCGAAGTGCAGGACCGCGCTCGAGATCACTGCGTCCACCGACGCGTCCGCGAGCGACATCCGCTCGACGTGCTCGACGCGGAACCGGTCGGCGGGCAGACGGGGCGCGAGCCGCGCGGCGAGCTGGCGCGTCTGCGCGACGGCGTCGGCGCTCTCGTCCACGCCCCAGACGTCGAAGCCCTCCCGCAGGAGGAAGACGAGATTGCGTCCACTGCCGCATCCCGCGTCGAGCACGCGCATGCCCTGGGCAATGCGCCCTCGCAGCAGCTGATCGAACAGGTACACGTCCAGCTCGCCGAACTGTTCGCGCAGCCGATCGGCGGGTTGTGTCATGCCGGCGTGCCCATGGGCCCTCCGGATCGTTCGGGTACTTCCGCCGTCATGATCCGGCGAGCGGCGGACGGGTGTCGGGCAATCCGGGAGAAGGTTCTCGACCGCGCTTAGTACGGCTCTCCTGTCTCGCGGCGCGCAGGAAATCGACGAGCGCACGGAGCGCCGGCGAAGCGTGCCGCCGCTGCGGGTAGTACAGGTAGAAGCCGGGAAAGGGCGTCGAGAACTCCTCGAGCACCGGGACGAGCTCGCCGCTCGCCACGCCGTCGCGGGAGCGGCTCTCGTCGGCCAGCGTGAGCCCGGCTCCCGCGCGGGCGAGGCGGACGTTCAGCGCCGGATCGTTGGTGAGCACGCGGGCCCGCACGTCCACCGAGAAGTCGCGGCCGTTCTCGGTGAACTCCCACCGGTAGGGCGGCGCCTTCGCCGTCGGGTGCCAGTTGATGCAGTCGTGCTCGACGAGCTCGCGCGGATGCGCCGGCTTCGGACGCCGCGCGAAGTACGACGGCGCGCCCACCACCACGAGTCGGAGGTCGCCGGAGACCGGCACGGCGATCATGTCGCGGTCTATCACCTCGCCGAGCCGGATGCCCGCGTCGTAGCCCTCGGCCACGATGTCGAGCGGCTCGTCGCTCACGAACAGGTCGAGCTCGACGTGCGGATGCGCCGCGAGGAAGCTCGCGAGCAGCGTCCCGCTCAGGAAGCTCTCGGCCGCGCCCGCCACGTGGAGGCGGAGCGTGCCGCGTGGCTCGGTGCCCAGCTCGCCGACCGCGGCGAGCGCCGCCCGGAGATCGTCGAGCGCGGGCCGCGC
>DATMHT010000290.1:0-6270 GCA_035554795.1 Gemmatimonadaceae bacterium | reverse complement strand
GGCGCCGTCGCCAACGCGATCCGCGAGGACCCGCGCCAGCGGGGGCTGCTCTACGCGTCCACCGACCAGCAGGTGTGGGTGTCTTTCGACGACGGCGACCACTGGCAGTCGCTGCGGCTGAACATGCCGGCGATCTCGGTGCGCGACATTCAGCTCAAGGACGACAGCAGCTGCCTCTGCGCGGATCTCATCGCGGGCACGCACGGCCGCGGCTACTGGATCCTCGACGACGTCACGCCGCTGCGTCAGATGGCCGCGGTGCGATCGGCGCAGCAGGCCTACCTCGTGAAGCCGAAGACGGCGGTCCGCGTCCGCTTCGGGACGAACGACCCGACGCCGTGGTCGCCCGAGGTCCCCGCCGGCGAGAACCCGCCGCCGGGCGGCATCATCGACTACTACCTCGCGAGCGACGCGGCCGGCCCGGTGACGCTCGACGTCCTCGACGGCGCCGGCAAGGTCGTGCGCTCCTACTCGAGCGCGGACCCGGTGCGCACGCCGCACCCCGCGCTCGATCCGGAGGCGTACGACCGTCTCTGCCAGCGCACGCCGACCGCCGCCTACTGCGGGCTCCCGATGTACTGGCCGGCGCCGCCGATGGTGATCTCGACGGCGAAGGGGATGCATCGCGTGAGCTGGGACCTGCGCTGGCAGCCCGTGCTCCCCGACACGAGTGGTGACGGCGACGAGGACGCGGCCACCGGCGCGGTCCCGCACCGCACCTATCCGCCGGCGATGGCGCCGTGGGCGCCGCCGGGCACGTACACGGTGCGCCTCACCGTCGGCGGCAAGTCGTTCACGCAGCCGCTGACGCTGCGTCTCGATCCGCGCGTGAAGACGCCGGCGGCGGGGCTCGCGCGCCTGGCGTCGCTGTCGCGCTCGGCGTACGACGCGGCCGTGGCGACGCAGGCCGCCTACGCGAAGGCGCGCGCGCTCGCGGCGGCGCTCGACTCGGTGCACGGCGCCGACGCCGACGCGTTCAAGGCGCGGCTCGATTCGCTCGCGCCGGCGGCCGGCGCGAAGGTGGCCCCGCGCCGCCGCGGCGCTCCCACCCCGGCGCCGACGCTCCCCTCCGCCCGCGACGCGCTCATCGCCGCGGCGATGGCGATGCAGGGCGCGGACGTGACGCCGACCGCGGCCGAGGAGGCGGCCGTGACGAAGGCGCGCACCGACGCGAACGCGGTGACGGCGCGCTGGACGACGCTGCGCACCTCGGGGCTCGCGGCGCTCAACGCGAAGCGGAAGGCGGCGGGGCTGCCGGCGCTCGTCGTGCCGGGGGGCGACGGCGGTCGGTAGCCGATCGCCTGGCGGGAGCCCGAAGCTTTCGGAAGAGCGCGGAGAGGATCCCGCGCTCTTCCTGTTTTCGCCGCGGGTCCAGGCGGATGAACGCGGATGCGGCGAAGATCCGCGTTGCCTACTCAGCTCTTCTTCGCCGCCAGCGTGCGGACGTACTTGAGGACCGCGGTCATCTCCTCCGGGTTCAGCCGGTCGCTGAATGACTTCATGTCCTTGCCCGCACCGTGCTTCATGACGGCGATGACCGAATCGTCGGGGATCGTCGCCATGAACGCGGAGTCGTTGAGCGCCTTGATCTTCGAGTACTTGTGCTTGCTCTCCGCCGACGGCTGGCCGGTCGCGCCATGACACTGGCGACAGTTCTTGAGGTAGAGCTTGCGGCCCTCGTCGTCCTGCGTCGTCGGCCCCCGCGGCGCCGATGCGTCTCCGTCGTGGCGTGGGCCGGCGGCGCTCGTCGGGGCCGGCCGCGCGTGCTGCGGCGCAGCCAGAGCGGACAGCGCGAGGGCGAGTGGGATGAGCTTCATGGGGAGCCTCCTGCGCAGGTGTGTCGGCCGACGGCGAACGCGTGCCGCGTACACGGCCGTCAGAAGTTGAGCATCGCCTCCGCCGTGAGCCCGTGGCGCTTGTTCGCGCCCGTAGCTCGCGGGCTGTCGAGCGTGTATTCGGCCGCGAACCGGAGATACTCGGGAAGGTTCACGGGCAGCACGCTGCCGAAGACGAACCGGCGATTCTCGTTCCTCGCCGCGTCCCGATTCGGATCCACGTACTCGTACCGGCTGAAGAGCGTGAGCGACATCGGGAAGGTGTAGCCGGCGTACGCCCAGTACCCCGAGCCGGTGACCTTCGGCGCGCCGAAGGTCGCGCCGACCGGCAGATCCTCGTCCCGGGCGTAGACGTAGCCGCCCATCGCCTCGAACCCCCGGTAGATCTTGTTCGCCGAGATGCCGAGCCGCGTGAAGTGCGCGGTTCTGTCGATTGCCGGGTCGAGGCCGGGGACGGCACCACGATACGCGACGGCCGTGAGGCCCGATCCGTCTTCGTCATAGATGAACTGGTCTATCGCCGCCACGTCCTTCGTGGTCGCGGAGCCGGCTTCGTCGCCCTTCCCGGCGGCGTTGACGCCGTTGAGTACCTCGAACGACAGGCGGTTGCGCATGAAGACGTAGAACGCTTCGCCGCCGATCTCGTCCGTCCCGAAGGCGAAGGGGACGCCGTTGCTGGTCAGCGGGTTGCCCAGAGGCGTCGGCGTGCTGATTCCCGTCGGCCGGTCGAAGCCGGCGACGGCGCCGCGCAGCAGCCAGTGCATCTGCCCGACGCGAGCGCCGACGAAATTCTTCTCCTTGCCGGCGACGGCGTAGAGATTGTTCACGAGCTCGACCTCGTCCGTCGCGTGCTCGAACTCGAGGAAGGCGCCGAAGTACTTGCCGATCGGGCCGCCGGCGAACACGGTGGCGTCGCTGAACTGGAACTCGTTCGTGTTCGTCGGCTCCGTGGCGGTCTTGCGCCACACGTACCGCATGCGGTAGCGCGCCGCGATGTAGTCGGAGATCTGCTTGACCTCCTGGCTCTCGCCGATCTCCTCGGGCATGCGGTAGCCAGCCCATTTGAACGCGAAGCCCTTCGCGTTGAGGCGCGGCACTGCCGGGGCATGACACCCGGAGCAGTTCATGTTGTACTTCCGCGCCCACGCCGGGATCGCGCCCGCCTGGCTCGGCGCCAGCGCGGCCGCGCCGAGCACCAGCGCCGTGAGTAGTGTTGTGCGCATCGGTGCCTCCTCGAGAAGAGTCACATCCGTCGCGTCCGAACGCGCTGCGCGACCCTCGACGGTCCGCCGCTCGCCGTACCTGCCTGTTCGGGCTTCTTCGGCTCCGGGAACGTGTCCTGAATGTCGGGCTTGAGGTTGCTGCCAGGCGGGCCGCGCAGCGTCGTCAGGTACTGCGCGACTTCCTCGATCTCCTGATGCGACAGCACCGGCGGGCCGAACGCCGCCATGCTCGCGGTGTCGCCGCGGAATCGGTCCGGGTCCTCGATGAAGCTGTGCAGCCACGCCACCGAGTGCCGAAGCCCGACGTCGGTGAGCTTCGGACCCTCCTTCTCGCTCTTCTCGCGCTTCTCGGACGCCGCCAGCCCGGCGACCACGTGACAGCTCGCGCACTGCCGCTCGAAGAGTGCGCGGCCGGCGCGCTGGTTCGAGGTCAGCGGCAGCCCGCTCTCCGGCGCGACGCGCGGCTGTGCGCCGCGCAGCGCGGAGCCGAGGAGCAACGCCGAGCCGCCGAGGAGAACGCCGAGCGAGGCGAGCGCGACGGGCCGCCGCCGGAGGCTGCGTCGGCTCCGCGTGTCGAAGAAGGGAAGCGCGAGCAGCGCGAACACGAGCAGCAGCGGAACGCCGACGGCGATCGTGCTCTCGAGCGAGCCGGGAAAGAGCTTGAGGAGCTCGTAGAAGGGGAGGAAGTACCACTCCGGTCGCGGCACGTACGCGTTGTCGGTCGGGTCGGCGGGCGACTCGAGCGACGCGCCGAAGGCGAGCGCCAGCAGCACGAGGGCGGCGATGACCGCGAACGACACGATCAGGTCCTTGCCGACGATGTCCGGCCAGAACCGTACGCCCGAGCGTTTCGTGGCCGCGTACGCCGCCTTGTAGTAGGCGACGTACGTGGGATCGCTGGTCCGCGGCGGCGCACCGGCCTCGAGCGCGGCGGTGCGCGGCGCGATCCCCTGCCGCACGACGAGCGCGAGGTGAACGAGGACGAAGACGCCGAGCAGCAGCGGCAGCCAGAGCACGTGGAACGCGTAGAAGCGCGTGAGCGTCGCCGCCCCGAGCTGCGCGCCGCCGCGGAGCAGCGCGGTGAGCGTCGCGCCGACGACGGGCGCGGTACCGGCGATGCTGGTGCCGACCTGCGTCGCCCAGTAGGCGCGCTGGTCCCACGGCAGGAGGTAGCCGGTGAAGCCGAACCCGAGCACGATCAGGAACATGACCGCGCCGAGCACCCAGTTCGGCTCGCGCGGATACTTGTACGCGCCCATGCTGAAGACGCGGATCATGTGCGCGAGCACGAGGACGACCATCGCGCTCGAGCCCCAGTGATGGATGCCGCGGAGGAGCGAGCCGCTCGTGACCTGCCGCTGGATGAACTGGACGCTGTCGTAGGCGTGGTCCGGCGACGGCGCGTAGTACGTCGCGAGCACGACGCCGGTGACGATCTGCACGAGGAAGACGGCGAGCGTCGCGCTGCCGAGCGTGTGCCACCAGGTCAGCCGGTCGGGCACCTCGCGGTCGAGCAGGGCGCGACTGACCCCGGCGAGGTCCATGCGTTCGTCGAGCCAGCGACGCAGCGAGGCCATGCGCTCACACCTCGATCCGCTCGGCCACGCCGGGGCGGAACTGCCTGAGGATCACCTGCACCTCGCCGTCCACCACGCGCACCGGCAACGGGTCGAGAGCGCGGGGCGGCGGACCGGCGAGCACCGCGCCCGTCTTCATGTCGAACACGCCTTGGTGACAGGGGCAGACGAACAGCTTGCGCGACGCGTCGTACCCGTAGCTGCAGCCGAGGTGGGTGCAGGTACCGTTGAAGGCGGTGAACCGTTCTCCGTCCTCCGTGTAGAGCCAGATCGTCCGCAGCGCGCGGCTCTCGATCCACGCGTCGTTCAGCGGCTCGACGAAATCCACCTTGACCGGCGTCTCGATCTCGACGAGGTCGGCCTGCGCGACCTTGATCCAGTCCTTCTTCGCGGGCCGCCGGAAGGTCGGCGCGAGGAAGGCGAGCAGTGACGGCACGCCGACGAGCGCCGCCGACATCGCGGCGGCGATGCCGCTCGCCCACCGCAGGAAGGTGCGCCGACGCACCTGCACTTCGCCGTGCTCGGGGAGAGACATTGTCGCGCCTGGGTGCAGCAGGACAGGCAGCAAGACCGCATGAGCGACGGCGGCGCTCCGAGCGCGCCGTGCACGGTGGTGCACGCGGTGCCCCGGCTCCCGCACCGCGGCTCACCAACCCCTCACAACGACGAACGCGCCGCCCGATGCATCGGGCCGCCGGTCGGGCGGCTGCATCGTGCGGCTCATCGGAATCGCGCGTTCGACTGCGCCGAATATGTGCTCTCGCGGCGTCGCGGTCTGTAAGGGAATCCCTTCCGCGCACGGACCGGCGACGTTAGGTCGTCCGCGGAGCACCTCGCCGTGATGCGCTCGTCTCGCCGGCTCGCGGCGGCTCGCGCATCGGCTGACGCCATCGCCTCGCGCCGTGCGCGCGACTGGCGGAGCGCGACCGCGCGGCGCATCTTCGGCGCGACGTCGCCCTCCTCCTCGAGACAGCCGATGCGTTCACCGCACTTCCTCGCCGTTGCCGCCGTCGTCCTCTCGGCGACCACTGCCGTCGCCGCCACGCCCGCGCGGCCGCCGCGCCACGCCGCCGCGAGCCCGGCCTCGATGCGCGCGCTCGCGCTGCGCTACTACGCCTGGCGCGATTCCGTCTATCCCGTCGCCTCGAGCGACCAGGGCAAGCACACGTGGGACGCGCGGCTCGCCGACTTTCGCATGAGCGCGGTGCGCGAGCGGCGGGCGCACGTCGCGCAGGCGCTCGCCGAGGTACGGGCGATGAAGACGAGCGGCTGGAGCCGCGACGACGAGGTGGACTGGCTCCTCCTCCGCTCGCAGCTCGCCCGCGACGACTTCTTCGGACGCGAGCGCACGCCCGAGGAGTCCGACCCGCAGGTGTACGTCAACGAGATCGCCAACGGCGTCTTCTCGCTGCTGAAGAAGGAGTACGCGCCGCGCCGCACGCGCGCCCTCGCCGCCACCGCGCGCCTCGCGCAGGCGCCGGCGCTGCTCGCGACCGCGCGGTCGAACCTCGTGCACCCGGTCAAGCTCTACGCGAAGCTCGCCATCGAGGCCGCGCGCGGCGGGGACGATCTGTATCGGACGTCGCTGATGACGCTCGCCGACAGTCTCACGCCCGACGAGCGCGCGGCGCTCGT
>DATMHT010000289.1:0-4275 GCA_035554795.1 Gemmatimonadaceae bacterium | reverse complement strand
GCTCGGCGTCTAGCCTCTTCGGCGTTCGGCGGAAGAGCCGCCGCGGATTGCCGCGGATTGCCGCGGATTTCCGCGGATCCCCTTTCTCAGTCATCCCGAGCGCAGCGAGGGATCTTGCGTGCGATGCGTGGAGCATGCTCCGCGACCGGTACGCCAGATCCCTCGTCGCTTCGCTCCTCGGGATGACGGGGACAGCGTAGTCCTCCGCGCCTTCCGCGTCTCCGCGGTCAATGCTCTTGCCGAGCAGAAGATTCCGCGTTCATTCGCGCAAATCCGCGGCGACCTCCTTTGCCGAGCTACAGCGAGCGGCGAAGGAGCCGATACACCGGGTAGCTCAGCACCACGAGCCCGAGCGCGATGATCCCGTCCTTCACGTCCGCGGCGACGGTGCCGACGAGGAACGCGAGCGAGCCCGCGAGCACGGCGCCGGTCGTCCATGGGTGGCCGCGGGCGCGCCAGGGGCGCGGGGCGAGCGGCTCGCGGTGGCGGAGAACGAACACGGCGGCGAACGACATCGCGTAGCCGGCGACGAACAGGAACGAGCAGAGCGCGACGACGCGCTCGAACGTCCCCGTGAGCAGGAAGGCCGCGCTCAGCGCCGCGCTCACGACGATCGCCGGCCGCGGCGTGCCCGCGTCGCTGGCGTGCCCGAGCCAGCCCGGCGCGGCGGCGTCGCGGCCGAGGCCGTAGGCGACGCGCGATCCCATGAGCAGGTTCGCGATCACCGCGCTCGGCAGCGCGGCGACGACGATCGCGTTCACCACCGCCGCGCCGTGCCCGCCGAAGACGAGGGCCGCCGCCGACGCCGCCGGCAGCGCCGAGCGCGCGATCGCGGGCAGCGACAGCACGGCGAGGAAGGCGGCGTTGACGAGCAGGTAGATCGCCATCGTGGACAGCACGCCGCCGAAGAGCGAGCGCGCGACCTGCCGTCCGGGATCCGGCAGCTCCTCGGCGAAGTAGATCACGCCGACCCAGCCGTCGTAGGCGAAGATGACGCCCTGGAGCGCGACGACGAGCGCCGCGAGCAGCGCGAGTCCGCGCGGCGCCATCGGCGCGACGGCGGCAGCGGTGGCCGAAGGCGCGTGGCGCGCCGCGTACGCGAAGCAGGCGACGACGAGGGCGAGGAGGACGAGCCCCTTCAGGAGACTCGTCGCGCGCTGGGCGCGGTCGCTCGTGCGCGCGCCGCGCAGCAGGAGCAGCGTCACCAGCGCGACGACACCGAGCGCGATCGCCGACGCGTGCGGCGCCATCGCCGGCACGAGCGCGCCGACGGCGTCACCGACGACGAGCGCGATGACCGCGACCGAGGCGCACGTCGACACCCAGTCGTTCCAGCCGACGACGAAGCCGGCGAACGGCCCGAAGGCGCGCCGGGCGAAGACGAACTGTCCGCCCGAGCGCGGGTGCATCGCCCCGAGCTCGGCGAGCGCGTTGGCGCCGAGCAGCGCGTAGGCGCCGCCGAGCACCCAGACGCCGAGGAAGAGCGGCGCCGTCGGCAGGAGCGCGGCGACGTCGGCCGGGGCGCGGAGGATGCCGGCGCCGATCATGCTCCCGACCGCGACGGCGACGCCGAAGCCGACGCCGAGCAGTCGCGGCAACTGCCGGCGCGGCTCGGTCCCGGGCGGTACGCCGACGACTGCCGGCGTGAACTCAGGCGCGGCGTGCGGCGCGGTGGTGCGCTCGACTGTCACGCGGCGAACGTGCAGCGTGGTTCCCGGCGACGCAATGCTCGGCGCGGTGAGGAGCTTGAACCACGGAGGTCACGGAGAGCACGGAGGCGGTGCTCGGCGAGTTGGCCGCGGATGAACGCGGAAACGCGCGGATCCCCTTTCCGGGTCATCCCGAGCGAAGCGAGGGATCTTGCATACGGAACGCGGAGCATGCTCCCCGACCCGGACGGAAGATCCCTCGCTGCGCTCGGGATGACTGGGAAAGTGGAGCCTCCGTGTCCTCCGTGTCCTCCGTGTCCTCCGTGTCCTCCGTGTCCTCCGTGTCCTCCGTGTCCTCCGTGGTTCGATCTCCTGCCGAGCAGCGCCCTTACGGCCGGCGCGCCACGCAGAAAGATTCTTCGCCATGCCTCTCGTCTTCCCCTTCGATCCCGACATCACGCGCGCGGCGACGATCCCGGCGCGGCTGTACAACGATCCCGTCTACCTCGAGCTCGAGCGCGAGCGCGTCTTCGCGCACACGTGGCAGCTCGTCGGGCGCGCGGAGCAGGTGCGCGAGCACGGGCAGTTCTTCACCGCCGAGGTCGGGAACGACGCGATCGTCGTCGTGCGCGACCGCGACGCGCTGCGCGGCTACTACAACGTGTGCCTGCACCGCGCCGGGCCGGTGGCGAGCGGGTGCGGGAAGCGCAACACGCTCCAGTGCCGCTACCACGGCTGGACCTATGGGCTCGACGGGACGCTGCTGCGCGCGCCGGAGATGGAGGGCGTCGAGCGCTTCCGGCCCGAGGAGATGCACCTCGTGCCCGTCCAGGTGGCGAGCTGGGGCCCGCTCGTCTTCGTGAACCTCGACGGCAAGGCGCCGCCGCTCCTCGAGGTCCTCGGCGACGTCCCCGCGCGCGTCGCGCCCTTCGGCTGCGAGCGCATGCGCTACGTGCTGCGCAAGGAGTACGACCTCGCCTGCAACTGGAAGGTCTACGTCGACAACTACCTCGAGGGCTATCACCTGCCGGTGGTGCACCCGGGGCTGCACAAGGAGCTCGACTACGACCAGTACCGCGTCGAGCCGCACCGGTACTACTCGATCCAGCACGCGCCCCTGCGTCCGGTAGCGCCGCACCAGCAGGACAGACAATACGTCGCGAGCGGCGAGCAGCCCCCCGAGGCCGTCTACGTCTGGCTGTTCCCCAACGTGATGCTCAACGTCTACCTGGGGCAGATGCAGACGAACGTCGTGCTCCCGATGGGGCACGACCGCACGAAGGTCGTCTTCGAGTGGTTCGCCACCGAGCCGCCGGCCGATCCGCAGCTCGATCCGGCGTGGGAGCGGCTGATCGCCTTCAGCGACGAGATCCAGGCGGAGGACGTCGAGATCTGCGAGGTGGTGCAGCGCAACCTGCGGTCGCGCGTCTACGACCGGGGACGCTACTCGGCGAAGCGCGAGAACGGCGTGCATCACTTTCACGCGCTGCTGCACGAGTTCCTGACGTAGGTCGTGGGGAGTGGGGCGTGGGGTGTGGCATGGATCACCGACCAACCGTCCTCCCTCGCCGAGTGTCGAACCGGTAGCGCCGTCGGTGAGTTCGTCGCGCAGGACGTCACGCCCCACGCCCCACACCCTGCTTTCCGTGCCCGCCTTCTTTCCCCACGTCCCTCACGACCTGAAGCTCGAGGAGCCCGCCGCGTTCCGGCGGCTCTCGTTCTCGCTCGTCGAGATGGCGACCGTGACCGGGGTGGTGCTGCGCCTGCTGCGCGCCCTCGCGCACGGGGCGACCGGCTGGGTCTGGGCGCTCGCGTGGTCGGCGCTCGTGCTCGTGCTGCTGCTCATGTCCACTGCGCACCTCGCCAACTTCACGGTGCGCCAGTGGGCGTGGCGCGCGCCGGCGTTCGGCGCCATCGAGGCGGCGGCGGCAATGCTGACGAGCGTCGTCCTCATCGCCATCGGCCGCGAGCCCCTCGGCACGGCGCGCGCCACCTGGCACGACTGGCCGCGCATGGCGCTGCAGACGCTGGGCTCGAGCCTCCTCCTCGTCTCGGTGTGGGCGCTGCTCCTTGCAGCAGTCGTCGTCGTCGTGCGGCGCGTGCTCGCACGGCGCGTCTGGCGCGAGCACGCGGCGTCGCATCCGCACGGGCAGCCGCCGGCGGGCAGCTAGAAGAATCACTGTCGCTTCTGGATGTGAAAGATCCCCGAGTCATTCCGCCTGACTCGGGGATTCTTCGAAGAAAAAATCTCCGAGTCATATCGCGTGACTCGGAGATTTCTTCGACTGGCGCTACGCGCGCTCGCTCAGAACTCGCTCAGCACGAAGTCTTCGTCCTTCTTCGTGCCATTGCGGCTCCTGGCCACGCGGTTCGCGCGCGTGGGGCGCGGTGCGTGCGCCTGCGACGCGGCCACCTGCTCCGCACCGCGCAGCTGGAAGCGCTGCACCATCTCCTTGAGGCTCTCCGCCTGGCTCCCCAGCTCCTCGGCGGCGGACGCCGAGGCCTCGGAGCTGCGCGTCACCTCGAAGGTCACGCTGTTCATCTGATGCATCGCCGCGCTGATCTGCTCGACGCCGCGGTGCTGCTGCTCGGAGGCCGCCGCCATCTCCTGCATCAGCGCGCCGAC
>DATMHT010000288.1:0-2117 GCA_035554795.1 Gemmatimonadaceae bacterium | reverse complement strand
GACCGTGGAGTCACGCGCTCCGCGGTCCGCGGTCGCCCGTCAGTCCTCCCCCACGATCCCCTGCTCGATCGTCCCGCCCTCGCGCAGCTTCACGGGCGCCGCGCGCTTGCGCAGGCGCAGGTTCAGCAGCTCCACCGCGATCGAGAAGAACATCGCGAAGTACGTGTAGCCCTTCGGGATGTGCTGCCCGAGCCCCTCGGCCACGAGGTTGGTGCCGATCAGCACCAGGAAGGACAGCGCCAGCATCTTGATCGTCGGGTGGCGATCGACGAAGCCGGCGATCGGGCCGGCGGCGCCGAGCATGAAGCCGAGGGCGATCACGTTGGCGCCGATCATGATCTTCACGTCGTCCACCATGCCGACGGCGGTGATCACCGAGTCGAGCGAGAAGACGATGTCGATCAGCATGATCTGCAGCACGACCTTCGTCAGCGACCGCGCCGCGCGCTTCGCCGAGCCCTCGCCCTCGGCGTCGTGCCCCTCGATCTTCCCGTGGATCTCGAACGTCGCCTTCCCGATGAGGAAGATGCCGCCGACGATCAGGATGATGTCGCGCCCCGACACGCCGTGGCCGAGCAGCGTGAAGAGCGGCCGCGTCAGGCGCACGACCCAGGCGATGCTGAGCAGCAGCAGGACGCGCGTCACGAACGCGCCCATCAGCCCGAGCTTCCGCGCCCGCCCCTGATCGCTCGCCGGCAGCTTCCCGGCGAGGATCGAGATGAAGATGATGTTGTCGATGCCGAGGACGATCTCGAGCGCCGTCAGCGTCAGCAGGCCGACCCAGGCGTCGGGGTTGGTGAGCCAGGACATGTTTTGGGGGACGCGGGACGGGGGACGGGGGACGTGGTGCGGCCGGCGGTGAAAAGGTGACGCGAAACCTGCCGCGCGCCATAGACTCCAACGTGGGGGGGCCGCGCGGAAGGGTGCGCACTTCCCCCGTCCCGCGTCCCCCGTCCCCGACGTTATGACTCCGCCCGCTCCTGCCCCAACGGGTTCTTCCGCATCTCCGCCGGCAGCTTCTCGAGCAGCGGGTTGAGCTCCGCCGCGCGCTCGAGCGTCGTCACGAAGGTGAGGCCGGGGAGCGCGACGAGGAGCAGGTGCGAGACGCCGTAGGCGACGACCGTCCCCGTCTCGCAGTGCACGACGTTGCTCGCGCACTCGACGAAGTGCACCGGGCCGAAGCCGCCGTTGCCGGTGTCGTCGAGGTCGCGCACGCGGCGTAGCGCCGCCCACGTGCCGACGTCGTCCCACCCGAAGTCGGCCGGCAGCGCGACCACCTTGTCGCTGCGCTCGAGCAGACCGCGGTCGATGGAGACGTGCTGGATCGTCCCCGCGAACCGCTCGTAGTCCCCCGCCTGGAGCGCGTCGAGCCCGGGCCAGAGCTCGGCGCAGTGCTGCGCGATCGCCTCGAGCACGACGCTCGCCCGCCAGACGTAGATCCCCGCGTTCCAGAGCGCCCCTTCACCGATCAGCGTCTCGGCGAGGATCGCGCCCGGCTTCTCGACGAAGCGGACGACCGGCGCCGGACCCTCCGAGGCGCCCATGGCGTCGGCGTCGAGCGGCGCGCCGGTGAGCATGTAGCCGAACCCCGTCTCCGGCCGCGTCGGCCGCGCGCCGACGACGACGAGGTGCGCGTCCACCGCCGCGACGGTCGCCGCCTGGCGCAGCACGCGCCGGAACTCGTCGGGGAAGGCGCACGCCAGATCCGCGTGCATCGCGCAGAAGACCGTCTCCGGGCCGGCGCGCCGCGCGACCTCCTGCGCTCCCCACGCCAGCGCCGCCGCCGTGCCGAGCGGCCGCGGCTCGACGAGCATGTTCTCCGCCGGCACGTCGGGGATCGCCGCGTGCACCCGCTCGGCGATGTCGCGGCTCGTCAGCACGAGCACGCGCTCGGGCGGCACGAGCGGCGCGAGCCGCGCGATCGTGTCGGCGATGAGCGGCCGCTCCCCCACCAGCGACAGGAGCTGCTTCGGCCGCTCCGGCGTGCTGAGCGGCCAGAAGCGCGAGCCGATGCCGCCGGCGAGCACCACCGCCCAGAGCGCCGCCTCCGTCCGCGGCTCGCCCTCGGCCGCCGGCTCCTCCTGCGTCAGCGTGCCGACGCCGCTCTCCTCGCGCCC
>DATMHT010000287.1:0-1668 GCA_035554795.1 Gemmatimonadaceae bacterium | reverse complement strand
GCGCGGATCGAGGCGGTCGTGGGCGAGACGCTCGCCTACGTCATCTCGCTCGGCGGCACGGTGGCCGCGGAGCACGGCGTCGGGAAGCTCAAGCGGCGCTGGCTGCCGATGCAGCTCTCGCCGATGCAGCTCGGCGCGATGCGGGCGCTGAAGGCCGAGCTGGATCCGCTCGGCCTCCTCGCGCCGGGGAACGTGTTCCCGGAGGCGGCACCGTGAACGCATCGCGCGCGCCGCGCTTCGCGTCCGTCGTGCTCGACGTGGACTCGACGCTTTCCGGCATCGAGGGGATCGACTGGCTCGCCACGTTGCGCGGGCCCGAGGTGAGCGCGGCGGTCGCCGACCTCACCGACCGCGCGATGCGGGGCGCGATCGCGCTCGACGCGGTCTTCGGCGAGCGGCTCGCGCTGGTGCGTCCGTCGCGCCGCGAGGTCGCCGCGCTCACCGCCGCTTACGAGGCGTGCGTGGCGCCCGGCGCGGCCGACGCGGTCCGATTGCTGCGCGCGGCCGGCGTGCGCGTCGTCGCCGTGAGCGGCGGGCTGCGCGAGGCCGTCGCGCCGTTCGTCGCCTCACTCGGCGTGCCCGACGCCGACGTGCACGCCGTCGGCGTCACCTTCGACGCCGCCGGCGAGTTCGCCGGCTTCGACGAGGCGTCGCCGCTCGCGACGGCGGTCGGCAAGCGCACGCTGGTCGAGTCGCTCGATCTGCCGGCGCCCGTGCTCGCCGTCGGCGACGGCGCGACCGACCTCGCCATCCGGCCGGTGGTGGCGGCGTTCGGTGCGTTCACCGGCTTCGTGAAGCGCGACGCCGTCGTCGCCGGCGCGGACTATCTGATCCCCGACTTCTCTCACCTTCTCGACCTCGTGCTCCGATGAGCATCGCGCCGTCCCGACGTTCCAGCGTGCCGGCGGAGGCCCCCGCCGCGTTCGGCACCTTCTTCCTGCCCGGCCCCACCGAGGTGCGCGCCGAGGTGCTCGCGGCGATGGCGCAGCCGATGATCGCGCACCGCGGCAAGCGGTTCGAGGCGCTGTTCGCGCGGACGCAGGAAGGGCTGCGCGCGGTGTTCAAGACCGAGCGGCCGGTGTTCGTCAGCACCTCGTCGGCGACCGGGTTGATGGAGGCGGCGATCCGCTGCGCCCCGCCGGGCGCGATCCTGTCGGTGGTGAACGGCGCCTTCTCGGAGCGGTTCGCCAACATCGCGCGCGCCTGCGGCCGCCACACCGACGTCCTCGTCGTCCCGCCGGGCGAGGTCGCGACCGCGGACGACGTCACGGCGCGGCTGCGCGAGGGGAGCTACGCCGCCGTCACCGTCGTGCACTCCGAGACCTCGACCGGCGCGCTCACCGACGTGCGCGCGATCTCCGACGCGGCCCACGCCGAAGGCGTGATCTGCCTCGTGGACGGCGTGACCTCGATCGGCGCGACGCCGCTGCACGCCGACGCGTGGGGGCTCGACTTCGCGCTCACCGGCTCGCAGAAGGCGCTCGCGCTGCCGCCCGGCCTCGCCTTCGCGGTCGCGTCCGAGGAGTACATGCGCACGGCGCACCACGCGCCGAACCGCGGCCTCTACTTCGACCTCGTCGAGTTCGAGGCGTACGCGCGCAAGAACCAGACGGCGAACACGCCGGCGATCTCGCTCTTCTACGCGCTCGAAGCGCAGCTCGCGCACAT
>DATMHT010000286.1:0-3494 GCA_035554795.1 Gemmatimonadaceae bacterium | reverse complement strand
GTCTCCACGCCGCCGTTGGCGGCGAGGAAGCCCCAGAGCAGCAGCGCGAGGGCGACGTTGACGGCCGGCCCGGCGAGGGCGACGACGAGCTCCTGGCGCGGCTCGCGCGGCATCCGCTCCAGGCGGGCGACGCCGCCGATGGGGAGCAGCGTGATGTCGCGCGTCTCGATCCCGTAGCGGCGGGCGGCGAGGGCGTGGCCGTACTCGTGGAGGACGACGATCAGGAAGACCAGCGCGACGAAGCCGACGGCGCCGAGGGCGGAGCGGCCGCCGTCGCGCCGGAGCGTCTCCAGCCCCACCCAGGCGAGGAGGAGGAGGAACGTCGCGTGGACCCGCACGTCGATGCCGGCGATGCGGGCGATGCGCCAGGACCATCGCATCCCGGATGTGTACAAAGCGAGCAGGGCGCCCGGAAGCTCCGGACGCCCTGCTCGTGCTTCAGTTGTCGCTGAGAGATCGCTCGCGCGTCAGCTCAGGCGCCAGCGCGCACGACGTTCTCCGCCGCCGGACCCTTCTGGCCCTGCACGATGGTGAACTCGACGACCTCACCCTCGGCGAGGGTCTTGAAGCCCTGGCCCTGGATGGCGCTGTAGTGGACGAAGCAGTCCTTGGAGCCGTTGTCGGGGGTGATGAAGCCGAACCCCTTCGCGTCGTTGAACCACTTCACCTTGCCGGTCGTACGCATGCCCCTGCTCCTGGGAAAATTGCTTGTCTAGGGAGCGGGACGTATGCGCCGAACCCTGACAATACCGATGTCGCGGGACCAATGTGATCCCCCGCGCTGGACCATGGCTCGAACCAGAAGGGTCAGAGCCGAGGGCAATATAGAAGAGCAGGGAAACTTGGGAAAGGGGGAGGGAAAGGCCCCCCTCCGTCACCTCGCTCCCCGCACCCCCGTCACGAAATACTCCGTCTCGCCGAAGCAGCTGAAGGGGACGAAGCGGTGCTGCTCGTACATCAGCGACACGCGCTCCCCCTCGACCCGCTGCACCTGCTGGGCGACGGCGTCGTCGCGGATCGAGAAGTAGAACTTCTCCGGCATCTGCCCGGGGACGTTGCTCAGCGCCATCTCCCCCTCCCAGGTCGGGCAGACCCATCCCTTCTTGGAGAGCTTCTGGACGTACCCGGTGCGGTCGCCGCGCGAGTAGGTGAAGCTGAGCGCGACCCACGTCCACGCTGCAACGACGATGGCGGGGAGCAGGATCAGGTAGAGAAAGATCTTGAGCCCCCAGCGCCGCTTCTTCCGCCCGCGCTCGGCCTCCTGCTGCGCCTTCACGTCCTGCGTGTCGTAGCCGCGCGCGGGGAACTCGATGTTGTCGTTCTTCGCCATGAGAGATGCTCGAGGAGCGGGGTATAGGGTACAGGGTGCAGGGTGTAGCGGTGCCGCTCGGCATGCATCCCGAGGCAAGCTACACCCTACACCCTCTCCCCTACACCCGACCTTTTAGTGCCTCTCCCCCCGTCGCGCAAGCCGCCGGCCGGCGGCTAAATTTCCTGCGTCTTCCACACTGGTCCCTCTTCTCGTGTCTTTCGGCAAGCGCAGACAGACGGTGACGGCGTACGTGGGCGGAGTGCCGGTCGGCTCCGCGCACCCGGTCGTCGTCCAGTCCATGACGAACACCGACACGGCCGACGCGGCCGCGACGGCGGCGCAGGTCGCCGCGCTCGCCCGCGCCGGCTCGCAGCTCGTGCGCGTGACGGTGAACAACGAGGAGGCGGCCGCCGCCGTCCCCGAGATCCGGCGTCGCCTGCGCGACGACGAGGGCGTGGACGTCCCGATCGTCGGCGACTTCCACTACAACGGCCACCTGCTGCTCGCGAAGTTCCCCGAGACGGCGCGCGCCCTCGACAAGTACCGGATCAACCCGGGCAACGTCGGCGGGAAGCGGCGCGACGAGAACTTCCGCGCGATCGTGCAGATCGCCGTGGACAACGGCAAGCCGGTGCGCATCGGCGTCAACTGGGGGTCGCTCGACCAGGACCTCCTGACGCAGATGATGGACGAGAACGCGCGCCGCGCCGCACCAGCCGACGCGAAGGACGTCTACGTCGAGGCGATGCTCGCCTCCGCGCTCCGCTCGGCGGCGCTCGCCGAGGAGACGGGGCTGGCGCACGACCGCATCCTCATCTCGGCCAAGGTCAGCATCGTCCAGGACCTCGTGGACGTCTACCGCAGGCTCGCCGCGCGCTGCGACTACCCGCTGCACCTCGGCCTCACCGAGGCGGGGCTCGGCACGAAGGGCGTCGTCGCCAGCACGGCCGGCCTCTCGATCCTCCTCGCCGAGGGGATCGGCGACACGATCCGCGTCTCGCTCACGCCGCGGCCCGGCGGCGACCGGAGCGAGGAGGTCGTCGTCGCGCAGCAGATCCTCCAGTCGCTCGGCCTGCGCAGCTTCACGCCGCAGGTGACGGCGTGCCCCGGCTGCGGCCGCACGACGTCCACCTTCTTCCAGAAGATGGCCGAGGACATCCAGACGTACCTGCGCGAGCAGATGCCCGTCTGGCGCGGTGCGCACCCCGGCGTCGAGGAGATGCGCGTCGCCGTCATGGGCTGCGTCGTCAACGGCCCGGGCGAGTCGAAGCACGCCAACATCGGCATCTCGCTCCCCGGCACCTTCGAGGAGCCCAAGGCCCCCGTCTACGTGGACGGCAAGCTGATGGTGACGCTCAAGGGCGACAACATCGTGCCGGAGTTCCTGGAGATCCTGGAGCGGTACGTGGAGCGGACGTATCCGGCGCGGGAGCTGGTGGCGAGATAGATCGGGGGTGGCGGGTGGCGGGTGGCAAAGACCTCGGGCCGGTCTCTCGAGTGAGAACCGGCCCGTCGTGCTCTTGCCACCCGCCACCCCCCACCCGGCTCTTCACACCATCGCCCCCGTCCGCACGCTCGCCTCTTCCAGCGCTTCGGCGACGCCGCGCAGCTCGTCCATGATCGGGGCCTCGAAGCCGAGCTCGGCGAGGCGCTCGTAGACGCGGCGGTACCAGCGGACCGTGCCCTCGCGGCCGACGTTGAAGCGGCCCCAGACCGTGTTCGGGTCGATCGTGCGCTTCAGGTCGGCGAGGATGGTGCTGCCGTTGTGGACCTTGTCGGCGGCGCAGACCCAGCGCGCCCGCTCGCTCGCATCGGCGAGTCGCGCGAGGTAGTCGTCCTTGCGCTCCTCGCTCGAGAGCTCGACGCCGTCGTCGTCGGTGTCGCGCAGCGTCACGGCGAGCACCGTGTCGAGCACGTCGGGGCCGAACTTCTCGCCGATCCGCTGCTCGAGCATCTCGCGCGTGTAGTGCTCGCGCACGCAGTCCTCGATGACGTCGTGCAGGATCCCCGCGACCACGGTCGTCTCGTCCTGGCCGTAGCGCGTCAGGATGACGGCGACGTTGGCCGGATGCGTGAGATACGGCATCCGCGTCCCCTTCCGCACCTGGCGGTCGTGGTGCTTCGCCGCGAAGGCGAATGCGTGGTTGATGCGGTCGGAGTAGCCGGTGATGGGCATGGGGGC
>DATMHT010000285.1:0-6175 GCA_035554795.1 Gemmatimonadaceae bacterium | reverse complement strand
CGCGGAGGCGCGCGCGCTCCGTCTCGTCGGCATCCTGTCGGCGGACGAGAAGTCGGCGCTCGACGCGCTGTCGAGCGACGCGGCGTACCGGGCGGCGGTGGACAGCCTGTTCACCCAGCCGGCCGGCGGCACCTTCGACGCCAGCGTCCTCTGGCTCGAGGACGCCGACCTGCACTTCCCGCTGCGGGACCCGAACGACCCGGCCGCCGACAACCTGAACGCGAACCTGGCGACGGCGGTCGCGAAGGGGCTCGCTTACCTGTCGCGGAGCCAGTCCGAGGGGCTCGTCGTCAGGCAGGCCGCGGCCGAGCTCGGGCTGACCGAGGCGCTCGCGCGCCATCTCCTCGCCGACTACGCGATCCTCCCCGACACGCTCCTCGCGATCCTCACCGGCCCGTTCGCCGCGTCGACCGGCGCCGTGGACTACGCCACGCTGCAGCCGGTGTTCGACGGCTGGTTCTGGGCGACGCGCGTCGCCGCGCCGTGGAAGCAGTGGAAGCTGACGCTCGCCGAGTGGGAGCGGCTGCGCGACCTGACCGCGGGCGCGCAGCTGCTCGACCCGACCGACCTTCCGCTCACCGCCGGATCGAGCCCGCCGCCGACGGAGGCGTTCGTCCGGACGGCGCGGCTGCTCGCGCTCCGCGACGCGCTCCCCGAGCCCGGGCTGACGCTGCTCGAGCTGCTCGCGAACCTCGATGCCGGCGCGTACGCGTCGCCCGCCGCGTTCGCGGCCGACGTCGAGCGCGTGAACGACGCCTGGAGCGCCGCCGACGTCGAGGCGCTGCTCGCCGCGATCGACCTCGTGTACCCGGGCGACTACCTGCTCGCCGAGAGCTGGGAGCGCGTGCGGCGGGTGTTCGCGTTCGGGCGCGCCCTCAACGCCGGCGTCGCGACGCTGGCGCCGCTCGCCGGCGCGACGATGGGAGCGGCGGAGGCGGCGACCGTGAAAGGCCTCCTCCGCTCGAGCCTCGACCCCGAGAGCTGGCGCGGGCTGAGCGCGCAGATCCAGGACATCCTTCGCGAGCGCAAGCGCGACGCGCTCACCGCGTACCTCCTGAGCCAGCCCATGCCCGCCGACGCGCCGACGGGCAAGTGGGAGACGCCCGACGACCTCTACGCCTACTACCTGCTCGACGTGGAGATGGGCGCCTGCCAGCTCACCAGCCGGCTCGTGCAGGGCTCGGGCTCGGTGCAGCTCCTCGTGCAGCGCTGCTTCATGGGGCTGGAGCCGGAGGTCGTCGTCAGCGCCGACGGCGCGAACGGGGCGGGCGGCGGCGACAGTGCGTGGAGCTGGTGGCGCTGGATGAGCAAGTATCGCGTGTGGGAGGCGAACCGGAAGGTGTTCCTCTGGCCGGAGAACTGGATCGAGCCGGAGCTGCGCCCCGACCGCTCGCCGATCTTCGAGGAGCTGACGCAGGAGCTGCTGCAGGGCGACGTCACGGCCGACACGGCGGAGACCGCGTTCGCCAACTACGTCGAGAAGCTGGACGGCGTCGCGCAGCTCGAGATCGCGGGCTTCTACCAGCAGGACGACCACGGCGACGACACGACCCTCCACGTCTTCGGCCGCACGCCGGGGACCGACCCGCGCGTCCACTACTACCGGCGGTTCGACTACCGGCGGTGGACGGCGTGGGAGAAGGTGGACCTCGACATCCAGGGCGACTACCTGATCCCGGCCGTCGTCGATGACCGGCTCTTCCTCTTCTGGCCCGTGTTCACCGAGGTGCCCGACGAGGAGGCGAACAGCTCGGTGCCGACGCCCGTCGCGAACCAGAGCAGCTTCCCGATCAAGAAGACCGTCAAGCGCCACAAGGTGCAGCTGGCGGTGAGCGACTACCGCCACGGGGCGTGGACGCCGAAGAAGATCTCGAAGGACGCCTACCAGAGCGGCTGGATCACCGCCGTCGACATCGTCCGCAAGTTCTACGACTTCGTCCCCCTCGACCGCACGGACATCGACGGGCGCTTCCTCGTCAAGTTCGACGGCTACGCGCTCGGCAGCGACGGCTACGAACAGGCGGAGCTGCACGGCACGTTCGAGATCGGCGGCTGCTCGGGAGTGCCCGCGCTCGTGCCGTTCTCGGGCAAGTACGTGCCGGCCGTCGTGCCCGAGTGGGCGTCGGTCGGCCAGTACCAGAACCCCGACAAGCGCTACACGAGCTTCATGAAGTGGAGCGAGCTCGGACGGGCCGACGAGTTCGGGAAGCTGATCGGCCGCCACGACGCGCCGCAGAACGACTTCACGCTCGAGAACACGTTCGCGTCCGACGCCGCCGCCCGCTTCACGCCGGTGCTGCTCCAGACGCCGTGGTATTTCCGCATGACGCCGCCGTGGCAGCTCTCGCTCTTCGACCGGCTGCTCCTCGACGGGCTGACGGGGCTCGGCTCGGCCGGCGCGGCGAGCTCCGACGTCAAGCGGTCGGCCGCCGAGCTCCCGGTGCCGTTAGGCAGCTGGCTCCCGTACTTCTACGACGACAGGAAGCGCACCTTCTTCGTGCTGCCGGTGCTGCGCCAGTCGCTCGGCAGCGGCGGCGACACGCCGGAGACGTTCGTCCTCAGGTACTACCCGGAGGTCGAGCGGATCATCAGGCAGCTCGAGGAGCAGTACGCGGCGCAGGTGCGGGCGTGGGTGGCCGGCCTCGACCTGCTCGCCTACACGCCGGTGCAGCGGCAGCAGCTCGATCAACGGCTCTGGAACGCCTTCCCCGACGAGGCACCCCCTCCCCTGCACGGCGGGTCGCCGCCGCCCTACACCGCCGCGGAGGCGGCGCAGGTGCGGACGTTCGTCGAGCGCTACCTGATGCGCTTCTTCCACGCGAACCTCGGCGCGCTCGCGCTGCGGCTCCTCCCGAACGCTCGCTACCACTTCAGGAACTTCTACCACCCCTTCGTCTGCGACTTCGCGAAGCTGCTGCAGAACCCGCGGCTCGGCGTTCCCGCGCTCATGCGGCGCGAGGTCCAGCTCCAGGACTCCGGCTTCAGCTTCAGGCAGCAGTACCAGCCGACGCCGGCGGTGCTCGACCCGTCGGCCGAGCAGTTCTACCCGCGCGAGGTCGTCGACTTCACGATCGACGGCGCCTACTCCCCCTACAACTGGGAGCTGTTCTTCCACGTCCCGCTGCTGATCGCCGACGCGCTGAGCCGGAACCAGCGCTTCGACGAGGCCCGCGACTGGTACCACTACATCTTCAACCCGATCGGCGTCGAGAGTGCCGCGCCCGGCGGCTCGGCGATGAGCAAGTACTGGATCACGAAGCCGTTCTACGAGACGACCGACCCGCAGTACGTCCAGCAGCGGATCGACGACATCCTCCGCATGCTCGCCGGCGACACGACGGTCCCCGGCTTCTCGTCCGAGCTCCGGCAGGCGCTCGAGGAGCAGGTGCGCGACTGGCGCGACCATCCGTTCGAGCCGCACCGGATCGCCAGCTACCGCACGGTCGCGTACCAGAAGACCGTGGTGATGAAGTACCTCGACAACCTCATCGCCTGGGGGGACAACCTGTTCCGCCAGGACAGCATGGAGAGCATCAACGAGGCGACGCAGCTCTACGTGATGGCCGCCGAGCTGCTCGGACCGCGGCCGATGAAGGTGCCGCCGCGCGCGCGGCCGCCGCTCCGGACGTTCAACGAGCTGGCGGCGTCGCTCGACGACTTCGCCGACGCGCTCGTGCAGGTGGAGAACCTCGTGCCGCCGCAGTCGGGGAACGGTGGCGGCGGCGGCGCGGGCTCGTCCAACCAGCCGCCGCTGCCGACGCTCTACTTCTGCATCCCGCAGAACGACAAGCTGCTCGGCTACTGGGACACGGTCGCGGACCGGCTGTACAAGGTCCGTCACTGCATGAACATCGAGGGCGTCGTCCGGCAGCTCGCGCTCTTCGAGCCGCCGCTCGACCCCGGCGCCCTCGTGAAGGGCGTCGCGCTCGGCGCGGACCTCGGCAGCGCGCTGGCCGACCTGAACGCGCCGCTCCCGCTCTACCGCTTCAACGTCCTGCTGCAGAAGGCCAACGAGGCCTGCGGCGACGTCAAGTCGTTAGGCGGTGAGCTCCTCGCGGCGCTTCAGACGCGCGACGCCGAGGCGCTCGGCCGGCTGCGGCAGGGGCAGGAGGTCCGCCTGCTCCAGGCGATGCGGGCGGTGAAGGAGCGGCAGCTCGACGAGGCGCGCGCCAACCTCGAGGGAGCGCAGCGCGCGCGCGAGCTGGCCACGCGCAAGCAGGAGTACTACGTCTCGCGCGAGTTCATGAGCGTCGGCGAGATCGCCGCCCTGGCGCTCGCCACCGACGCCGCGGCGCTGAGCACGGCGGTCCAGCTCGGGTACGCGCTCGCCGGGACGGCGCGGACCGCGGTGCCGCAGTTCACGACCGGCGGCGCGGGCTTCGGCGGCTCGCCCGTCGCCACCGTCACCTACGGCGGGGAGACGATCGGCGACGCGGGGGAGGACGCGGGGCAGGCGCTGCTCGCGATCGCCGGCGCGCTGGAGAAGGCGTCGTCGCTCGCCGGAACGCTCGCCGGCTACCAGCGTCGGCAGGACGACTGGACCTTCCAGGCCGACCTCGCGGGCGTCGAGATCGCGCAGGCGGAGCAGGCGATCGCCGCCGCCGAGGCGCGCGTCGCGATCGCCGAGAAGGAGCTCGAGAACCACGACCTCCAGATCGCGAACTCGCAGGAGGTGGACGCGTTCATGCGCTCCAAGTTCACCAACCTGGAGCTGTTCCAGTGGCAGGTCGGGCAGGTCTCGCAGGTGTTCTTCCGCAGCTACCAGCTCGCCTACGACCTGGCGCGCCGTGCCGAGCGCTGCTTCCGCTTCGAGCTCGGGCTCGAGGACAGCGACTACATCACGTTCGGCTACTGGGACAGCCTCAAGCGCGGCCTGCTCTCGGGGGAGAAGCTGCAGCAGGACCTGCGGCGGCTCGAGTCGGCGTACCTGGAGCAGAACCGCCGCGAGTTCGAGCTGACGAAGCACGTCTCGCTCCTCCAGCTCGACCCGCTCGCGCTCGTGCGGCTCCGCGAGACGGGCCGCTGCTTCTTCGATCTTCCCGAGGAGATCTTCGACCTCGACTACCCGGGACACTACTTCCGGCGGATCAAGTCGGTGAGCCTGACGCTGCCGTCGGTGACCGGGCCGTACACGACGGTGTCGTGTACCCTGCGGCTGCTCCGCAACAGCATTCGCGTCGCCACGGATCCGGGGAGCCAGTACGCGCGGAACACGGACGACGCGGGGCTGCCGGCCGACGACGAGCGCTTCGTGGAGCACGGCCTTCCCGTCGCGGCCATCGCCGCGAGCGGCGCGCAGAACGACAGCGGGATGTTCGAGCTCAACTTCCGCGACGAGCGCTACCTGCCGTTCGAGGGCGCGGGCGTCATCAGCGGCTGGTCGCTCGAGCTCTTCACCGACCCGACGCAGCCCGACTTCGGCGAGCCGCTGCGCCAGTTCGACTACGACACCATCAGCGACGCCGTGCTGCACGTGAAGTACACGGCGCGGGAGGACGCGGGCCCGCTCAAGACGGGCGCGATCGCGCACCTGCGCGAGTACTACGCCCAGACCGAGCCGGCGCCGGCGCTGCTGATGCTGAACCTGCGGCGCGACTTCCCGAGCCAGTGGAGCCGCTTCCTCAACCCCACGAACCCGGCGGACGGCAACGTCTTCGAGCTCGAGATGTCGCCCGCCCTGTTCCCGACGCGCGACGCCGGGAAGTCGCTCACGATCACCCGCATCTGGCTGCTGGGTCGCGGCGCCGATCCGGGCAACTACACGGTGAGGCTGACCCCGCCGCTGCCGGCGCCGCCGCCGGCGGCGAGCAACGTGGTGACGCTGAGCGCGAACGCGGCGTTCGGCGGCCTGCACGTCGGCTCGCGCGACGTCTCGACCGACGGCGTCGAGGTCGCCCCCGTCGGACCGGCGACGACGTGGCACCTGCAGGTCACCCCGCCCGGCGGCGGCAATCTCACGGTCGACGCGGCGACGGGAGCGCCGGAGCTGCGCGACCTGCTCGTGGTCCTGAGCTACGCGTGGGGGTGAGGGTGGGGCGTGGCGCTGCTCGGCGTAGGCGCTCGGTCTCGAAATGGTAAGCGGGAAGCGGTAAGCGCGAACGGGTCGGGGGTCGCGGGTCGGGGGTCGGGGCCATCGCTCGGCAAATGCCAAGGCCAAGCCCCGACCCCCGACCCG
>DATMHT010000284.1:0-2844 GCA_035554795.1 Gemmatimonadaceae bacterium | reverse complement strand
ACTTCACGGAAGGGATCGACGCGCATGCAGAAACCCCTCGCCCTGTTCTCGCACAGCGTCGTGCTGCTGCTCTGCGGGCTGCTCCTGTCCGCGCGTCCCGTGCCGGCCCAGTCGGCGCCTTCGCTCGCCGACCTCGGATGGCGCGCGAGCGAGACGGCCGCCGGTCGCTTCACGATCGTCCCGGGCCAGCGCGCCTTCGTCGGCGGCTACAACTCCCCGGGGCTCGAGGTGTGGACGTACCCCCTGCAGCTCCTGCACGGATACTGGATCACCTTCCGCGCCGAAGGGGACACGACCGAGACCGACGGCCGGTCGGCGCTGCGCAGTGTCGAGCTCACCCCCACGACGGCGACGCGCGTCTTCACCGGGCGGGGCATCACGGTGCGCGAGCGCATCTTCACGCCGCTCGATCTCCCCGGCGCGACGATCGCCTACGCGGTCGAGTCGCGCCGGCCCGTCGTCATCACGGTGCACTTCACACCGTCGCTGAACCTGATGTGGCCGGCCGGGATCGGCGGGCAGGACATCCACTGGGACTCGGCCCATTCCGCGTACGTCATCGAGGAGCCGTCGCGCCGCTTCCGTGGCGCGATCGTCTCGCGGCAGATCGCCACGCACGATCAGATACAGAACAACACGCGCGGCACGGAGTTCGAGCGCAGCCACGCCTTCACGATGCGTGCGGCACCCGGCGGCGAGCGGGAGCTCGTCGTCGCCTTCGCCGGATCGAGCACGCCGGACGAGGACCCGCTCGCCGTCGCCGAGGCGCTCGCGTCGCGGCAGGCGGAGCACGAGCGGAACGCGCGCGCACGCTTCGCCGGCCTCACGACCATCGACGTCGAGACGCCCGACAGCGCGGTGAACCGCGCGCTGCGCTGGGCGCAGGTGGCGCTCGAGCAGGCGTGGGTCTGCAACCCGCAGCTCGGCTGCGGCGTCGTTGCCGGCTACGGCCCGTCGCGGGGCGCGCGGCGGCCGCAGTACGCGTGGTTCTTCTCCGGCGACGGACTGGTCGCCGTGGACGCCCTGCTCCGCGAGGGTGCGTACGATCGCGCGCGCGACGAGCTCGCGTTCATCATGCGCTACCAGGACAAGCGCACGGGGATGATCTGGCACGAGATGTCGCAGAGCGCGGGCTTCCTCGACTGGACGGGCGCGTATCCGTACATGTTCGTCCACGTGAACGTCAGCTTCGACTTCCTCGACGCCGTGCGCGACTACGTGCGGACGACGGGCGACGTCGCCTTCGCGCGCGACCACTGGGACGCGATCCGCGCCGCGTACGATTACTGCCGGTCGACGATCCAGCCGGGCAGCGTGCTGCCGTCGATCCCCGCGGGCAAGCAGGGCGGGAACGAGCAGGACCCGCAGAAGGACGAGCTGGCGCTATCGCTGGCGTGGGTCGGCGCCGGCGAGTCCTTTGCCGACCTCGCCCGGCTGACCGGCCATGACCAGCTCGCGGCCGACGCCGTGCGCCGGAGCGCGGTCGCGCGCGACGCCATTCGGCCGGCGTACTACGATGGCGCGCGCGGCCGCTGGGTGAGCGGGCACCTGCGCTCGGGCGCCCCGGTGGAAGGCCTCACCGGCAGCCTGATCGCGCTGCTGCACCACGGCCTGCTGAGCGCACCGGAGCAGCGCGCGCTGCTCGACACGCTGTCCCGGCCGACGTACCGGGCGCCGTGGGGCATTCGCAGCACGCCGAGCGACGACCCGCACTACGACCCCGACTCCTACGCGCGCGGCAGCGTCTGGGCGCTGGGGACGGCGGACGCGGTCATGGCGTTCTACGAGGCCGGCCGGTCGGAGACGGCGACGGCGCTGTGGCGCGACCTCGTGCCGTGGTTCGGCCTCGACGCGCCCGGCCACATGCACGAGGTGCTGCGCGGCGACGCGTTCGCGCCGGAGCGCGAGTCCGTGCCGGACCAGACCTGGTCGCCAGCGGGGTTCCTGTCGAGCGCCGTCAGCGGCATGCTCGGCATCCGTCTCGACGGCGCGAAGCGACAGCTGCGCTTCGCGCCGCGGCTGCCGGCGGAGTGGGACCGGCTCCGCGTGCGCCGAATCAATCTCGGGGGCACCGACGTCGGCCTGTCGCTGCGGACGTCGCCCGACGTCGTGACGCTCGACGTCGAGAACGCGGGGCCCGCGTTCACGCTCACGTTCGGGCCCGCCCTGGCGAGCGGCAAGCGCGTGGTCAGGGCGGACGTGACCGGCGGCTCTCGGTCGCGGATCGGTGCGCCGAGCGGCGGCGGGTACGAGATCGAAGTTCTCTGTCCGGCGCGTCGCACGTCGCGCATCACGCTGCACCTCACCCGAGCGGCCGGGGCGCGGTCGTCCGCGCCAGGCGCGACGTAAGGAAGCGGGTCGGCCTCGTCGGCTGGTTCGACAACCACTCGGCCCTCCGCTTCCTGCGCGGGCGCGGGGCAGTGGACAGGATGAACCGGATGAACGGGATGGCGTGGTGGACGGCCCGTTTCGGCGTGGTCATCCTGTCAGTCCTGTCCATCCTGTTACCACCAGGCAAAGCGAACGGCCCCGGGGATCGATCGATCCCCGGGGCCGTTCGCGTAGAGCGTTCGCGTCCGCTTACTGCACCGCGTTGATCATGTCGAAGATCGGCAGGTACATGGCGACGACCATGCCGCCGACGACGACGCCGAGGAACACGATCATGACCGGCTCGAGCATCGAGAGCAGGTTGCTCACCGCCGCGTCCACTTCCTCGTCGTAGAAGTCGGCGATCTTCGACAGCATCTCGTCGAGACCACCGGTCTGCTCGCCGACGGCGATCATCGAGATGACCATCGGCGGGAAGACGGCGGACTTCTGGAGCGGCGCGGAGATCGTGTC
>DATMHT010000283.1:0-17898 GCA_035554795.1 Gemmatimonadaceae bacterium | reverse complement strand
CGCGCGCTCGGCGCCGGCGACCTGCGGCGGCTCCGGCGGCAGATGCAGATCGTCTTCCAGGACCCGTTCTCGTCGCTCAATCCGCGGATGACCGTCGGCGCGATCGTGCGCGAGGGGCTCACGATCCACCGCCTCGCCGAGGGCGCCGCCGCCGACGCGCGCGTCCGCCAGCTGCTCGACGAGGTCGGGCTGCGCCCCGAGTACGCGTCGCGCTACCCGCACGAGTTCTCCGGGGGACAGCGGCAGCGCGTCGGGATCGCGCGGGCGCTCAGCGTCGAGCCGCGCTTCATCGTCTGCGACGAGCCGGTCTCGGCGCTCGACGTCTCGGTGCAGGCGCAGGTCGTCAACCTGCTCCAGGACCTGCAGCGCGACCGCGGGCTCACCTACCTGTTCATCGCCCACGACCTCTCGGTCGTCGAGCACATCGCCGACCGGGTCGCCGTCATGTACCTCGGCAAGGTCGTCGAGCTGGCGACGGCGGCGGATCTCTACCGCGAGCCGCTGATGCCGTACACGCAGGCGCTGCTCTCGGCCGTCCCCGTCCCCGACCCGACGGCGAAGCGGCAGCGCATCGTGCTCACGGGCGACGTGCCGTCGCCGGCGAATCCGCCGAGCGGCTGCGTCTTTCATCCGCGCTGCCACCACCCGCAGAAGGACGCGGCGTGCGCGCGGATCGTGCCGCCGCTGGAGGAGAAGGCGGCGGGCCACTGGACGGCGTGCATCAAACAGCTCCCGACGCGGGTATCGTGGGAGGAGCAGCAGGCGGCCGGCGCCACGAAGCGGCCCGAGCGCTACCTTCCCGTCGTCGGCGTCGCGGCGCGCTGAGCGCGCCGCCGGCATCGCACACGATTCCACCACCTCCAACCGAGGGCCTCGCGCTTGTCGCGCATCAACACCGCCATCGCCGACCCGATCACCGAGACCGCTGGAGTCGCCACCGACCGCCCCGCCGTCTTCGACGACCGGGCGCTCCTCGGCCACCCGCGCGGACTCGGCCTCCTGTTCATCACCGAGATGTGGGAGCGCTTCTCCTACTACGGGATGCGGGCGATCCTCGTGCTGTACCTGGTCAACGCGCTGAAGTGGGACACCGCGCACGCGGCCAGCCTCTACGGCACGTACACGATGCTCGTCTTCCTGACGCCGGTCATCGGCGGCTACCTCGCGGACCGCTTCATCGGCACGCGCCGGTCGCTCGTCATCGGCGGCATCGTGATCTCGGCCGGCCACTTCGTGCTGGCGCTGCCGGGGATGAGCGCCTTCTACACCGGCCTCGCGCTCATCATCGTCGGCACCGGCTTCTTCAAGTCGAACGTCTCGACGATGGTCGGCCAGATCTACCGCGAGGGCGACGCGCGGCGCGACTCGGGCTTCACGATCTTCTACATGGGGATCAACACCGGCGCCTTCCTCGGTCCGCTCGTCTGCGGCGGGCTCGCCCAGAGCTCGCGCTTCGGCTGGCACTGGGGCTTCGCGGCGGCCGGCGTCGGCATGGTCCTCGGCCTCATCGGCTATCTGTGGGGACGCGACAAGTACCTCCCGGGCATCGGCGTCGGCACGAAGACGGGCCCGCGCGGCGGCAACGGCACGGCCGCCGTGAGCGCCGCGCCCGCGCCGGGTGACGCGGCCGCCGCGGCGGGCGCCAACCCGGTCGTGCACGGATCCATCGGCGCGGTCGGCGGCGCGATCGTCGGCTGGCTGCTCGGCAGCGGCAACTACCTCGGGATCCTGATGGGTCTCGTCATCGGCGCCGCGGTCGGCATCACCGTGCTCGGCTCGCGAGGGGAGGAGCGACGCCGCGTCATCGCGCTCTTCATCGTCGTCTTCTTCGTCATCTTCTTCTGGGCGGCCTACGAGCAGGCGGGCAGCTCGATGAACCTGTTCGCCGACAAGAACACCGACCTACACGTCGGCGGGCGGCTGATCCCGTCGAGCTGGTTCCAGTCGGTGAACCCGGCGGTGATCCTGCTCTTCGCGCCGACGTTCGCGTGGATGTGGGGCGCGCTCGGTCGCGCCGAGCGCGAGCCGTCCACCGCGCTCAAGATGGCGCTCGGCCTCTTCCTGCTCGGCGCCGGCTTCGTGTTCATGATGATCGGCGGCCGCCGCGCCGACGCCGGCGTGCTCGTGAGCCCGTTCTGGCTCGTCGCCGCGTACACGCTGCACACGTGGGGCGAGCTCTGCCTCTCGCCGGTCGGCCTGTCGTACGTGACGAAGGTCGCGCCCTGGCGCTTCGCGTCGCTGCTGATGGGCGTCTGGTTCCTCGCCAACGCCGCCGCGAACAAGATCGCCGGCGCGGTCGCCGCGTTCACGCCGACGCCCGGCGAGGCGCCCGCCGCGCCCGCCACCGGCCTCGCCGGCTACATCCAGTCGGTGAGCGCGACGAACTTCGGCTTCTACAGCATCTTCGTCGTCTCGTCCCTCGCCGCCGGCGTGATCATGCTGCTGTGCGTGCCGCTGCTGAAGCGGCTGACGGCGAGCGTGAAGGCGTAACTGCCGGGAAGCGGTAGGCGGGAAGCGGTAGGCGCAAGCAGAGGGGCCGGCATCGCACTCGGATGCCGGCCCCTTCGCGATCTCCAGCTCGCGCTTACCGCCCACCGCTTACCGGCGGTTACTCTACGGCCAGGTGAACACGCTGGCCGGCACCGTCCGGCTCCGGCTGCGGCGGACGTCGCCCGGCTCGCGGAGGAAATCGCGCGTCTCGTCGCCGCTCGAGATGCGGAGCTCGAACCGCTTCGCGTGAGCGTCGGGGCTCAGCGGGAAGGCGAGGTCCATTCGGTAGAGGCGCTTCGAGCGCGGCGGGATCGCGGCGAGCAGCCCGATCCCCGCGCCGAATCGCGGGCTACCCGTGTTGACGCCGAACGGCGCGTCACCGGCGCGCATGGTGCCCGCGTCCACGAACGGTGCAAGGCCCACGTCGGCGAGCGCGCGGAAGCGCCCGATGAACCAGTGGTCCTCGAGCCGCGTCACCGCGCGCTGCGCGCCGACGACGCGCGACCCGTGGTAGCCGCGCACGCCCCCGTCGAAGTCGCTGAGCGTGAGCTGGAAGGGAATGCGCTGCCGCCAGCCGGCGGACATCTCGTGGCTGGCGATCAGCGTGTGCCGGCGGCCGACCTTGCCGTACCACGCGATGCGCCCGCTGCCGAGGATGCCGTCCCACCGCTGCGTGTCGCCGTCCTGCCGTCCCTCCGCCGCGGTCTCCAGCGCGACGAAGGACCTGGCCGTACCGGCACCGGCGTAGAGGTCGCCGCTGACGAAGATGTCGTCGTCGCTGGCGCCGAGCGCGGGGAGGCTGCGCCCGAGGAGCGCGCCGAGCTGGAAGCCGGTGCGCACGTCCTGCAGCGCCGTCAGGGCGTCGAAGCCCTGCACGGTGAGGTAGCGGACGTTGCGAATGCCCCAGAGCGCGTTGATGCGCGTCGTGCGAAAGCTCTCGTAGCGCCCCGTGAGCGCGGCCGCCGTGTCGGGACGCAGGCCGGACTCGCTGACGACGACCGGCGTCTGCGCGTTGGCCTCGTGCTCGCGCGAGACCGAGAGGCCGAACAGGCTGAGCCGACCCGGCTGCCCGATGCGCACGAGACCGCCCACGTCCCAGTACTCGCGGTTGACGCTCAGCGACGGGTCGCCGAACGAGCCGGGCACGCTGTCGGGACGGACGAAGCGGACGAAGTCGCGCGCCCGGCCGTACGTGCTCCGCCAGGCGAAGCGCTGCAGGTCGGTATAGAAGGGATGGCTGAGCGCGAGGTTCAGGCGTCCACCCACCGGGCTGCGGCGCCCGTCGAACGACGCGATGTACGGCATGCCGAGGAACTGGTAGTCCGTGGCGCTCGCGCCGTAGCCGTCGCGGTAGAAGAAGCCCTGCCGCCACTCGAGCTGCGCGGCGATCGCGTTGCCGAAGAGGTTCGAGTTGCCGGCGCGCAGCATGGACAGGCGTCCGTGCGAGACGTCGCCGCCGATCACCGCCGGCACCTCGTCCACCGTGACGACGTCGAGGCGGACGCCGCCCGTGTCGTCGGGCACGGCGCGCACGGTGGCGGCGGCGAGGTAGGGCTGCGCGCGGAGGATGCGCTCGGACTCGGCGCGACGGATCTCGCTGCACGGCGCGCCGACGTCGAGCAGCAGGAAGCGGCGAATGATCTCGTCGCGGGTCGTCTTGTGGTGGAGGCCGACCGAGCGCGCGAGGCGGCGCCAGCGCCCGCTGGCCCCCACGAACGGCGGGCGCCGCGCGTCCACCGTGATCTCGGTGATCGGCTGCCCGTTGCAGTTCCGGTTGTGCGCGACACGAATGACGCTGTCCCGCGGGACCGCGACCGGATGCGGCACCGGCGCGTCCTGCCCGGCGAGCGGCAACGCGAACGAGGCCGCCGCCAGCACCGCCGAGGCGACGACACGCGCGCCGACGACACGCGCGGCGGCGACGGAGGCGGCGGCCCCGCGGAGCGACGCGCGGCGCCTCACTTCCCCATCTTGCGCTTGAGTGCCGCGAGCCGCTCCTCGGCCGCCGCGTCGCGCTCGGCGCGGCGGCGCTCCCGCGCGAGCGCGTCGATCGCCTCGCGCGTGGCCGAGCCGTCGTCGGCGAGCGGGTCGTCAGCGGACCCCGGCGCGGCACCAGTCGCCGCCGAGCCGCGCACCGAGCCCGGCGCGGCGCCGGCCGACGACGGCGGCGCGCCCGCGATGACGCGCCGCATCTCCTCGGTCATCTCCGCCACCTCGCGCTCCACCACCACCAGCTCCCCTTCCTGCGCGGCGAGCTTCCGCTCCAGCGCCTCGACGCGCTCGGCGTGGTGGCGCTCGAAGCGCTCGGCCACGCTCACCGTCTCGCGGTCGCCGATCCCGTCGGCGAGCCCCTTCCGCCGCCGCACCGTCTCGAGCTCGTGCCGCTCGGCGGCGAGCCGCGTGCGCGTCTGGGCGACCCCCTGCCGCAGGTCGTCCACGCCGAGCCGGGCCTGCACGAGCGTGTCCTTCATGCGCGACAGCGCCTCGCGCCGCGCCTCGGGCGTCGCGGTGCCGTTGACCAGATTCTCGAGCGAGCGGCGAAAGGCGTCGAACATGGGAGGATGGAGGACGGTCCAAGCGCGGGGCCGGGCGCGCGTGTAGCATAAGGACGGCGCATCGTCCACGCCAACGCGAAGAGGGCCTGGGGCCTAGGGCATCGGGCCGAACCGGCCTCGGGACGCTCCTCGCCGCCGCGGTTCCGAACCAGACACCTCCAACCGCAGGCTAGGCCCTCAGGCCCTACGGCCCCAAGCCCTCGCTCTCCCATGTCCCTCTCCAGCACTTCCCCCGTCGTCGCCATCACCGCCACCGCGAAGAGCGTCAACGGCGCGAATCGCGTCGTGCTGAACGCCGCGTACGTCCGCGCGCTGGAAGGGGCGGGGATCGTGCCGCTCGTCGTCCCGCCGCTGGCGCACCCGGAGTTCGCTTCGCGCCTGCTCGAGCGCGTGGACGGTCTCGTGCTCACGGGGGGCGAGGACGTGGACCCGTCGCGCTACGGCGCGGCGCGCCACGAGGCGTCCGGACTCGCGCAGGCCGAGCGCGACGCCACCGAGCTCGCCCTCGTCGCCGCCGCGCGAGAGCGCCGGCTGCCGACGCTGGCGATCTGCCGCGGCATCCAGCTCCTCAACGTCGCCCTCGGCGGCACCCTCGTGCAGGACCTGCCGAGCGAGCGCGGCACGGGCGCGGCGCACGATCCCGGCGGCGAGCGCACGACGCGGACCCACGACGTCGCCGTGACCGGCGGTACGCGCCTCGCCGCGGCGGTCGGCGGCGCGACCCTCCTCACCGTAAACTCGTTCCACCACCAGGCGGTGGACCGCGTCGCCGCGTCGCTCCGCGTCACCGCCCGCTCGCCCGACGGCGTCGTCGAAGCCACCGAAACAGCGGCCGACGACCCGTGGTGGGTGCTCGCCGTACAGTGGCACCCCGAGGAGCTGACCGCGAGCGCCGAGGCGTGGGACCGGGGGATCTTCAGCGCGTTCGCGAAACGGCTGGTAAGCGGTAGGCGGTAAGCGCGAGCCCTGCATCACGGAGGGGCCGGCATCTCGTCACGGATGCCGGCCCCTCGATCGTTCGCGCCTACCGCCTACCGCCCGCCTGCTCTTCTCAGCTCGCCAACCGCCACCGCGCCTCGTCGCGCACCTGGCGCATCAGCCGCTCGGGTGTGTGGTGGTTCGGGAAGAGGAGCGTGTCGCTGACGTGGGTGAGGGCGGCGCGGAGCAGCGCGAAACGCTGCGCGGCCGCGGCGTACAGCGGAGCGAGGCCGTGCTGCGACGCGAGGCGGTGGTCGGCGGCGAGCGCGAAGCCGCGCCGGCCGAGCTCCTCGTAGTAGTCGAGATCGGGCCCGCCGCGGCGCCAGCGACGGCTCTCGATGAAGTCGGGGAAGACGCCGCTCAGCCAGAGCGCGTAGTTGCCGAGGTGCGCGCGCACGAGCAGCGACCGACGCGCCGCCTCGAGGTCGCCGGCGCCGCCGCCGTCGCCCGCATGCTCGGCGTCGCGCAGCAGATCGGCGAGCGTCGTGTACACCTCGTCGTCCGCCTCGCTCACGCGCGTCGCGCGGTCACGGATGCCGAAGTGGAGGAAGACGGCCGCCGCGTAATCGGCGAGCACGCGGTCGCCCTCGCCGACCCGGCGCAGCGCGTGCCGCACCAGCACGTAGGCGAACATCGGGTACGACGCGCGCGCGCCCAGCGGCGACTCGAGCAGCGCGGCGAGGAGCCGCGGGTCGTCGAGCAGCGCGTCGATGCCACCGTCGCGCAGCGCCGTCTCGGCCCGCTCCTGCTCGCCGGCATCACCGCGCGCGATGAGACGCAGCATCAGCTGCGCGTCGTCGCGTCCCAGGCACGATCGTACGTTCGCGACAATCATTCGCGTCCTCCGTCGTCACGCGGTCCTTGGTCTCCCACTTACTACACCAGCCGTGCCACCGCGTTGCCTGTCTGGCGTTAGGCGGCGGGGGCGGGCGGTGCGGGAAGAGCTCTTTCCCTAGTGACGAAGGACGCGAGCCGAGGGCACGCGCGTCGCTAGCACTACCACGCGAAGAGTGCCAACAACGGAGATTACGGGCCCACCTGATTCCTGGTTCCTGCTTGCTGAAGTCAGCCGCTCTGAGTGGCTAGCACTAGCAAGCAGGAACCAGGAATCAGGTGGGTGACTGGATTCCGTACTACTTCAACCTCCCCTCCCTGTCCCCGACGGCGTGGCCGACGGCGAGGAGCAGAGCGTCCACTCGGGCGAGCTTGTCGTAGTCGATCTTCGACGGCTCGTCGCTGACGCGGTGATAGTCCTCGTGCAGCCCCGACGTGAAGAAGACGATCGGCACACCGCGCCGCGCGTAGTTGAAATGGTCGCTGCGGTAGTAGATCTGCTCGGGGTGCGTCGGCGAGTCCCACTCGCGGTTGATCAGGAACGGACGCGGCAGCGCGGCATTGACCGAGTCCACGATCGCGCCGAGCCGCTTGCTCTGCCCATTCGGGGCCGCCACCGGTCCGACGAGGTAGAGCGAGTCGGGTGCGTTGCGACCGATCATGTCGGCGTTGAGCTGCGCGACGATCGAGTCGAGCGGCACGGTCGGGTGCGACGTGAAGTGCTCCGAGCCGAACAGCCCTTCCTCCTCTCCCGTGTGCCAGATGAACAGCACCGAGCGCCTCGGCCGCGGCCCGTTCTGGAACGCGCGCGCCAGCGCGAGCAGCGAGACGCTCCCCGAGCCGTCGTCGTCGGCGCCGTTGTTGATCGAGTCGATCGCGCCCGCGCTCGCCGCGCGCGCGGAGTCCGGCGCGATCGGGTTCACGCCGATGTGATCGAGGTGCGCGCCGTACGCCACGTACGTCGAGCGCAGCGCCGGGTCGCGGCCGCGCACGATGCCGACGACGTTGTAGCCGTTCAGCGTCTGGTCCACGACGCCGGTGAAGTGACGCCCCTCGAGCACGCGCGGCCGGTCGTCGTCGGGCCACCCGTCGGGGAGCAGCGCGCGCGCGCGCGCCGAGTCGCCGACGAGCAGCATCGGGAGCGTGCGCGCGCTGTCGGGCGGCGCCGGGAAGACGTCGTCGGTGCGCGCGAGACGCGCGTACTGACGCGCGAGCTGCGGCAGCACGCGCGCCGACGCGCCGGTGAGCAGCACGACGATCGCCGCCGGCCGCCGCGCGATGAGCGCGACCAGATGGCGGCCCACCTGGTCCGGACTCTCGAGCGCCGCGCGCCGGCTCGGCTCCACGTCCTTCGGGGCGCCGTTCACGACGACCACGACCTTCCCCGTCAGGTCCATGCCGTCGAGCGCCTCGCGCGACGTGCGCGCGGTGGGCACGCCATAGCCGAAGAAGACGACGTCGCCCTCGGCGTGCAGCGCCGGCAGCGCCTCGGCACGCGGCGGCGCGCCGAGCGGAAAGAGCGCGACGCCCGGCGCCAGGCTGGAGACGCCCGCGCTGGTGCGGACCTCGAAGCGCGTCCGCGGGCCGAGCCCCGGGCGAATGAGCGGGACGCGCTGGAAGAATCCGCTGTCGCCCGCCGGCTCGAGGCCGAGCGCCGCGAGCCGCGTCGCGAGGAAGCGCGCCGCGCGCAGCTCGTCGGGCGTGCCGGTCTTGCGGCCGCGGAACGAGTCGGACGCGAAGATCATCAGATCGCGCCTGAGCTCGTCCGGCGTCGGCGCGCCGGCGAACGGTCCGCCACCGGGCGCGACGGGTGACGGCGCGCGCGCCGGCGCGCACGATGCGGCAAGGACGCAGAGCGAGAGCAGCAGCAGCGGCGAGATGGCGCGGCGGGACATGGGCGGTCGCGGAGGGTAGGACGCAACGCCGGCGGCGCCGGCGCGTGCGTAATGTACGGACGGGGCAGCGCCGATCGCGCCTGCCGCATCGTGGCAAGCGCGGTGCCCGGGCCCGTGTCGTGGCACCGCCCCTTTGCATTCCGGAGCCTCGCGCCCATCTTGCCCGCCGATGACGAGCCGTCCCCGCATCCTCCACCTCGACGCCGGCCGCGAATGGCGTGGCGGCCAGCGCCAGGTGCTGCTCCTCGCCCAGGGACTGCGCGAGCGCGGCTACGAGCCGCTGGTCGTCGGCGCGCCGGGCTCGCCGCTCGTCGAGCGCCTGCGCGCGCGCGGCATCGCCGCCTCCACGATCCGGATGCGCGCCGACTGGGATCTCGCCGGCGCGCGCCGGCTGCGCGCCCTGCTCCGCACGTGGCGCCCCGACCTCGTCCACGCGCACGATGCCCGGTCGCACGCGATCGCGCTCGCCGCGCTGTTCGCCCGGCGCGGCCCGCGGCTTCCGCTCGTCGTGACGCGGCGCGTCCCCTTCCCGCCCAAGGGCGTCGGGCTCAAGTACGGCTCGCGCGTCGCCCGTTTCATCGCCATCTCGGGCGCGGTGCGCGACGCCATGGTCGCCGGCGGCGTCGCCGCGTCGCGCATCGACATCGTGCATTCGGGCGTGCCTGCGCCGTCCGTCGCCACGCCGCGTGACTGGCGCGCCGAGCGCGGCTGGCCGGCCGAGAGCGTCGTCTGCGGCATCGTCGGCGCGATGAGCGCGGAGAAGGGCGTCGCCATGCTCACGGAGATGGGCGAACGTCTGCCGCCCGCGACGCGCGAGCGGATGCGGCTCGTGCTCCTCGGCGGCCCGCCGCAGCCGGCGACGAGCGAGGAGACGATCGGCGGCGTGCGCGCCTTCCGCGCCGGCTTCGTCGAGGCGGTGCACGAGGCCACCGCGGGGCTCGACGTCCTCCTCCACCCGTCGCGGGCCGAAGGGCTCGGCACGGCGGTGATCGACGCGATGGCACTCGGCGTGCCCCCCGTGGCGTTCGCCATCGGTGGGCTGCCCGAGCTGATCGAGGCCGGGAAGAGCGGCCTGCTCGTGCCGGCCGGCGACGTCGCCGCGCTTGCGCGCGAGGCGGAGCGACTGGTCGGCGACGCGACGCTGCGGCGCGCGCTGGCCGAGGGAGCACGCGAGCGCGCGCGCGCGTTCGACGTCGTGCAGATGGTGAACGGCGTCGAGCGCGTGTACGCGCGCGTCCTCGCCGAGTCGCCGCTACGCTGACGACTCGCTCCGCTCGGCGCACGGCGCTGCGTCGTCCCGTGAGGCGTCCTGTCGTGCATCGCGGCGTACGGCGCGACGCACGCCGAGCGGCCGCGCCGAACTCGTCGGGAGGCGCGGGGTAGTCAGTAATGTGCCGTGCGGCGCCGCCGGCGAGGGTAGCGTGGGCGGCCGAGGCGCCGGTAACTTCCCATCCAGCGGCACCAGCACCCGCGGCAGTCCCGCCGGCCGCGCGACGACGTAGACTCCCGAGGGTTCGTGCTTTACATCTGCATCCCGTCGTACAACGAAGCGCCCACGGTCGGCGTGCTCCTCTGGCGCATTCGCAAGGTGTTCCAGGAGTTCTCGCGCGAGTACGAGGTACTCGTGTACGACGACGGGAGCACCGACGCCACGGCCGAGACGCTCGCGCCCTACCGCGACGTGATGCCGCTCACGGTCCTCGGCGGCTCCGAGCGGAAGGGCTACGCCACCGCGATCGACGCGCTCTGCCGCGCCGTCTCGAAGCGGACACGCTACCCGCGTCGCGACGCCGCCATCTTTCTCCAGGGCGACTTCACCGACCAGCCCGAGCACATCCCCGAGCTCGTGAAGCGCTTCGAGGGCGGTGCCGACGTCGTCGTCGCCGAGCGTCCCGCGGCGCCCGACGTCGTCGCGCCCGTGCCGGTACGGCGTCTGGGCCGCGTCGCGCCGTGGGTGGTGCGGCCCTTCGTGAGCGTGCCGGGCGTGCGCGACCCGTTCGGCTCGTACCGGCTCTACCGCATCGCCGTCCTCCGCGATGTCGTGCGGGCAGCCGGCACGCGCGGCGTGGTCGTCGGCGACGCGTCCGCGCCGTCGTGGGCCGCGAACGTCGAGCTCCTGCTGAACGCCGCCGCGTTCGCGCGCCGCGTCGAGACGGTGGAGCTCGCGCCGCGCTACGACGTGCGGCCGCGCGAGACGCGCATCCGGCCGTTCGCCGACGCGATGGGCCTGTTCCGGTTCGCCCGTGCGGCGCGCTCGCGCCGGCTGAAGCCGGCCGCCGGCGGCGCCTCGCCGGCCGGCAGGGAGCGCGAAGGCTCCGCCGTCGCATCGCCGAATGGCGCGTCCGAGGCGGCCGACGTCATGCCGTCGCGCTCGACCGCGGTCGCGGCGCCGTCCGCACCGACAGCGGACGTGAAGGGCCGGTCGTCGGCGAAGAGCGCGCCAGTCCGCGAGAGCGTCACCGAGGCGAGCGGTGCGGCATCCGCCGCCACGCCGGCCTCGGAGCGGCGCCGCTCGCGGCGTAGCCGGGGCGAGCGGCGCCCGACGCGCCCCGCCACCGACACGCCGCCGTCGTCGCCCGAGCTCGAGAGCGACGGCGCGAGTCCCCGTGACGGCGCCGACCGTGTCGAGCCCGCCCGTGCGAAGAAGCGCCGCGCCCCCGCCCGTCGCGACGACACACCTCGCGACGCCGGAGATCGCGACGCCGCAGTTGGCGACGCCGTGGTTCGCGACGCCGTGGTTCGCGATGTCGCGGAGGGCGAAGCCAGCGCCGACGAGGCCGCCGCGAGCGGAGCGCCGGAGAGCGGCGCGGAGGCTCCCGGTGAGATGACCGCCGAGGCCGAAGCGCGGCGGCAGCGTCAGCGTGCCCGCCGCAAGCGGAGCCGGCAGCGCCGGGCCGCCCGCGACGGATCGCGCGACGAATCGTCGTCTACCGAGGCCGCGCCGCCGGCCGCCGAGGCCAGCGCGCCGGCGCACGAGGACGTGCCCTCGCCGCGGGCCGAGCGTCAGTCCCGCGCCGAGCCGCGCAGCGACGCCGAACCGGCACCGTCTTCCCCAGCCGCATCCCCGGTCGTTCAATGATCCGTACCCTCACGATGCTCGGCGCCGTCGCGCTCCTCGTCGGCAGCGCGCACGCGCCCCCCGCTGCTGCTGCCCGCGGGGAAGGACTGCTGCAGAGCAGGCAGCCGCCCCAGCAGGGGACGGCCGTCGTCTCGGCGTCGTCCGCGTCACGTCCCGAGATCGTCGAGATGGACGAGCCCGTGGGTCCGATCCCGTTCGGCGTCGGCGAGCGGAGCACCTACGACGTGCGCTTCGGACCGCTGCGCGTCGGCTCGGGGAGCATGGAGGTCGTGGGCACCGAGCAGGTCCGCGGGCGCGACGCGCTGCACACCGTCTTCCGCGTGAAGGGCGGCACCTTCTTCTACAAGGTGGACGACCGCTTCGAGAGCTGGATGGACTCGCGGACGCTCGCCTCGCTCCGCTTCGTGCAGGACCAGCAGGAGGGGCGCAAGGATCGCGAGAAGCACTACGAGATCTTCCCCGAGCGCGCGATGTACATGGAGAAGGGCAAGCCCGAGCAGCCGTCGGTGCACCAGCCGCTCGACGACGGGTCGTTCATCTACTTCGTGCGCACGGTGCCGCTCGCGGTCGGCCAGACGTACGAGTTCAACCGCTACTTCCGCCCAGACCGCAACCCGGTACGCATCCGGGTGCTGCGGAAGGAGCGCATCACCGTTCCCGCGGGCACGTTCAACGCGATCGTCGTCCAGCCGTCCATCAAGGCGAAGGGCATCTTCTCCGAGAACGGCCAGGCGCAGATCTGGTTCTCGGACGACGCGAACCGCGTCATGCTGCAGATGAAGTCGAACCTCTCGTTCGGCTCGCTGAACCTCTATCTCACGTCGCACCGTCCGGCGACGGGCGGCACGCCGCTCGTGGGCGTGCGGTGAGCGACGGCGCCGCCGCGGGCAGCGAGGCACCGGCCGCCGGACCGCCGCGCTACGACGAGGCGGACCTCGCCCGCGTCCGCACGGTCGCGATCGCGCGGCGGCCGAACAAGGTGAGCGCGGCGGAGTTCGCCGCGCCGCCGGGCGACGATCGCTCGTTCGACGCCTTCATCGCCGCGCTCCCCGACGTCCTCGTCGCGCGCGACTTCCGCCGTGTCGTGGACGCGATCGCGAGCGCGGCGACGCGGGGCAAGGCGGTGGTCGCGATGCTCGGCGGCCACGTCGTCAAGACCGGCCTCGCGCCGCTGCTCGTGGACCTCATGCGCCGCGGCGTCATCACGCACGTCGGCATGAACGGCTCGGCGGCGATCCACGACTACGAGATCGCGCGCTTCGGCGCGACGTCGGAGGACGTGGCCGCGGGCCTCAAGGACGGCACCTTCGGCATGGCCGAGGAGACCGGGCGTGGGCTGAACGAGGCGTTCGTCGCCGGCATGGAGCGCGGCGCCGGCATGGGCGAGTCGGTCGCGCTCGCGCTCGACGCGCTCGATCGCGCGGAGCCGCTGGCGCACCCGGAGCTCTCGGTGCTCCTCAACGCCTGGCGCCTCGGCGTGCCGGCGACGGTACACGCCGCGCTCGGCGCCGAGATCATCCATCAGCACCCGGCCGCGAGCGGCGCGGCCATCGGCGAGACGAGCCACCGCGACTTCCGCCGCCTCGCCGGCTCCCTGCCCGGGCTCGACGACGGCGGCGTCGTGCTCAACCTCGGCAGCGCGGTGATCATGCCCGAGGTGTTCCTCAAGGCGCTCACGATCGCGCGCAACCTGCACGCGGGTCGTCCCCGCGGCTTCGTCACCTGCGACCTCGACATGCAGCGCCACTACCGGCCGCGCATGAACGTCGTCCAGCGCCCGACGCTCGAGGGCGGCAAGGGCTACGAGATCACCGGCCACCACGAGATCATGGTGCCGCTGCTGGCGTGGGCGGTGGTGGGGAAGCTGGAGGGCCGGTAAGCGGCAGGCGGTAGGCGGCAAGCGCGAGCTGGAGATCGCGAAGGGGCCGGCATCCGCGTGAGATGCCGGCCCCTCGTACGTTCGCGCTTACCACGTCCCGCTTACCGCCGACCGCTTACCGGCCTTAACGCGAACACGGGAGCGAGGCCGGCAGACCCCTACTCCCGTGTTCGAACTCCCGGCCGCCGGCACATCCGGATTCGGCGACCGTCTTGCCCCCGCCGGCGGTGCCCTAGACCGGGCGGCGGGTGGTCCTGCATGGCGAGCCGTCTCAGAGGCTGCTCCCCGACCAGCGCTCGCGCATGCGGCGCGCGGTGTCAGGGCTGACGATGCGAATGACGAAGTACACGACGAGGCCGATCAGGGCGATCTTGAGCGCGATGAAGAAGAGCCAGATCGCGAGCCCGACGACGAAGCCGAAGATGCCGAAGAGGAAGTTGAGCGCCACGACGCCGAGGACGGCGAAGAGGCCGATCGTGAAGATGGTGCGAAGCATTTGCGCGGTCTCCCGGACGGGGTCTGGCCATCGTACGCCGCTGCCGTCCGTAGAGTTTCAGGCGATCCTCCGCCGCGCCCGCCCCTCCCCCTCGCACGTTCTTCGACACCGGGAGCCCGGCGAAGGTTGCATCTCCGATGGAAGGCCGATCGCGCCGGCCGCCGCGGCCCTGGTCCGGCCCGCATCGTCCGGCGAGATTGCGCCCATGATCCGTCATCCCGTGGTCGCCGTGCCGCCGAGCCCCGCCCCGCTCCCGCCACCGACGCGGGGGCGTCGCTGGAGGAGCGCGTGAGCGCCGCCGGCGGCCGGCCGCCTTCGGTGCCGGCCCGCGCCACCGCCGACGTGCTCGTCGTCGGGGCGGGGCTCGTCGGGCTGGCGTCGGCGCTCGCCATTGCCGACCGCGGCCTGCGCGTGCTGCTCGTCAACGACACCCGCCGCGGCGAGGCGTCGCCGGCCGGCGCCGGGATGCTCGCGCCGTCGGTCGAGCACGCGGGCCCGGCCGCGCCCGCCGCCGCCGACGCGTTCGCCGTCGCCGCCCGCGACCGCTACCCCGACTACGTGGCGTCGCTGCGGGAGCGGACGGGAGTGGACGTGCCGCTGAACCGGCTCGGCATCCTCCAGCTCGCCCTGGAAGAGGGCGACGGCGAGCGCCTGCGGGCAAGGGCCGGTGGCCGCTCGCGCTGGATGACGGCCGCCGACGTCGCGGCGCTCGAGCCGGCGCTGTCGCCGGCGGTCGTCGGCGCGCTCTTTCACCCCGACGACGGCGCCGTCAACAACCTCGTGCTGATGCGCGCCCTGAAGCACGCCGTAGGCGGCCATGCGCGCGTCACCGTCGTCGGCGACGCGGTGCTGTCGGTCTCGTTAGGCGCCGACGGCGGCGTCGAGGCGGTCACGCGCGACGAGCGCCGGCTCGGCGCGGCGCAGCTCGTGCTCGCCACCGGCGCCTGGGCGAATCTGGTGGAGGGGCTGCCGCGCGCGCTGCCGGTCGAGCCCGTGCGCGGCCAGATGATGTCGGTCGCGTCGAAGGCGGTGCACCACGTCGTGTACGGTGGCCGCGGCTACGTCGTGCCGCGGCACGACGGGCGCACCCTCCTCGGCTCGACGATGGAGCGCGTCGGCTTCGACGCGGCGTTCACCGAGGAGGGCGTGGCCGACGTGCGGCGCATCGGCGCCAGCATCGCCCCGGCGCTCGCGAACGCGCCGATGCTCAACGCCTGGGCCGGCCTGCGTCCCGTCACGCCCGACGGCCTCCCGATCCTCGGCCGCGATCCCGAGCGGCCGTCGCTGATCTACGCCTGCGGCCACTCGCGCAACGGCATCCTCCTCGCGCCGCTCACCGGCGACTGCGTCGCCGACCTCGCCGCCGGCGAGGCGCCGCGGATGGAGCTGGCGCCGTTTCGTGTCGAGCGGTTCGGGTAGAGCGAGGGAAACGGGACACGGGCCACGGGACGGGGACGGGGACGGGGACGGGGACGCGCGATGAGAGCAACTGCGTCGTCCCCCGTCCCGCGTCCCGCGTCCCTCCTCGTAGTACCCCTGCCCCGCCGGCATGCATACATTATCCGGGGAGCGGCGCGCGCCCGACGCAGCGCCCCGGACTCCGACATCCGCCGTCATGGCCGAGACACTCTATCACATCATGGGGCGCCACCGCGCCGAGCCGCTGCCGGCGCGCAAGCCGTCGTGGCTCAAGGTGCGCGCGCCCGGCGGGCCGAACTATCTCCGCCTCAAGCAGCTGATGCGGGAGCTCGACCTGCACACGGTGTGTGAGGAGGCCCACTGCCCGAACGTCGGCGAGTGCTGGGAGCACGGCACGGCCACGTTCATGATCCTCGGCGACGTCTGCACGCGGAACTGCGCCTACTGCGCCGTCGCCCACGGCCGGCCGCCGAAGTTCGACCCCGCCGAGCCCGAGCGCGTCGCCGAAGCCTGCGCCGAGATGCGGCTGCGCCACGTCGTGCTCACGTCGGTGGACCGCGACGACCTCCCCGACTACGGGGCGTGGGCGTTCGCCGAGACGATCCGGCAGATCAAGTCGCGCCTCCCCGAGGCGTCGGTCGAGGTGCTCGTCCCCGACTTCCAGGGGAAGGAGGACTCGATCCGCACCGTGCTCGAGGCGAGCCCCGACATCTACAACCACAACACCGAGACGGTGCCGCGCCTGTACAAGAAGTGCCGGCCCGGCGGGCGCTACGAGCGGGTGATGCGGATCTTCACCTACGCCAAGCAGGTGGCGCCACACATCCCGACCAAGACGGGCATCATCCTCGGCATGGGCGAGACGATCCCCGAGGTCGAGGCGACGATGCGCGACCTGCGCGCGGTGGACGTGGACATCCTCACGCTCGGCCAGTACCTGCGCCCGTCCGACGGCCACATCGCGCTCGACCGCTACGTGACGCCCGAGGAGTTCCGCCACCTCTACGAGGTCGGCATGGCGATGGGCTTCCGTCACGTCGAGAGCGGCCCGCTCGTGCGCTCGAGCTACCACGCGTGGGAGCAAGTGCAGGCCGCGGGAGTGTGAGAGCGGCGGGGCTCGGGGCTCGGGATTCGCGAGCCTCGCAGTCGGCCCCACGTGCTAGAGTCGTCCCGGGGCGAGCGATTCCCGAGCCCCGAGCCCCGATACCCGATTTTCTCATGGCGAAGAAGAAGTCCGACCAGAACAGCAATAGCACCAACGGCACCGGCGGCAACGGCGGCACCGCCGTCGCGCCGTCGCCGTTCGACGACGCCGTCGCCGACGCACCGCTGCGGCGCGAGCTGCTGCACTCGATGCTGCTGCAGCGGCGCTTCGAGGAGCGCACGGCGGAGGCGTACGCGCTCGGCAAGATCGGCGGCTTCTGCCACCTGTACATCGGGCAGGAGGCGTGCGGCACCGGCGCGATCTCGGTGCTGCGCCCCGACGACTACGTCATCACCACGTACCGCGACCACGGCCAGGCGCTCGCGCGCGGGATGACGCCGCGGTCGGTGATGGCGGAGCTGTTCGGGCGCGTGGACGGCTGCGCCGGCGGCAAGGGCGGCTCGATGCACCTTTTCGACGCCAAGGTCAACTTCCTCGGCGGCCACGGCATCGTCGGCGGGCACATCCCGATCGCGACCGGCGTCGGCTTCGCCATCAAGTACCGCGGCGGAGACCAGGTCATCATCTGCTTCATGGGCGAGGCGGCGGTGAACAACGGCGCCTTCCATGAGGCGCTGAACATGGCCGCGCTCTGGAAGCTGCCCGTCATCTACGTCATCGAGAACAACCGCTACGGCATGGGCACGGCGCTCGAGCGCGCGTCGGCGATCAACGACATCGCCGAGCGGGCGTGCGCCTACGACATGCCACGGATGGTGCTCGACGGCCAGGACGTGCTGGCGGTGCGGAAGGGGATGAGCGAGGCGGTGGACCGCGCGCGGCGCGACAAGGTGCCGACGCTCGTCGAGGTCCGCACCTATCGCTTCATGGGACACTCGATGTCCGACGCCGTCAGCGGCACCTACCGCACGAAGGCGGAGCTCGAGGAGTACCTCAAGCGCGACCCGATCACCCTCCTCCGCACGGCGATGCAGGACGCCGGCGAGATCACGGACGACGAGGTCGCGAAGATGGACGAGGAGATCAAGGCCGTCGTCCAGGACGCGTGGGACTTCGCCGACGCGAGCCCCGAGCCGCCGCCCGAGGATCTGTACAAGGACGTGTACGC
>DATMHT010000282.1:0-14978 GCA_035554795.1 Gemmatimonadaceae bacterium | reverse complement strand
GAATCTCACCGATCTGTCGCCCGTCGTACCCCTGGGACGACAGGAACGCCTCGACTTCGGCGGCGTCCGTCCCCGGGGCGAATCGCTCTCGCAGGAGCGCGAGCACATCGCTCAGGCGCTCATTCATGTTGCAACCTAGGCCTCCCGAAACGTCGAGGCAAGCTCGACGACCGCGTCCGTAACCTGTTGTACCGTCAGCAGATCAGTGCGCACGACATGGTCCGAGCAGGCTTCGTACGCCTGCTGCCGCGCGCTGAGCAGCGACTCCAGCGCGGCGAGCGGATCCGGCCGCCGCAGCAGCGGCCGACTCTGACGCGAGCCGCCGAGACGCGCCAGCGCTCGCTCCGGTGAGACGGCGAGATGGATGATACGTCCCGGCGGTCGCAAAAGTGCCACCGCGCCCGGGACCGTGACCCAACCCCCGCCCGGAGCGACGACCGAGGAGGTGCCCGCGGCACGCAGCTCGGCCGTCGCGGCCAGCTCGCGCTCGCGGAAGTACCCCTCGCCGCGCTCGGCGAACAGCTCCGCCACCGATCTCCCCTCCCGCCGCTCGATCTCCTCGTCGAGGTCCACGAACGGCCAGCCGAGGACGGCCGCGGCCCGATGCCCGACCGTGCTCTTCCCCGCCCCGGGCAACCCGACGAGCACCAGGTGAGCGACCACGGGCGCGCTCACGGGATCACCCGATTCGCTCGGCGACGTGCGCGAGGTAGGCGTCGCGGTTGCGGCGCAGCTCGGCCAGCGAGTCGCCGCCGAACTTCTCGAGGAAGGCGTCGGCGAGCACGATCGCCACCATCGCCTCGGCGATCACCCCCATCGCCGGTACCGCGGTCACGTCGCTTCGCTCGGCGACGGCCGCCGCCGGTGCACCGGTCGCGACGTCCACCGTCTCGAGCGGTCGCATGAGGGTGCTGATCGGCTTCATCGCAACGCGGACGACGAGCGGCTCGCCCGTAGTGATGCCGCCCTCCAGACCGCCGGCGTTGTTGGTGCGGCGGCGGACGTTGCCTGCCGCCGTCCGGCCGGGCGCGGGCTCGATCTCGTCGTGCACCTCGGCGCCGCTGCGCCGCGCGGCCTCGAAGCCCATGCCGATCTCGACGCCCTTGACCGCCGGGATGGACATGATCGCGGCGCCGATGCGCCCGTCGAGCTTGCGGTCCCAGGAGACGTGCGAGCCGAGTCCCACCGGCAGCCCCGTCGCGACGATCTCGCAGATCCCGCCGAGCGTGTTGCCGGCGCGCTTCGCGACGTCGATGCGCTCGATCATGCGCGCTTCGGCGGCCGCGTCGAGCGTGCGAAGGGGCGAGGCGTCGGCGGCCGCGTTGAGCTCCTCGGGGAGCGTCGCCGGCCGCTCGGCATCCACGCCGCCGAGGTGCACGAGGTGGCTCCCGATGCGAACGCCGAGCTCCGCGAGCAGGCGACGGCAGACCGCCGCCGCCGCGACGCGCGCCGTCGTTTCTCGCGCCGAGGCGCGCTCGAGGATGTCGCGGGCGTCGTCGCGGTCGTACTTGAGGAGGCCGCTCAGGTCGGCGTGTCCGGGACGCGGCCGGGTGACCGCGCGGCGGCGCAGGGTGCGCGCGCCGGAGTCGGTGCCAGCGGCCGACTCTCCGTCACGCGGCGCGGGATCCATGACGTCGCGCCAGTTCTCCCAGTCGCGGTTGCGGATCAGCATCGCGATCGGCGATCCGAGCGTCTCGCCGGCGCGCACGCCGGACAACAGCTCGACGGTGTCGCGCTCGATCTGCATCCGGCGTCCCCGTCCGTAGCCCTGCTGCCGCCGGGCGAGCTCCGCGTTCACGTCGCTCGCCAGCAGCGGCAGGCCGGCGGGGATGCCCTCGACGGTGCTCAGGAGCGCCGGTCCGTGCGACTCGCCGGCGGTGGTGAAGCGGATGTGCATGAGACGGGAAGAGCGCAGAGGGTGGCGCGGCGCCGCGTGCCGCGCGGTCCGGAACGCAGAAGCCCGGCCTGTCGGCCGGGCTCATGCTGCGGAAGCCGCCGTGCGCGCGGGGCGCACAGGGATGGTATGCGGGGCGGCGGCGTCTGACAACTCGCCCCGCCCCGCGTCCCACGTTCGGTGTCGCGATACGCTACCGCGGCATGCTACCGGGAGCGAACCGCCTCGCCCTCGTCGATGATGTGCGGCGTGATGAGGATGAGCAGGTCCTGCTTCTGCTCGTTCGTCGTCGTCTCGCCGAACAGGCGGCCGATGAGCGGCAGGTCCACCAGGAAGGGGATGCCCGACTTGCTCGTCGTCACCTGAGTGATCGTCAGACCGCCGATCGCCGCCGTCTCGCCGTCGTTGACGAGGAGCTGGCTGTCGGCGCGGCGCTTCAGGAAGGTGAAGCCGAGGTCCGCCGACGCCGCCTGGAGCTGCGACTGCTCGGCGTGGAGCTGCATCTGGATCTGGCGGTTGTTCGTGATGTGCGGCGTCACGCTCAGGATGATGCCGCTCTCCTTGAACTGCGTCGTCGCCTTCGCCGGCGTGCCACCGCCCTGCCCGACGTCCACGACGCGGATCGGCGTCTCCTCACCGACGAGGATCTCGGCGCGGCGGTTGTCGAGGGTGACGATGTTCGGCTCCGCCTGCGTGTCGGCGAGGCGGACCTGCTGGAGCGCGTCGATGAAGCTCGTGAGCGAGAACTTCCCGATCATCGTCGAGTAGATCAGGTTCAGCGCCGCCGTGCTCTGGAGCGCGCGGCCGGCGTTGGCGACGCCCGACAGGGTGTTCCCGCCCAGGTCGATGATCTGGACGTTCGGGTCGTACATCGTCCCGGCGGACTTGTTCGGGTCCTGCCGCTGGACGAGCCTGTTCGCGAACTGCGTCGCGCTGCCGAAGTCGTAGCTGATGCCGAGCTGCTCGATGTTCGTGCGGCTGACGAAGATGATCTTCGCCTTGATCGCCACCTGCGGCGTGCGGATGTCGAGGTCGCGCACGTAGCTGATCACGTCATTGATGCGCGACGGCACCTCGGTGATGAGCAGCGTGTTCGTCGCCGTGTCGGCCGTCACCGAGCCGCGGACGGCGCAGGCACGGCCCACCACCACACCCGGCGCCCCGCCGGTCGCCCCGCAATCGCGCGAGAGGAGCGACGTGATCGTCGGGATCAGCGAGTTCGCGTTGGCGTAGTTCACCGCCACGAGCTGCGTGACGAGCGGCTCGCTCGACTGCTTGGACGCGATGTTCGCGTAGCTGTCGACGGTGATGATGTTGTACTGATCCTCCGACGCCGCGAGCCCCTGCGCCTGGAGGAGCGCCTGCAGGGCGACGTCCCATGGCTGGTCGCGGATCTCCGCCGTGACCGTCCCCGACACGTCGCGGCCGACGACGATGGTGCGGCCGGAGAACGCGGCGAAGGCGGCGAGGACGTCGCGGATGTCGGCGTCCTGGTAGGTGACGGTGATGCGCGGCTGCGTGGACTGGCGCTGCTGCTGGACGAGCGGCGCGCTCTGGTTGCGCGACGCCTTCGACGCGTCCACCCGCACGGTCGTCGGCACCTCCTCGGTGGCGACGGCGGTGCCGCCGCGCAGCGCGGGCGTGGACGGCGTGGCGACGGCGACCTCGTTCGCGGCCAGCGCCGTGGGCGGGCCCGAGTGCCAGGCGGCGAAGTTGCCGCCGCCGCTCTCGAGGGAGACGCGCAGCGCGTTGGCCGAGCGGCTGATCTGGTACTTGCGGGCGGCGTCGAGCTCGATGACGACGCGCACGACGTCCGACTTGTACTGCGCGAAGCGCACGTTCTTCACGCCGCCGCGCGACACCTTGTCGTAGAAGCGGGGCGGCATGTCGAGCCGCGCGCCCGACAGGTCGAGCACGATGCGGCTCGGCGAGCTGAGAGTGAAGTCCTGCACGTCCACCGCGCTGTCCACGGCGATCACGACCTCGGCGCGTCCGGTGGCCGGAACGACGCTCAGCCCAGTGACCGCACCACCGCGCGGCGTGACTTCACCCGCCGGCGCATCGCCCGTGCGCGGGGCGCCGACCGCGGCGGCAGGGGCCGCCGCAGCGCTCAGCGCGACCGCCGTCCCGGCGACCAGCGTCCAGACTCGCATTATTGCTTCCTCGCTTTTGTGGAATCATTCAGCGCCAGCACTGCCTGGCGGCCGTAGCCGAACTCTTCGATCGCGAACACCACCTGCTTGGGCTGGATCTGCGAGACGCGCATGCGGCCCAGCGTCTGCCCGACCTTCACCCGGTACTGATCCTTCGTGGACACGTCGTGCATGATCGCCACCGAGTTCCGGCCCGTCGGGTCGTAGAGCACGGTGACGAGCTTGAGGTCCGAGAACAGCGGACGGAGCTCGCCGCTCTTGATGAGCGACACGAACGGGTCGCGGCGGCCGCGGCCGGAGTACTCGAACGTCTCGCGCTGGAAGGTCAACGTCCCCTCCGCGTTGCGCTCGGTCACCGACACGGTCGTCGTGCCGCCGCCCGGAGGAGTGCCGGCCTTGGAGCGCGCGGCGTAGGCCGGAGCGGCGGCGTTGGCGCCGGCGGCCGTGGCGGCCGGCGTCGCGGTGGCGCCCTTCACGGGCGTCGTCGTGGCGGCGGCGCCCGGCTTCGTCGCGTGCGGCTTCGCGGCGACGGTCTTCGTCGGGGCCGGCGTCTTCGCCGGCGCGGACGCCGCGGCGACGGCGGCCGGCGAGGTCATCGCCTCGGTATGGGCGTTGGTCGCGGCGACCGCGTTCTGCGCGGCGCGCCTCGCGATCGCGCCGGGCACCGAGCCCTGCGCGCCGGCGGCGGCTGCCGGAACGGCGACGAGCGCGGCGAGGACCAGGGCGCGGCGCGCCCGGCTCGTGATCGGCATATCGGAGAGGACGGCGGTCATGACTTGGCTCCCGCGCGGGCGCGCGTCGGCTCGGGCGCGCCGGTCTTCGCCACGTAGGTCTGCATCTCGAAGTCCGACTGCAGCACCGACTGGCCGCCGCGCGTCTTCGTGCGGATCGCTTCGGCGTTGGTGGACGGCGTCAGCTTCAGGTTCACCGGCGCGACGATGCGCGTCAGCGAGCCGACGTTGGTGAGGAACTCGCCGACGTCGTTGTAGCCGCCGACGATCGAGATCTTGTAGCGGTAGGTGTCGAACTCGTCGCCCGGGATCACCGGCTCCGGCTCGACGGCGCCGATGTCGAGACCGACGCGGCGCGCGGCCGTGGACACCTGCTCGAGCAGTGCCGGCACCTCGTTCCCCGTGGGGACGAGCTGGCGCATCAGCTCCAGATTCTGCTTGTACATCTCGGCCTGCGCGCGCAGCTCCTTGGAGTCGCGGCCGCGCGCCACCTCGACCTTGGCCTTGTCGTTCGCCGTCTCGAGGGCGGTGACACGCTCCTCGATCTTCGAGAGCTCCTCGCTCTTCGGCGAGTAGACGTAGCTGTAGAACGCGGCGGCGAGCATCAGCGAGATGACGCCGACGGCGATCATCCCCTGGTCGCGCTGGTTGGTAGGCAGGAGGCCCATTGTCCGTTACCTCACCGACAGGGAGACCGGCACGGTGCGGATCACGCCCGGCTCGGGGGTCTGGTACTCGGCGTCGAGCTGGAACTCGGTGACCTCCTTGCCGTCCTGCTGCACGATGCTCGTCTTCACGAGCTGAACGTTCTGCACGAACGGCGACGCCTCGAGGTCCTTCATGAAGCGCGTCAGCGCCTGGATGTCCACCGTATTGCCGACCATGTGGAACTTCATCACCGGCGCCTCGGGCTCGGCGGCGGCGGCGGCGCCCTTGTCCCTGGCGCCTGGGGTCTCCGGCTTCGCCGCCGTCTTGTCGCCAGGCTTGGCGGCGTCGGCCGCCTGCGCGGTCGGCGGCGCGCTCGTCTGCACGATCGACGTCAGCCAGGTGTACGCGGGGAGCGTCTTCCCGATCTCGTCCATCACGTGCGCCCAGACGAACCGGTTGTTGTCGATGGACTTGATGACGTTGAGCTGGCGCACGACCGAGTCGCGCTGCCCCTCGGCCTTCTTGCGGTCGCCGAGCACCGCGGCGTAGCGCGTCGAGTCCTGCACGGCGTGCTGCTCGCGCTCGGTGAGGTCGCGCGCCTGCGCCGCCTGCGTGAACCAGAGACCGGCGACGGCGGCCACGGCGAGCGAGGCGGTGGCGACGGCGCCGATGAGGTACGGGTCCTTGATCTTCGCGGCGATGCCGGCGAAGACGGCGCCCAGGCTCGCGCCCGCGCTGCTGCCGCCGCCGCGGCCGCCCCGCGCCTTTTTCCCGGAACCCGGGAGGAGGTTGATTTCGATCATGGCTCGATCGTGGGTGGCGGGAGGATCAGGCGACCTGGCGCAGCGCCAGCCCGATGGGAAGCATGAGCAGCGGCGCGACCTCGTCAGTGACGAGCTCGCCGAGCGCGCCGTCACGCACGGTGATGTTGGCCAGCGGGTTCGCCTGCTGCACCTTCAGCCGCAGGCGGTTGGCGAGCGCCGCGGTGAGCCCGGGGATGCGGGCACCGCCGCCGCAGGTATAGACGGCGCGCATCTGGGTGGCCGAGCGCGTGGACGACGCGAGGAAGGCCGCCGCGCGCTCGATGCCGATCGCGATCTCCTCGCCGCGTCCTTCGATGACCGCGTCGAGGTGCGGCGACCGGTCGTAGCCCTGGATCAGCGCGTCGGCCTCGTCGGACGACAGCCCGCGCTCGCGCTGCAGATCCTCGCGAAAGCGGCGCGTGCCGACGGTCAGGTCGCGCGTGAGGATCGGCACGCCGTCCTCGAGGATGTTGATGTTCGTGACCTCGTGCCCGATGTTGATCAGGGCGACGACGCCGTGCATCGCGTCGGGGTGGTTGACCTCGAAGGCGTTGTGCAGGGCGAAGGCGTCCACGTCCACGACGCCGGGGTTGAGGCCGGCGTCGACGAGGAGGCGCAGCTTCGCCTCGATCAGCTCGCGCTTGGCGGCGACGAGGAGCACGCTCATCTCGAGGCCGTCGGCGTCGGGGTCGAGGATCTGGAAGTCGAGCTGCACCGACTCCATGTCGAACGGCACGTGCTGCTCGGCTTCCCACCGCATCAGCTCGCGCGCCTGCTGCTCCTTCACGCGCTCGATCTGGATCTTCTTGATGATGACATCGCGGCCGCCGACGGCGGTGACGACGTCCTTCGACTTCACGCCGGCCGCCTGCAGGGCGCTGCGGACCGCGTCCGCGACGATGCCCGGGTCCATGATCTCGCCTTCGACGATGGCGTCGGCGAGGATCGGCGTGATGCTGACCTTCGCGAGCTGCGGCTCGCCCTTGCCATGCTCGACGACCGCGACCTTGATGAGGCCGGAGCCGATGTCGAGTCCGATACTGGTCTTCTTGCGGCCGAAGAGCGCCATGGGTGCCGCGCCTGTGACGAAAGTGGGGAGCGGGGAGCCGGGGCACGGCGGCCACCGGGCTGTTGCCGGTGGTGCCGCCCACGCCCGCGTGCGGGAGCTGGTGCGACGTGGTGCGAGCCGATCCGCGCGCTCCGCGCGGGGCGCGGCGCGGCGGTCGGTCATTCTGTTCGCGAGTCCGGTCGTTTCAACCCACAACACGACCGCGGGCGCAAAAAGGTAACAGCCGAGGGCCACCGTTTTGCGCACCGAACACGCGCATGACGCACCGTTGCGCCGCGCGTCACGGGAGCGGCTCGCGGTAGGCGTGATGCGCGGCGCCGCGACGCGCCCGCTCGCGTGGTGCGTGCATGCACGAAGGGCGCGCCGGCATCTCGCCGGCGCGCCCTTCGCGTCTTCCTGGAACTCTTGTGCCCCTTGGCGTTAGGCGCCGTGGCGCGAGGCTAGAACAGCTGCGCCCAAGCCCGCTTCTTCACCGGAACGAGCTGCGCCGACGCGCGGAGCGCGTTCTCGATCGCGCACTTCGAGTACTTCAGGTTGAAGTCGCCGGTGAGGTCCACGCCGTTGCACAGCTTGTCGCCGGGCTGGCACTTGTTCAGGTTCGCGTTCCGCACCAGCAGCGCGCCGTTGACGTTCACCGTGCCCGCGCCGGCGAGGAGGTCGTCGCGCGTGATCACGAGCCCATCCCAGTCGAAGTTGCCCTGAAGAATGAGGTCGCCGTTCACCAACAGGATCCCCTGCCCGCGCGAGTTGGCGGCGACGTGGAGCGAGCTGTCCGAGTAGACGATCGGAAAGTAGCTGACGCACTTCGGCACGGTCTGCGGACTCGACGTCGAGTCGTGCCACGGCTCGCCCCAGTTGTCCGGCTTCGTCATGTCGCACTTGCTCCCGTCGGCGGTCAGCTGCGGCAGCGGGTGCGGGAAGTAGTTCGTGATGCGGATGTCGGCGTTCGCCGCAAGGCTGTTCCAGGTCTCGCTGCCGTAGCGGACGTAGGTGTTCGAGTCCGTCACCGTCGCGTTGTCCACCAGCACGCGCGGCGATCCGGTGACGCCGCTGGAGTTGTCGCCAGTGTTGGTCACGGTCGTGTCGCCGTTGAACGAGGTCTTGCTGGCGACGACGACGCCGGCAAGGGTGCCGGCGTCCGGCACCGAGCCGCAGTCGTTCTGCCAGCCCGCTGGATCCTTGTCGAAGCCGGTGATCGACGAGCTGCCGGACACGCTGACGGTGCCGTTCGAGGTTACGGCACCCTTCACTTTCATCGACGGGTAGGCGATGCGGACGAGCATGTTCGTGCGGCGCACGGACTGGAGCTGGTCGGAGCCGACGTTCGCGCTGCCGGTGGACACGACCCAGAAGCTGTTGTCGTTGAGCCGCGTCACGCGCACGTAGGCGGTATCGCCGTCGCGGATGACGCGCTTGTTCGAGTCGATGCCACCGACCGCCATGCCGCGCGGCGGGAGCATGTTGCGTGTCTTGTCCCAGTTGCTGACGTCGTAGTTCAGCCCGTACTCGGCGAGGCTGAACGACCGCTGCTCGATGAGCATGTTGCGGCCGACGCGGGACTCCTGGAACGAGGCGAAGTATGCGCCGGCGATGAGGGCGCCGACGACGACAATGGCGAAGATCGCGGCGGCGAGGGCGAACCCGTCGCGCGGACGCGCGCCGAGGCTCGCCGCGCCGACGGCGCGACCCGTATCGGCTTCAGAGCGCTGCTGCATGGCGGCTCTCCTGGAAGTGGAAAGGAACGACACGGTCAATTCCGGTTGCGGATGGCGATTCGCAGGGTCAGCGAGTCCGTGAAGACGGTGTTGCCCGCCTTGGCGTTGTAGCTGGCCGCGTTCTTCACCTCGGTGCCCGCCCCGCGCATGTTCACGTCGATCCGCGCGATGCGCGCCATGTCGGAGGCGTTGTTGCTCGGGCTGATTCTGGCGCCGGTGGAGTCGTAGTAGGTGAAGCCCAGGCCGTTCGTATTGCCGCCGCTCGTCCAGTCGCGATACGGTCCGGCGATCGGCTCGACGGCCACGTTGCACGCCGTCGAGCCGCAGTTCCGGTACCCGAGGTACCACTTGTTGTCGCTGAGCGACTTGTAGACGCTATAGCGCACGATGCGACCGAAGCGCACGGCCGCACCGTCCTTGACGGTGGTCGGCACGCCGTTGCCGAGGGTCATCGCCCAGCCCGTCTTGCCGGCGTCCAGGGTCGCGTCGAAGAGCGGGGAGCCCGCGCACGCGCCGGCCAGCGGCGCCGGCGCCTGGGCGATCTGGTTTGCCGTCCAGTCGTCGTCCACGGCGGACGTGTCCACCTTCTCATCGAAGAGGAAGGCGATGTCACCGAGCTTGTTCGGTGGGCGGTACCACGAGGTGAGCGTGTGGCGCGCCAGGTCCGGCGGCGTGATGTAGACGATCGGACTGCCGCCGGCGGGCCGCCCGCAGATGATCGCGCTGCCGAAGATGCCGATGAACTGGACCGCCGTATCGGTCATGAGGCTGATGTCGCCCGAGATGGACGACAACCCGCGGATGTCGGTGGGCAGCACGCTCGCCGCCTGCCGGAGCTGGGTGCGGGTGTCGATCATCTCGGTCGCGCCGCGGTAGAAGCGCTGCTGCCGCGCGACGAGGTTGATGATCGCGCCGGCGACGATGCCGAACAGCGCCAGCGCGACGAGCAGCTCGACGAGCGTGAAGCCGGCGCGGCGGCGCGCGGTGCGACGGCGCATGCTGCGGCGCAGATTGCGGCGCAGGTTGCGCCGGCGGCGGCGTTGGCTGGGCATCAGTTGTCTCGGCATGGGATGAGCGAGGTGTACACGAGCGTGTCGCGGAGTCCGTAGACGTACACCTTGTCGGTGATGTTCTTGACGTCATTGCCGTCCGTCACGGTCCAGGTTTCGGAGACCTGACCATTCCGGTACGCGACGACGCCGGTGTTCGTCGCCCCCGCCGCGGCGAGCTGCGTGCAGCCCACGCTCGCCAGCGAGTCGAAGCGCGCCTGGGCGATCGTCGAGGCAACCGTCTGGCGGTTACCGGTCGCCATCTGCTTCGTGACCACCGCGGCCGTACCGGCCAGCGCGAGCACGCCGATGGTGAGGACGAGGATCGCGACGATCACCTCGATGACGGTGAAGCCGGCGCGGTCGCGCGCCGCGGAAGCATCGGCCCCCGCGGACGCGTTGATCGGAGGCATGGGGCGATTGGTCACGTGGCGCACCCGCGCTTGAGAATGAGTCCGTACGTCGTCACGCAGATGGTATCCGACCTCGTCCCGAGCGTGATCAGGTACATCACCCTGCCGGTCGACGGAGTCGAACCGAAGCCACGCAGGTCGAACTTGATGACGGTGTCGCCGGGGGAAGCGAGGCCCGCAGACGTGCGCGGAGAGATGGAGACCCCGTACAGGTCGCCGAGGGAGCGCTTCGGCATGATCGGGATGGTCGCGCCATTGGAGAGCGCGTCCACCATCACGCTGTTGTCGGTACCGAGGTGGAAGGTCGCCGTGTTGCCCTTCTGGATCGCGGCCGCGCGGGCGGTGCCGAGCGCCGTCGCGACCGCGTCCTTGGCCGCGCGGAGATTGCTCCCCTCGCGGATCGTCCGGACCTTGGGCGTCAACGTCGCGAGGATAAGCCCGATGATCGCGATCACGATCATCACTTCAGTGAGCGTGAAGCCGGATCGTTTCGTCTGCATAGCGGAGCTCCGGTGGAGCGATGAGATGCGCCCCCGTAGAGCGGGAGCCGTACCAGCGACGAAGTCGTTGTCGCGCAGGCAGTTGGCGTTGGCGCCGCGGCGAGCGGGCCCGCAAAGAGTACGGAGTCCGATACTCTTTGCGCACCCGGCGCGGCCCGTCGCGAACATGACGCCGGCGCGGGCGACCGAGTCACGAGCGTCGCGCAACGGGTAAGGAGTAACGGGTAACGAGTCGGCTCCGCGCTCCCCTTACCCGCTACCCGTTACCCGACGCTCACCTGTCGAGCGCGTAGTCGCGGATCTTGTACAGCAGCGCGCGCGGCGAGAGCTCGAGCAGCTGCGCGGCCCGCGTGCGGTTGCCGCCCGTGCGCTCGAGCGCCTGCGCGATCAACGTCCGCTCGAGCGCCTCGCCCTGTCGCTTGATCGAGAGGTCGCTCGTCGCCGACGGCGGCGCCGCGCCCGGCCCCGTCCCGTCGGTGGGGGCGCGCCGCGCGATCGCCGGCGGCAGGTGGTCGGGCGACACGTCGCCACCCTCGGCCAGCACGACCGCACGCTCGATCGCGTTCTCCAGCTCGCGGACGTTGCCCGGCCAGCCGTACTCGACGAGCAGGCGCATCGCGGCGGCGGATACGGCGCGCGGCTCGAGCCCGAAGCGGCGCGCGCAGCTGTCGGCAAAGTGCCGCACCAGCTCGGGGACGTCCTCGCTCCGCTCGCGCAGCGGCGGCAGGTGCAGCCGGACGACGTTCACCCGGTAGAACAGGTCGGCGCGGAAGCGGCCCGCGGCCACCTCCGCGTCGAGGTCGCGCGCGGTCGCCGCGACGACGCGCACGTCCACCGTGCGCGACGCGTTGTCGCCCACGCGACGTACCTCGCCCTCCTGCAGCGCGCGCAGCAGCTTCACCTGGAGAGTCACCGGCAGCTCGGCGATCTCGTCGAGGAAGAGCGTGCCGCCGTCGGCCTCCTCGAACAGGCCGCGCCGGTCCGCGCTGGCGCCGGTGAAGGCTCCCTTGGTGTGCCCGAACAGCTCACTCTCGAGCAGCGCTTCGGGGATCGCCGCGCAATTGATCGCGACGAACGGCGCCGCGGCGCGCGGGCTCTCGGCGTGCACCAGCCGCGCGACGAGCTCCTTCCCCGTCCCGCTCTCCCCGGTGACGAGCACGGTGGACGGGTATCGCGCGACCTTGCGCGCCACTTCCAGCACCGTGCGCACGGCCGCGCTCCGCCCGACGATGCCGTGCGCGGCGCCGACCGACACTTCGTGGCGCAGCGTCGTCAGCTCGTCCTGCAGCTCGCTGACGCGGCGCCGCAGCCGCTCGCGCTCGACGGCCTTGCGCAGCACGAGCACGATCTGGTCGGCGCGGAACGGCTTCGAGATGAAGTCGTACGCGCCGCGGCGCATCGCGTCGATCGCGGCGTCGTTGTCGCCGTAGGCGCTCATCGCGACGACGAGCGGCGCCATGCCGCCCGCGCCCCACCCTTCGGCGCGCTCGCCGTAGCGCTCGCGGAAGCGGGCGAGGAACTCGAGGCCGTCCATCCCCGGCATGCGGAGATCGCACAGCACGAGGTCCACGGCCGGATCGTCGTCGAGCGCGGAGAGCGCGCTCGCGCCGTCGCCGGCGGTGCGCACGACGTGTCCCTCGTCGCCGAGGATGAGCGAGAGCGTGTGGCGGAGCCCCGGCTCGTCGTCCACGACGAGCACGCGGAGCGCCGCCGCGTCGTCGCGGGGGCGCGACGGTGCGGGCGCGGAGTAGCGGGGCCGCGCGTCGGCGGCCGCCGCGCTCGTCGGTCGCGCGCCGGTCATGCGCGCGGCGCCAGCGAGTGCCGCGGCGTCCGCGAGCGCGATAGCGGCGGGACGGCCGACGCGGGCACGGCGACGGCGCCGGCGGTCACCTCGGCGAGCGGGAAGACGAGAACGAACGCTGCCCCGCCCTCGCGCGCGGGCTGCACCCACACCGCTCCGCGCAGCCCCTCGACGACGCGGGCGACGATCGCGAGGCCGAGCCCCGTTCCCCGCCCCGGCGCCTTCGTCGTGTAGAAGGGATCGAAGATGCGCTCGGCGTCCGCCTCGGGCACGCCGGACCCGGAGTCGGCGATGACGACCTGCGCCAGCTTCGGGCGCGCGGCGTCGTCGCTGAGCTGGCCGGCGCGCTCGATCCATGCCTGGACGCGCGGGCTTCGCCGGCGCTCGGCGGGCACGGCGTCGAAGCCGTCGGCGGCGCGGCGCGCGTCGGGATCCAGCAGCTCGCGCGCGGACACGCGGCGTGTGCGCACGGCGATCCGGCCGCCGCTCTCGTCGAGCGCGTCCACGGCGTTGAGCAGCACGTTGACGAACACCTGCTCCAGCTCGTGGCGCTGGCCGACGAGGGCGAGCGGCGCGCCGTCGCCGAGGGCGACGTCCATCGACAGACGGCGCAGCAGACCCTGGTCGTCGAGCAGACCGAGGGCGCCGCGGAGCACGTCGTTGACATCGATGCGCGCCGGCGTGATGCGCCGCGGACTCGCATAGTCGAGCAGCCCGCGGACGATGCGGTCGATGCGGGCGCTCTCGCGCTCGATGCCGTCGAGCGCGTCGCGCACGGTCTGGTCTTCCGCCGACGCGCCGTCGCGGCGCCCGGCGCGCGCGCGGAGAATGTGCGCGTAGCCGTCGATCGCGCCGAGCGGGTTGCCGACCTCGTGGGCGATGCCGGCGGCGAGGCGGCCGACCGTGGCCAGCTTCTCCGCGCGCAGCCGCTGGCCCTGCTCCTCGAGCAGGTTGTCGGTCATGCGGTTGACGCTGGCCGAGAGCGAGGCGAACTCGCTCGTGGCGCCGTCCGGTAGACGACGCGTGAGATCGCCGGCGGCGATCGCCTCGGTGGCGGCGACGGCGGCGTCGAGCGGCCGCGTGACGAGGCGGCGCAACTGGTACGCGCCGTACGCCACGAAGACGCCGACGTCGCCCGCGATCAGGGCGCCGAGGTAGAGCGCGCCACGCACGCCGTCGGGTGGCGACGGCAGGAGCACGGCGCCGACCGCCGCGACGAGCACCGCCGCGGCGGCGAGGATCGCGGTGGTGACGAGGAGCTCGGTGCGGAGCGAGGGGGCGGTGGTGCGAGGCACGGGCGAGAGAGTGCCGGCGGCGGGACCGCGACGCGCGCAGGGCCGTCTCGGCGAGAGCGGCGGCGTCGGCGGATCCGGTGAGTGGCGCAACAAGGACGCGGCAGGCGCGCCCCGAGCAACCTCGACGACGGGCGCGCGGGCGGGCGCGGCCCGCCCCTCAACGCACGAGGGCGGCGCCTCGGTCGAGGGCCGCCCCGTGTGCGGTCGTGGTCCCGGAGGAGGAGCGCGCGTCGTCGCGCGACCCCACGATCAGGGGGAGCACTCGGGCGTCCCTTCCGACAGCGCCGGAGCGGCCGGGGTGACGCCCAGGTAGAGGGCGCAGTTACGCGTCGTGCCCGAGGGATACACGGCGGTCGCATACCAGCCGCCGCCGCTGACCGTCGCGACGACCGTCACACCGGACGACGGAACGTAGCCTTCGCCGATAGAGACCGTCGTGCCGTTGCCGTCGTTCGAGGAGGTGCCCTCGAAGTAGCCGTGCTTCTCGGAGAAGTACGTCTCCTCGGCGGTGGCCAGATTGCGAAGGTCGGACTTCATGGTCGCCACGTAGGCCTTCGCCTTGGTGTCCCCGTACTTGGGGATCGCGATCGCGGCGAGAATGCCGATGATCACGACGACGATGAGCAGCTCGATGAGCGTGAAGCCCTTGCGCGTATGCAACACGGGCGTGTCCTCGGGGTTCGGTGCGGGAATCGCGCGGGCCGGCAGCGCGAGAGGGCGGCGGCGGACGCCGCCGCCCTCTCCTTCATGCGCGCCAGGCCGGCACGCTTAGTTGCAGCGGGGCTCGCCGTCGGAGACCGCGACGCTGTTCGGGCCCGCCATGCCGACGAAGATGAAGCAGTTCTTGCTCGTCACCGTCGTCGCCATACCGGCCGAGGCGCTCCAGCCACCCGTGCCCGTGTTCACC
>DATMHT010000281.1:0-9312 GCA_035554795.1 Gemmatimonadaceae bacterium | reverse complement strand
CGGCGGCACCAGCGGAGCCGACCGCCGAGGAGCGGCAGCGCCGGCGGCTCGCGCAGCGCGTCATCGAGTGCCTCGCGCGTACGGGGAGCGCGGCGGCGACGTTCGAGCTGCTCCCGATCGTCACCGACCAGGACCGCTTCTGCACCATCGTCGGCCGGCACGTGCGCGGTGTCATCTCGCGCACCGGCTTCCTCTCCGTGCTCGCCGAGTCGGGCTACCCGCCGCACGTGAAGCTCTGGCTCGAGCACGCCGAGCCCGTGCACCTCGCCCGCCTCTGCGAGCGCCTCGAGCACGGAGAGTACGACGCCGTGATGGCTGCCTTCGAGCGAAAGCCGGAGTAGCGGTGAGGGGGGGTGGCGTACCTGATGCCTGGTTCCCGTCCCTGTTGCTGGCCGCTCTGAGAGGCCGGCAATAGCACGCAGGAACCAGGAATCAGGTAGCTATTTGGTGTCAATCACGATGAACCTCGCGTCGTCGCTGCCGACCGTGCGGAGGTAGGCGAGCAGGTCGCTCACGCGCTCGGGCGGGAGGATGCCGCGGCTGCCGGTGGTGCGGCGCGTGATGCGCAGGACGCGGCCCTCCTGCGCGTACTCCGACGTGAACGTCCCGAACGGCCCGGTCGCGCTGACGTTCTTCGGGAGCCGCGCGTGCCACCCGGCGGGGAGCGTCATGCGCACCTCGGTCATCCCCACCGACGCGCCGGCGACCTTGAGCGCGTCGATCGGGAAGCGGCGCGGGCCGCGCTCCTCGAGCTCGTCGGCCATGCGCGCGAAGCTCGCCAGGCTGCCGAGCGGGTTGGTGAGGATCTGCGTGTCGCCCGACGACGACGTCGCGCGGCCGTGACGGATGCGCATCGTGATGCGCGGCGTCGCGCGCAGGTCCTTGCCGTCGAACGCGACGAGGCTGTCGCCGTCGGCGCCCTCGAACCAGCGCGACGCGACCGCGCGCAGCAGCGTCGCGCGCTTGGTCGAGTCGAGCGGCGTCGAGAGCATGTTGCGCAGGCCGTACTGCATCGCGCCGGCGGCCGTCTCCTCGTAGCGCCCGTCGAAGAGCCCCTTGTCCGACAGCGTGCCGACGACGCGCGTCTCCGAGCGGTTGGCCGCGACGGCATCGGCCGGCATCGTCGCCTCCTCGGCGCGGCCGTCGGGGTGGACGACGAGCGCGAACTCGCCCTGCTCCGGGAACGGCAGCAGGCCGTACGGCGTGACGTCGGACGTCAGGTCGGTGAAGACGTAGGGACCGCCGGCGCTCTTGTCGTCAGGCAGCTTCTCGACCGCGGCGATGGCGTGGTCGAACTGCTCCACGCTCGGCATCCCGCGCTCGACGCCCCCTGAGGAGTTGAGCAGCACCGGATACGCCGTGATCCCCATCGAGCGGAGCGCGGCCACGAACAGCGTCGCCTTGTCCTTGCAGTCGCCGAAGCCGGTCTCGAGCACCGTCTGCGGCGCGCGCGGCTGGTAGCCACCGAGGCCGAGGGCGATGGAGACGTAGCGGATGTCCTGCGCGACCCAGCGGTGCACGGCACGGATCGAGTCGTCGCGCGTGCGCGCGCCGGCCACCACGGCGCGGATCTTCTCCGCCACCGCCGGCGTCACCGCGTAGCGGTCCTTTGCCAGCCCCGCGTACCACGTCGCGATGTCCTGCCACGTCGTCGGCGACGAGAGGGAGATCGACTGGTAGACGCCGTTCGAGTCGGCGGCGAAGGGCTCGCCGCGCACCTTGGCGACGTTGCCCGTCGCCCACACGTACACGTGCCGTCCGCCCGCCACCGATTCGGCGCGCGCGAAGCTCAGGTTGCGCTCCTTGATGCGGGCCGCGAGCGACGCCGGCAGGTCCACCACGTAGCGCGACCGCATGACCGGCACGCCCGTCGTCACCGACCAGCTCTCGGTGAAGTCGCCGGCGAGGAAGGGCTTCAGCTCCTCGAGCGTGTAGCTGTAGTCCACGATCGTGCCCGGCGCGACGCCGGTGAGCGACGCGCGGCGCACCTTGCGGTCGGAGTACACCGGGTCGCCCATCGTCGCCGGCACGTCGGCGTCCTGCACCAGCGTCGGCGCGGCGCTGATCACCGTGCCGTCGGGCTTCACGACGCGGATCCAGTTCACCGTCAGCTTCTGGTGGCCGGGCGCGTAGGAGAACGAGTGCTCCTGGTAGCGCTCGACCGCGTCCTCGGTGAGGATCTGCACGACCGTGCGGAAGGTGCGCGTCCCGCGCCCGTCGGCCTCGTAGCGCACGACGCCGTCGTCGAGCAGCAGGAGCTGCGCCTCCTGCGGGTACGCCGCGGGATCGGCGGCGAGCTTGTAGATCGTGTCGGCGCGTACGCTCGGGTCGCCCTTGGGCGTGATCACCGGCGCATGCGTCAGCGGCGACGCGGCGACCGCCGCGGTCGCTGCGGCGGCGGCGCTCGTCTTCGCCGGAGCGCTGCCGCTCCCGGCCGTCGGCGCGCCCGACGCGTGCGTCGCCTGTTGCGCGCCCAGCGCGATCGGGGCCGCCACGGCGGCGAGCGACGCGGCGGCGGCGAGAGTGGAAGCGAAGGTGGTCGCGAGGGTGGGGAAGCGGCGCATGACGGCGTCCGGGTGATCGTGAGGGTGATGGGAAAGAACGATCCATCATCCCCCGAGCAACCACGCCGAACCGTGCCCGCACGATCGCCCCGCCGTCAACGCGTTAGGCAGCAACCGGTTGGCGGCGGGCGGTTCAGGTAAGCGGTCAGCATCGGCTCGCGCTTACCGCGTCCCCCGTCCCCCGTCCCTTCAGAACCCGCCCGCCCGCGCCGGCGTCACCCGTGCCGGGTCGCCGAGGTAGGCGAAGCTGACCCCCGTCATGTAGCGGCGCGCGACGCGGCGCACGTCGTCCGGCGTCACCCGCCGCAGCTCGTCCACGAACCGGTCCGCGGCGCGGTAGTCGCCCTGGTAGAGCTGCGCCCGCGCGAGGAAGGTCGCCTGATCCGAGTTCGTCTCGTTGTTGAGGAAGTACTCGGTGATGAACTGCTGCACGAGCCGCTCGAGCCCGTTCGGGTCCACGAGGTCGCGCTTCAGCCGCGACACCTCGTCGCGCATGATCGCGATCACCGTGTCGGGCGACACCGTCGTCACGTACAGCCCGCCGGCCGACACCGCGCGCTCGACGAACGGCGCGTTGACCGCGTACGTGAGGTTGCGCCGCGAGCGAACCTCGGCGAACAGCCGCCCACCGAGCGCGGCGGCGGCGATGCGGAGCGCCTGGTAGTCGGGGCTCGACGCCGGCGGGCCGTTGTAGTAGCCGAGGATGTAGTTGGTGGGCAGCGCCCGCTGGACGACGACGAGGCCGCCGCCCCCGTCGCGCGGCGCGAGCGTCGGCGGCGGCGTCCACTTGTACGAGCCGCGCGGCAGCGCCGCCAGCGTCCGCGACACGAGCCGCTCGACGCGCACCCGGTCCACGTTGCCGACGACGACGAGCAGCATCCGCGACGTCACCATCTGCGCGCGCTGGTAGCGCCGCAGGTCGGCCGTCGTGATCGCGGCGATGGAGCGCTCCGTCCCCGTCGGCTCGAGCGCGTACGGGTGTCCGGTGAAGGCGATGCTGTCGGCGAGATAGTCCACGAGCGCGTCCGGGCTGTCGCGCCGCTGGCGCACCGCCGACGCGTACTGGGCGCGCACGAACTCGACCTCCGCCGAGTCGAGCGTCGGCGACGCGACGCGGTCGGCGAGCACCGCCCACGACGAGTCGAAGCCGGCCGTCGTCGAGCGCAGCCCGACCATCGTCCAGTCCGCGCTCGGCTCGACGACGATGACGCTGCCGAGGCGCGCCATCGTCTCGCGCAACCGCGCCTTCGGGTAGTGCTTCGTGCCGCGCTCGGAGACCTCGAGCAGGAAGGGCTCGATGCCGGCGTTGGCGGCCGTGATCTGCTGCACGCCGCCGAGCAGGTAGAGGTTGGCGGCGACGACGTCGTTCGCCGTGACGCGCCGCTGGATCACGCGCACGCCGCCGACGTCGTAGCTCGTCGTCATCGTGTCGGCGACGCTCGGCGCGGGATCGCGCACCGCCGCGGCGAAACGATGCCGTGCGGCGACGGAAATCTTTGCAACTTCCCCGTGGGGGGGGCCCCCCCGGCCGCCGACCGCCTCGTCCCCCCGCGCGCCAGTCGCGGCGACCGACGACGCGAGCGCGAAGACGCCGACCCGCAGCGCCACACCCCGCACCCTGTACCCTAAACACTGCGCCACGCGCATCACTTCGTCCCTCCGCGCACCGTCGTCGTCACCAGCTCCTCCGCGCTCAGCCGGATCGCCTCCTGCGCCTCCGGCGAGATCAGCACGCCCGTGACGTGCGGCTTCCCGACGATGTAGCGCACCGCGTAGCGGCGCAGGTCGGCCGGCGTCTGCTTCGCCATCGTGTCGTTGTAGCCCATGAAGTATTCGAGGTCGGCGACCGCCCACCAGAACCCGACCGTGTGCGTCAGCCCCGACGTCCGCTCGACGCCGAACGCCGAGCTCACCGTCCGCAGCGCCTTCACCTGCTCGAGCTGCGACGCCGTGAAGTAGCCGGGGTCGTCGAACTTCGCGACCTCGCTGTCCAGCACCGCCAGCGCGTGCCGCAGCTTCTCCGGCGACGTCTGCCCGCTGATCGTGATCGGCCCCACCTGGTTCAGCGTGTAGTAGTTGACGCCGAGGCTCTCGAACAGCCCGCTGTCCACGAGCCGCCGCTGGAACCCCGACGTCGGCTGGTTGAGCGCGTCCGAGAAGACGTCGGCGGCGTACGTGGACGCGGGGTCGCTGCGCACGCTCGGCCCCTGCCACTGCACGAGCACCGTCACCGCGCTCACCGGCGCCGGCACCACCACCGCCTCGTTCCGCGCGATCGCCGGGATCGGCGGGATCGGATCGGCCACGAACGGGTCGGCACCGCGCGCCCAGTCGCCGTAGTACTTCTCCGCCAGCGCGAACACCTTCGCCGGGTTCACGTCGCCGGTGACGATCAGCGCCGTGTTGTTCGGCACGTAGTAGCGCTTCTGGATCTCGCGCATCTTCGCCGGCGTCACCGTGCGGATCACCTCGCGGTCGCCGATCGTGTTCTTCCGGCTCCACTGCCCCGGATAGACCTTCTTCGTCACCGCCGTCGTCAGCGCGAAGAACGGGCTCGACTCGGCGCGGTCGTACTCGCCGAGCACCACCTGCCGCTCGCGCTCCAGCTCGTCCTGGCGGAAGAGCGGCGTGCGCAGCGCCGCCGCCATGAAGCCCATCCCCCCCTCCAGGCTGTCGGCGGGGAGGTGCATGTAGTAGTTGACGCGCTCCTCGACCGTCGTGCCGTTGTACTGCGCCCCGAGCTCCGCCGCCCGGTCGCTGAACTGCTCCGCGTCCGGGTACTTCGCGTTCGCCTTGAAGAACATGTGCTCGTACATGTGCGCGAGCCCGGCGTACTCCGGCGTCTGCGTGTAGCTCCCGTTCTTGACGTCGATCTCGATCGTCGCCAGCGGCACGCCGTGGTTCTCGATCGCGATCACCTCGAGCCCGTTCGGCAGCACGCGCCGCTGCAGGATCTTCTGGATCTCGGCGCGCGACTGCGCGCGCGCGGGCACCGCCGCGGTGGCCAGCGCGCCGACGACGGCGAGCGCCGCGGTCAGCACGACGCGGCGGAGGGGATGATGCGATGCGATCACGGTTTCTTCTGAATGCGTGAGTGGTCCAGCGCTATCGGACGTTGATAAACCGCCGCGCGGCGATGGTGCCGAAGGGCGGCTCTCGGCCCTCGTTCGACAGGATGAACAGGATGAATGGGATGAAGAGCACACCCCCATCCTGTCCATCCTGTGCATCCTGTCCAAGTACAGCCGAGCGCCGAGAGCCGCCCATTTGCCTTTGCGCCGCATGAACCGTCCCTGACTGTAGCATACCCACGCACCCGCGCCTCTCGTCAGCCCTCGCGTTCTATATTTCGCCGCATGACGTCGTCTGCCGCCCCCGCCGCCAAGAGCGATTCGAAGCACGACCCCGAGCGCGACCGCTTCTCCGACCTCGCCGCCCGGCTCGGCGCCGCGCGCCTGCGCCGCAACGAGCCACTCGCCCAGTACACGACGTTCCGGATCGGCGGCCCCGCCGACTACTTCTACGAGGCGACCACGGCCGACGAGCTGGCGACCGCGATCCTCACCGCGCGCGCGCTCGCCGTCCCCTACTTCGTCCTCGGCCTCGGCGCCAACATCCTCATCGGCGACCGCGGCTTCCGCGGACTCGTCATCCGCAACCAGGCCAAGCACTTCGTCTTCCACGACGACGGCCGGCTCTGGGTCGAGAGCGGCGCGATCATGGCCGACCTCATCATGGAAGCCGTCGAGCGCGGCTGGAGTGGGCTCGAGCACTACGTCGGCATCCCGAGTACCATCGGCGGCGCGGTCTGGCAGAACCTGCACTTCCTCTCGCCCGCCCCCGAGCGCGAGCGGACGATGTTCATCGCCGAAGTCTTCGAGTCGTGCGAGATCCTGACCGAGGAAGGGGAGCGCCGCACGGTCGACAAGGACTACGTGCAGTTCGGCTACGACGACACCGTCTTCCACCACCGGCGCGACGTCGTCCTCGCCGCCACGTTCAAGCTCCAGCGCGGTGACGTCGGCGTCATGCACCGCATCCTCCAGGAGAACCTGAGCTGGCGCGGCGCGCGCCACCCGTGGCTCCAGGTCCACCCCAGCGCTGGCTCGATCTTCAAGAAGATCGAGGGGATCGGCGCCGGCCGGCTCGTGGACCAGTGCGGCCTCAAGGGCTACCGCCACGGCGGCGCGCAGATCTCGCACATCCACGCCAACATCATGGTCAACCTCGGCAAGGCGACCGCGAAGGACGTCCGCGAGCTCATCACCATCGCCCAGCAGCGCGTCGAGGAAAAGTTCGGCCACCGGCTCGAGCCCGAGATCGGCTTCATCGGGGAGTTCTGAGGACCGGTGGGCGGTTGGCGGTAGGCGGTTGGCGCGAACGTACGAGGGGCCGGCATCCGTGATCGGAGCCGGCCCCTCTGCTCGCGCCGACCGCTTACCGCCTACCGCTTACCGGCTCCGCTTACCGCCCACCGGGGGTCACCACCCCACACGCCACCCGCGCCCCGCTGTTCCCCGACGGATCGGTGCGCTGGTCGTCGGCGCCGGCGTGGACGACGAGCGCGCTGCCGTCGGCGTCGAGCAGCGACGTCGCGCCCGCGCCGAGCGTCGCCCGCGGAGTGACCGTGTCGAGGTCGCCCGAGCCGTTCGTGCCGACGACCAGGTTCGGCAGGTCGCCCGCGTGCGGACCGTCGGGATTCTCCAGCCCGTGCTTGCGGCCGGTCGGGTTGTGGTGCCCCCCCGCGGCGACGAAGGCGGTCGTGTCGCCCGGCGCGCACGAGCCCACGGCGTGGAAGTGGATGCCGTGGTTGCCCGGCGTCATCCCGTCCACGTGCACGACGAGATGGATCGCGCCGCTGCTCTCGCCGGTCAGCCGCGCCGTCCCGACCGTCTTGCCAGTCCGGTCGTGCAGCTCGGCCGTCGCCGCCGGCACCATGACGACCGCCTCGGCCGGCCGCACTCCGCCCGCCGCCGGCGTCGATGCCGCGGGCGAGGTCGCGCACGCGGCCGCGCCGAGCGCGAGGCCGCAGAGGGTGCTGGTCGTCACCACGCCGTTCCGACGCGCGGATGTCTGCGCGGATGTCTGCATGGTCGTTGCTCCGGGTGAAGGATGGACGCGCGAGCGCCGCCACCGCCCCGCGTACCGGGAAATGTGCCGCGCGCACCGTGAAGAGGAAGGAGCGCCGCCGCAAGCGGCCACAAGCGGCCGCAAGCGGCCGCCGCTGATTCCTGATTCCTGCTCCCTCCACCCGTCCGAACCGAGTGGGTCGCCCTCGTTCGGCATACCGCTTGATCGCTCGCCGCTCTCTCTTCAGCGGAGCTGTGACGACATGGAACGCGAGATCCCGCTCGACCGCCACGGCCAGGGACGCGGTCCGGCCGAGGGACAGGTCACCCGCGGTGTGTTCTACCTGCGCGACCGCATCGTCAACCTCTACCTGCTCGGCGACGCGGCCGCCGACAGCGGCAGCAGCGGCCGCTGGGTGCTCGTGGACACCGGGCTCCCCGGCGCCGCCGACCGCATCGTGAAGGCCGCCGAGTCGCGCTTCGGCGCGGGCACGCGTCCCGAGGCGATCGTGATGACGCACGGCCACTTCGATCACACCGGCGCGCTGAAGACGCTCGCCGAGCGGTGGGACGTGCCGGTGTACGCGCACCCGCTCGAGCTCCCCTATCTCACCGGGCGCTCCAAGTACCCGCCCCCCGATCCCACCGTCGGCGGCGGCGCGATGCCCTTCTTCGCGCGCACCTTCCCGCGCGGTCCGGTCGACCTCGGCGAGCGCGTGCACGCACTTCCCGCGGACGGCTCCGTGCCCGGTCTGCCCGGCTGGCGCTGGATCCACACGCCCGGCCACACCGCCGGCCACGTCTCGCTCTTCCGCGACGACGATCGCACGCTGATCGCCGGCGACGCCTTCGTGACGACGAAGCAGGAGTCGGCGACGAGCGTGCTGACCCAGAAGCGCGAGGTCCACGGCCCGCCCTCCTACTTCACGCAGGACTGGGATCAGGCCCGCGACTCGGTCGCGCGACTCGCCGAGCTGCGCCCCAACATCGCCGCCACCGGCCACGGCCCGCCGATGAGCGACCCCGGCCTGCAGCGCGAGCTCGACCGCCTCGCGCGCGACTTCGACACGCTCGCCCGTCCGACGCACGGCCGCTACGTGCGGCAGCCCGCCGTCGCCGACGAGAGCGGCACCGTCTCCGTGCCGCCCCCCGTCGCCGACCGGGTCGGCCGCATCGTCGCCGGCGTGGCCCTCGTCGCCGTCGCCGCAGGCGCCGCCGCCATCCTGCGCAACCGCGGCGGCGAGAGCCAGAGCTGATCCGAGCAGCGGCGCCGCAGATGGGGCGCTGTGCAAGAACGTTTCCGCCGCGGATCAACGCGGATGAACGCGGATCGGTCCAGTTGCCCAGACCACCAAAGCTCCTCTCAGCCGGTCCGGCGAGAGGAGCTTTGATTGGTGAAGCCACCCACAGTATCCGCGTAGATCTGCGTTGATCCGCGGCGCCACGCTCCTACAGAGAAGCAGGGCGGTATCCGCGTTCATCCGCGCAAATCCGCGGCGCCGCTCTTCGCCGAGCGCCGAGCGCCGAGCGCCGAGCGCCGTCAGCTCAGCACTTCCACCTGCTCGACCGCCGTCGTCCATTCCTCGAGCGCCCGGTCGAGCGCCCGCTTCGCGCGCTCCAGCTCCGTGCCGACCGCCGCCGCCCGCTTCGCGCCGTCGGCCTTCGTGTACAGCTCCGGG
>DATMHT010000280.1:0-4056 GCA_035554795.1 Gemmatimonadaceae bacterium | reverse complement strand
CATTCCACGGCGTCGGGACCCCGGTCCAAACCGGACGGCTCTTGACAACGCCCGGTTGCCAATGCGTATTAGCGCCCGCTCCACGGATACGTATTGGCACACCGCCGCCGCGCGCCTCGCCCCGCGGCCCGCGCCCGTATTTCGCTCACGCACCTGCCACGCACTCGAGAGGAGGCTCGTCCATGTCGATGCGACGTACAATCGGTAGCGCCTGCTGGAAGGCACTCGCCGTCGCGCTGATCGCCGCCGCCGCACCGGCCGCCGCCGCAGCGCAGACGGGACGCATCAGCGGCACCGTCACCGACGAGACGCACGCCCCGATCGTCGGCGCTCAGGTGAGCGTCCCCGGCACCGGCATCGGCGCCACCACCGACGACGCCGGCCACTACGCCCTCGTCCGCCTCACGCCCGGCCGCTACGAGCTCCGCGTTCAGCGCGTCGGCATGCGGCCGCAGACCGTCGTCGACGTCGCCGTCCGCGCCGACGCCGAGACGAGAGTGGACGTGACGATGTCGCGCGCCCCGATCACCCTCGCCGGCGTCGTCGTCTCCGCGTCGCGCCGCGCCGAGAAGATCACCGAGGCGCCCGCCACCGTCACGCGCATCGAGGCGAGCGAGATCGAGAACACCGTCGGCAACTCGTTCGCCCCCGCGCTCAAGACGGCCAAGGGGCTCGACTACGTCCAGATCGGCATGACGTCGGTCGCCGTGAACGCGCGCGGCTTCAACTCGGCGTTCAACAACCGCATGCTCATGCTCGAGGACAGCAAGATCGCCGTCCTCCCCGAGAGCGGCCTGCCGATCGGCGGCCTCACGATCGTCCCGAAGGTGGACCTCGCCTCGGTCGAGGTGCTCGTCGGCCCGGGCTCGGCGCTCTACGGCCCCGACGCGTCGAACGGCGTCATCACGCTCTCGACCAAGGACCCGCGCGAGTACCCGGGCACGACGCTCGAGGTCACCGGCGGCAGCCGCACCTACTACGACATCCAGGGCCGACAGGCCGGCGTCGTCGGCAACGGCCGCTTCGGCTACAAGGTCGCCGGCGAGTACCAGGCGGCGAACGACTGGGAGAACCACAACGTCTACGCGCCGATCAACGCCGCGTCGCCGCCGTCGCAGGAGCAGAACGCCGACTTCAACACCAACGTCGCGCGCGGCGAGGGCGCCCTCATCTACTACCTGCCGGGCACGGGCGGCCAGCTCGACCTGAGCGGCGGCCTGACGAACCTGAACGGCATCGGCCTCACCAACGTCGGCCGCAACCAGCTCAAGGACTACAAGTACGGCAACGGCCAGCTCCGCTACACGAACCGCAACTGGTTCGCGCAGGTCTACCAGGTGGAGACGCGCTCGGGCGAGACGTACCAGCTCAACGGCTACGCGCAGAACCGCCTTCGCTACCCCGCCATCTCCGACGACTCGGTGCGGAAGCTCTCCGCCTTCCCGGGTGCGGGGCACATGTCGGCGGCCGAGCTGCAGAACACGTTCGCGCTCGGCATGCTGAACGACGCGCGCATCACCTGGGGCGGACAGTTCCGCCAGGACCGCGTCAGCTCGCACCGCCTCTGGCTGAGCGACCGCAAGACGGGCGAGGACGTGAAGATCGCGCAGCGCGGCGTGTACGGGCAGGTCGAGGCGCCGCTCGCGAGCTGGCTCAAGGCGGTCGCCGCGGCGCGCTACGACAAGCACGACTTCTACGCCGGACAGTGGAGCCCGAAGGCCGGCCTCCTCGTCTCGCCGGTGCCCGACCAGACCGTGCGCGTGACGTTCAACCGCGCCTTCAAGTCGCCGAGCATCCTCCAGACGAGCTTCTTCTTCCCCGACTTCCAGCCGTTCGTCGGCGTCTTCGGCAACAAGGACGGCTTCGTCATCAAGAACGGCGCCGGCGACGTCGTGCGCACGATCGAGCCGATCAAGCCGGAGACGAACGACACCTGGGAGCTGGGCTACAAGGGCGTGCTCGGCGGCAAGCTCTACGTGGACGCGACGGGGTACTACTCCGACTTCGACCGCTTCATGAGCCCCCTCGTCATCATCGCGAACTTCCTGACGCCGGCGGCCGCGGGCGGGCCGACGTACGCGTTCGACGCGAAGACGGGCGAGGCGATCACCGGCGCCACCGGCGGTCCGCAGATCCCGCTCACCTACTTCAACGTCGGCCGCGCGAAGATCCACGGCACCGACATCGGCCTCCGCTACCTCCTCACGCCGACGATCGGCCTCGTCGGGACGACGAGCCTCCAGAAGCTCGACAAGATCGAGAAGCGCTCGCGGACCGACCCGGCCGAGGCGACGGCGTTCAACAGCACGACGAGCAAGTTCACCGTCGGGATGGACTTCGCCGAGCTGGCGACGAAGGCGCTCAGCGCCGGGTGGACGGCGCGCTACGTCAACGGCTACGACTTCCTCTCCGGCGTCAACGTCGGCCGCATCCCGACCTTCAGCACCTTCGACTTCACCGTCGGCTACGGGCTGCCGCAGCTCAACTCGCGCATCAACCTGAGCGTGCAGAACCTGTTCTCCTGCACCGGCGGCACGACGGCGCCCAACGTCTACATCTCCAGCGGCCGTAAGTCGATCTACACGAAGGACCAGAAGTGCGGCTTCGGCCACAAGCACGCCGAGATGCTCAACTCCCCCGAGCTGGGCACGATGGTCTTCCTCGGCGTCCGCTACCAGCGGTGACCGCGCGGCGGCGCCGGCTCCTCCGCAGTGGAGGAGCCGGCGTCGCCAGCTTTGCTCTCGTCTTCTTCATCACCAGTCACCCGGGAGACGCCCGATGAACGTCGGCTCGCTCCTGCCGCGGCACGCGCGCTACCGTCCGGACCACCTCGCCGTCGTCTGCGGCCCGCACCGGTTGACGTTCCGCGAGCACGCCGCGCGCGTCAACCGGCTCGCCAACGCGCTCCTCGCGCTCGGCCTGCGCAAGGGCGACAAGGTCGCCATCGTGCTGCCGAACTGCGTCGAGCTGCTCGAGGCGTACCGCGCCTGCGCGTTGATGGGCTTCGTCTCCGTGCCCCTCAGCCCCCTGCTGCGCGGCGCCGGACTCAGCTCGCTGCTGCGCGACTCCGACACCGTCGCCGTCATCGCCTGCACGGCGATGGTCGCGGCGCTCGACGAGGTGCGCGACGAGCTGCCGGAGATCCCCGCCGACCGGTGGATCCTCACCGACGCGCCCGCCGACGGCAGCGGCGCGCCCGGCTACGCGAGCTACGCGCGCCTGACGCGCGCCGCCAGCCCGGCGCCGCCGCCGTCGCCCGAGATCACCGACGACGACGTCTACAACATCATCTACTCGAGCGGTACGACGGGGCAGCCGAAGGGGATCGTCCACACGCACTACATCCGCGGCATGTACTGCACGCAGTTCGCGGCGCAGTACCGGATGACGCCGGAGAGCGTCGTCATGCACGCCGGCTCGCTCGTCTTCAACGGCTCGTTCGTCACGCTGATGCCGGCGTGGTACCAGGGCTGCACCTACGTGCTCCAGGAGCGGTTCGACGCGGCGGCGTTCATCGACACCGTCGAGCGCGAGCGCGTCACGCACGTGATGATGGTGCCGTCGCAGATCGTCGCCGTGATGAACGCGCCGAACTTCGCGCCGCAGAAGCTCCGCTCGCTCGAGATGCTCTGCTCGGTCGGCGCGCCGTGGCACCGCGAGCACAAGGAGCGGCTGCTGCCGATCCTTCCGCACTCCCTCTACGAGCTGTACGGCCTCACCGAGGGGATCATCACGGTGCTCGACAGCACCGACTTCGCCGCCCACATGGACTCGGTCGGAACGCCGATCCCGTTCACCGAGATGAAGGTCGTCGGCGACGACGGACGCGAGCTGCCGCCGGGCGAGGTCGGCGAGATCGTCGGCCGCTCGCCGATGCTGATGCCCGGCTACTACAAGCGCCCCGATCTCACCGCCCAGGCGATCCGCGACGGCTGGCTCTACTCGGGCGACGTCGGCGCGTTCGACGAGGCCGGCTTCCTCCACCTCGTGGACCGCAAGAAGGACATGATCATCACCGGCGGCGTCAACGTCTTCCCGAAGGACATCGAGGAGGTC
>DATMHT010000279.1:0-11361 GCA_035554795.1 Gemmatimonadaceae bacterium | reverse complement strand
GCGCCCGGCAGCGCGAACGGCCACACGACGTCGGCACCCATCGCGGCCTGCTGGTGGCGGAATCCCACCCAGAAGTCGAAGCCGGCGCGGACGCCGATCGTGGACGGGCGACCGAACGCGCAGCCGCCGTTGAACGCGATCACCACCGGCCTGCTCGCCTGGAGCAACGCCTCAGCCTCGCCGCAGGTGACCTCGATCGCGAGCGGCACGGGGTGGCCGCTCACCGCCGCGGCGTACCGCGACAGGGTCGGCCCGTGCATCATCCACTGCTGCGCGGGCGTGCGGTTGATCAGCTCGGGGCGGATCGCGAGCAGCGTGGTGTAGCCGGGCGGTACCATCGCGAGCAGACGGGCCACCTCGCCGTCCACTCGGCGCGCGGCCACCTCGACGCGCGCACGGCTGTACGCGTTGCGCGACGACGACGCCAGCATCGCGGCGCACGTGAGGAAGGCGAGGACCGTCGCCGGCCGGCCAGCTTCGGCGAGCGCCTCCACGGCGAGCGCGAGCAGGATCGCGTTGCCGACGAGACCGGGCAGCACGTAGAAGTCCTGCAGGCCGGGCCACGGCGCGTAGAGGAGGGCGGCGACGAACGGCAGTGACGCCGCCGCGAGCCACGGGGCGAGACGGAGACGCCCGCGCTTCCACGACGCGTACAGGCCGGCGCACACGACGGCGGCGTAGAGGAGATTCTCCGGACCGGCCATGGCGCCGTTGCTGAACGGCAGCGCGAAGTAGCCGAGCGCGCGGATCGCCCGGAACAGCGACACGCCCGAGGCGCCGTAGTTCGACCCGAAGCTTCCGGCGCGCGAGTGCAGGAGCGTGAGGACGGTCGAGACGCCGACGACCGCGACCACGCCCGACACCCAGAGCAGCAGCACGAGATTCCGCCGCGACCGTTCGGGGAACGAGCTCCACTCGCCGTCGCCGCGGTACAGCCACGCCACGAGCAGCAGGAAGGGAACGGCGAAGACGAGCATCTCCTTCGACAGCAGCGCGCAGAGGAGCAGCACCCCGATCGCCGCCGCGCCGGCGCGCCAGCGGGCCGTCCGCTGGTAGCGCAAGGCGAACAGCGTCGCGCCGAGGAGGAAGCAGACGGCCATCGGCTCGGCCATCGTGAGACGCGTCCACGCCGAGACGACGGACGCCGCCGTGATCAGGAGCGCGGCCCCGCAGAGCGTGGCGAGCCAGCGGAACCCGAGCTCGCGGAGGACGGCGAGCGTCGCGACGAAGATGGCGAACATCTGGCCGGCGCGGATCCACTGCCACGCCACCGGGCTGTTGCCGAACACGCTCCACTTGAGCGCGAGCGCCGCGTACGGCAGCGGGTTGAAGCGGCCCTGCGACGCGTAATAGCTCACGAGAGCCCGCAGGCGATCCCCGAACGTCGCGTGGCCGGTGAGAAGCGGCAGGAACTCGGAGAAGTCGATGATCGAGAACGGCGCCGACTCCCACGGCCGATACAGGAGGAGCATCCAGGCGGCGGCCGCGACGCAGGCGACGATCGCCGGCGCCGAGCGGAGTCCGCCGGTGATGGAGTCCCCCGCCGCGCGGGGCGCGACTCCCGCGCCGGCGCCAGTCGCGGCCGGCGTCGTGTCGCGGACCATCTGCGCCGGCGACTCGACTGCCGTCGGCGTGGGGACACCCTCGTAGGCGCTCGGCGCCGGCCTGCTGCTCGTCCGCATGCTAGTAGCGGCCGCGACGCGATGGCGTCGTTCGTCCGGCGTGGATCCGGCACGGCGGCGCGCCGTCCATCGGAGAGATTGCGCTCGTGCGGCTGCGTGGGGACATGGGCGTGCTTCGCGGATGGTGACGGCGACGCGCGGGACCGGCGGACCGACGACTGTCAGCCGTGGGAATCATCTTGCGCGTCGTGAGCTTCCTTGAAGACGAGCGTGAGACAGCCGCGACACGGACCGCATCGCGCGCGCCCTAACGGGGCCGGCGCGGCATCCCGAGGACCGCGGACGCGCTGGCACCGGTCCTGCCTTTTACAGGGTTGCGGGCGCGGAGGCTAACTCGTCCATAAGCACACGATGGAGGCAGCGGAGAGGATCGTCGGAGCGCCGCATCACCCTGGCCGAGCAGAGAGCATGTCGTCACCGAGCAACGACAACATGAGCAAGGATATGGTGGAACGGGAGACTCGCGCGCCTTCGGCCGTCGTGTCCGCGACCGGAGGCGCTCAGGACGCCAACGCTCCCGACGACGAGCTGCAGCGGCTGCGGCAGAACTCGGCGTCCGTCGTCGCGATCCCGGCGCCGCGCGCCGGCACGTCGCCGCGCCTCTCGCCGATGCAGGCCACGCTGGCGGTGTTCGCCGCGTGGGGGACGCTCGCGATGTTCGACATCTTCGGGCAGCCGGCGCAGAAGCTCGGGCAGCTCATCGTCTCCGTGCTGGTCGTGCTGGGCCTCAGCGCCGTGCACGAGCTCGGGCACGTCTTCGGCGGCGGCTTCGCGGGGCTGCGCCTCGTCTCGTGCAGCGTCGGGCCGCTGTCGCTCGTGCGCCGCGGCGGCCGCTACGCCCTCGACGAGAACCCGCACTGGATCCGCTTCGCCGGCTGCGTCGAGCACGACATTCCGCGCGGCACGACGACGCGCCTCGATCTCACGATCTCCGCGCTCGGCGGACCGATCGCCAACTTCGTGCTCGCCGCGCTGCTCTTCGCGATGCGCGACCACGGGGCCTTCGTGCAGAGCGTCGCACTCTGGTCGGCGGTGTTCGGCTTGATCAACGCGATCCCGCTGCGCCTCAACGGCCAGACCTCCGACGGCGGCCTCGTGTGGCGCCTCTGGAGCACCCGCCCCGACGACGTCGCCTGGCGCACCGAGCTGCTCACCGAGCGCCGGCGCCAGCCGCGGACGGCGATCCATACGCCGTAGCGAGGGACACGGGACGGGGGACGTGGGACGGGGCGTGTGACCGGGACATCGGAACACGAACACGCGCGGGGCCGGCATCCCAAAGCGGGAGCCGGCCCCTCGTGTATCCCCCGTCCCGTGTCCCCCGTCCCCTTACCCGTCCGCCGCGCTCGCCAGCCGCAACGCCCGCCAGTCCGCGCCCTCGTGCGTCAGCGCGACGAGGCCGAGCACGACGTTCAGCAGGATGTTCACGGCGTGGGTCACGATCGCGAAGGCGAGCGCGCTGCTGCGGTCGGGCACCCAGGGCGAGAGCGCGAAGACCGCCAGGAAGTGATAGACGCCGACGAAGCCGGGCGACGACGGGATCGTGCTCCCGAGGTTCACGACGACGAGCACGAAGAAGCCCGCGTACCAGGGCGCGCTCAGGTGAAAGGCGCGCACGAACGCGACGTTGGCGCATCCCGCCAGCAGCCACGCCACCGCCGACCACCCGAGCACGACCGCGCCCTGGCCCGGGCTGCGCAGCGCGCCCAGCCCCTCGGCGAACCGCGCGACGTGCGGCCGCAGCCGGGCCAGCGGCAGGCGCCGCCCCACCAGCGGGACGCGCTGCACGAGCGCCCACACCCATTCCTCGCCGCGCGCGAGGAGCGCGAGCGTCCCGACGGCCGTGATGCCGCCGAGCGCGACGACGAGGAAGCTGACCCGCGCCGCCGGCGGGATCGGCACCTTCGCCGATACGAGCAGCGCGATCAGCAGCAGCGCCACGACGTCGAGCAGACGCTCGAGCACGATCGTCGCGCCCACGCGCACGGCCGACACGGAGTACCGGCGTCGCAGCAGGACCGCCCGCGCGACGTCGCCCAGCCGCAGCGGGAGGACGGTGCTCGCGAGGTAGCCGATCATGATGAACGAGAACGCGTCCGCCGTGGACACGGGCGCGGTCTCGCGCAGCAGCGTTCGCCAGCGGACCGCGAACATCGCGTACGTCGCGACGAGCGCGGCCGCCCCGACGACGAGCAGCGACGGCGCGGCGTTGCGCAGCGCGTCCGCCGTCACGCCCCACTCGACGCGCCGCAGGGCGAGCCAGGAGAACGCCACCGTGCTCGCCAGCCCGACCGCGCCGCGCCAGCCACCGAAGCGACGCGCCACGGCTAGAGGTGCTCGCGCAGCGCGACGACCTGGCGGACGTTCGCCCAGATCGTGCGCAGGTTGTTGACCTTCGACTGACCGTGCGCGCGGGGCCGCAGCGTGTTCGGCACGCTGACGATCTGGTAGCCGCCGCGCTTGAGGCGGATGATCAGCTCCATCACGATCGCCCACCCCCGACCGCGCGACTTCAGCTCGACGTGCGAGAGCACGGCGCGGCGGAGCATCATGATGCCCTGGAACTTCGGCAGCCGCCCGAAGAGCGCCGCGTAGAGCAGCCGCTCCACCGCCGACAGCGTCTTCGCGACGAGCGAGCTGCGGCGCTCGGGCAGGTAGCCGAGCACGAGGTCCGCGCCCCGCGCGCGCGGCAGGAAGTCGCTGATGATCGTCGCCGGGAACTGGCCGTCGGCGGGAAAGAACGTCAGGTAGTCGCCCCGCGCCTCGGCGAAGCCGGTGCGGTACACGCCGCCGAGGCCGAGGTTCTGCGGGTGGTGGACGACGCGCACCTGGACCGCCGGCCCCGCGAGCGTGCGGGCGACCGCGTCGGCCACGTCGCCGGTACCGTCGGAGCTGCCGTCGTCCACGATCACGAGCTCGCACGGGGCGCCGAGGGCGCGCAGCACGCCGTGCAGCTCGCACGCCGTGGACTCGAGGCTCGCCACCTCGTTGAAGGCCATCACGACGCAGCTCACCAGCGGGGGGGCGTCGCTCAAGGGCCTCAGCGGATCTGGCGCATGTGCGCGATGAACCGCTCGTGGTCCAGCGCGAAGTTGCCCGACACCCGCTGCCCCGGCAGCACGTCGCGCGTGACGACGGCGCCGAGCGAGACGACCGCGCCGTCGCCGACGCGGAGCTCGCTCGAGATGGCCGCGCCGGGTCCGACGTACACTTCGTCGCCGAGCGTGGTGCTCCCGCCGATCGCGGCGTTGGCGGCGACGCGGCAGCGCTTCCCGATGCGCACGTTGTGGGCGACGTAGACGAGGTTGGCGATGATGGAGTCCTCGCCGACCTCGGTGAAGCCCCCGAACACCGCGCGGTCGATGCAGCTGTTGGAGTGGACCTCGGCGCCACGCCGCATGATCACCCCGCCGCCGTGCGCCACCTTCAGCATCCGCCCGTCCACGACGCTGGCCTGGAGCCCCTGCGAGCCGACGACGGTCCCGGCGCGCACGATCACGTCGTCCTCGAGCACGACGCGCGGCATGATCACCGCCCGCGGCTCGACGACGACGCGCTCGCCGATCCGCACGTCGTGCTCGGCCACGTGCGCGCTCGCGTCCACGCGCGCCGACGCGGCGACCTGCGTCGCGCGCCGGGCGCCGTAGAAGTCGGTGCGCTCGACGAGGTGGTTGTGCAGCGTGTAGAAGGCGAGCCGCGGGTTGGCGGCGACGGCGAGGCCGAGCCGCTCGGGCACCGCCGCGGCGAGCGCCTCGCTCGCCAGCACGCCGGCGATCGCCGGGTTCGCGAGCACGCCGTCGAGGTGCGCTTCGCTCTCGAGGAAGACGAGCATCCGCGGCGCGTCGTGCGACGCGAAGCCGAGCGAGGTGAAGGTCGCGTCGCGGCGCGTGCGAGCGCCGACGAGCGGCGCGGCCTCGGAGAGCTGCACGTCGGCCGTCTCCTAGCTGGGAAGCGCCTGGGCGAGACCGCCGTGGCCGATCGCGAGCGCCGCCGCCGCGGCCACGTCCAGCCCGCGCAGCCGGGCGCGCGCGGCGAGCTCGCCCACCTTGAGCCCGGCCGCGTGCAGGTCGATCACCGGGCGCGGCCCGAGGTGCGCGAGCGTGCGCGACATGCGCCGCGGCTCGAGCCGCTCGCCCGGGTAGCAGCGCAGTCCCGCCCGCTCGAGGGCGGGCACGTCCACCGCACCGGCGAACTGCACCACGCACAGCCCCGGCGCCAGCTCCACCAGCTCCGCGGCCCCGATCGCGCCGCCCTGCCCGACGACGACGTCGGGCGCCGCGTAGTCGGCGACGAGCAATGCGTCGGCCGCGCGCAGGGCGGCGCGGCTCGCCTCCGACCGCAGCTCAGCGACGACGTGCACGGTCGCGCCGGCGCGGCGCGCGGCGTCGGCGAGCACGGGCGCGAACCGGTCGCGGCCGAAGACGACGACGACGCTCCGGTGCAGCTCGACGCCCGCCTCGAGCAGCAGCTTGAGGCCGAGGCTCCCGCTGTAGTCGAAGACGTCCACCGCCGGATGGTCCTCGTTGGTGCCGAGGACGAGGACGCCGCGCTCGCGGCAGGCGTCGAGGTCCACGTCGCCGGGGCGCCACTCCCACGCCTCGCACATGAGCGGCACGACGGCGGTCGGCTTCAGCAGCCGCACCATCGCGCCGTCTATCGGCCGCACGAAGCCGAGGTTCGTGACGATGTCGGCGCGGCTGACGGCGCGCGGATCGAGCTCGGTGATGACGCGCACGCGGCTGGCGACGCCGCACAGCTCGGCGAGCGCCGTGGCGGCGGCGGCGTTGTCGGCGGCGCGGCCGTGGCGCGAGTCGCGCGTGACGGCGGTGACCTCGGCGGCGCCGGCGAGCGCGGCGAGCGGCGCGGTCACCGCGTACTCGCGGCTGCCCGCCTCCGTCAACACGGAGAGTCCCGAGAGGTCGAGCTCCAGGCGCTCGACCGCCTCGCGCATGAGGCGCGTGACGCGCACCGGCGCGGGCACGCCGAGCCGTGTGAGCCGCGAGCGGAGCGCGGCCGTGGCCGGCGCGGAGACGGCGTCCACGCTCATCCGGTCGCGCGGCGGTGCCGCGTCACAGCGCGGCGGCGACGGCGCGCGCGACGCGCCGCTGGTCGTCGTCGCCGAGCTGCGTGTGCAGCGGCAGGCTGACCGCGCGTCCGGCGATGTCCTCGGTGACCGGGAAGTCGCCGGCGTGGTAGCCGCCGTGCTCGCGGAACCAGCGCGTCATCGGCATGTAGTACGTGCCGATCGTGACCTCGATGCCGCTCGCGCGCAGGTCGGCGACGATCGCGTCGCGGCGCGGCTTCGCGTCGGGCGGCAGGAGCACGACGTACGACTGGTAGACGTGGGCCTCGGGCGCGAGCGCGACGGGCACCGTGATCTCCGAGTCCGCGAACAGCTCGTCGTAGCGGCGGGCGAGGCGCCGGCGCGCGGCGACGAGCCGCTCGAGCTTCGCGAACTGCGCCGATCCGAGCGCCGCCTGGAACTCGGTGAGGCGGAGGTTGTAGCCGGCGGCGACGAAGTCGGGAGTGGGCGAGTCGGGGTCGAGCCCGTGATTGCGGAGGAGCCGCACCGAGCGCGCGAGCGCGTCGTCGTTCGTCGTCACGGCGCCGCCTTCGCCCGTCGTCACGGCCTTGCGCGGGTGGAAGCTGAAGCAGCCCATCACGCCCCACGCGCCCGCCGGACGGCCGTGCAGCACCGCGCCGATGGCGCACGCCGCGTCCTCGATCACCGGCGCGCCGCCGGCCGCGTCGAGGATGGCCGGCATGTCCGCCATGTTGCCGAAGGTGTGAACGACGAGCACCGCCTTGAGCGCATGCTCGGCGGCAACACGGCGCAGCGCGGCCGGGTCCATGTTGAACGTACGCGCGTCCACGTCCACGAAGACGGGCGTGGCGCCGCACAGCGCGACGACGTTGGCCGTCGAGAGCCAGGAGTACGTCGTGACGGCGACATGGTCGCCCGGACCGACGTTCAGGGCGAGGAGCGCGAGGTGCAGCGCCGCCGTGCAGTTGCAGAGCGCGACCGCGTGGCGTGTTCCGACGACGGCGGTGATGTCGGCCTCGAACGCCCGCACGCACTGCCCCTGGACGAGGTTTCCCGTCCGGAGCACGGCGGCGACGGCCGCGACGTCGGCGTCGTCGATGTCGGGCGCGGCGAGGCGGATCATGCCACCGCGGCCTGGTGTCCGCGGTACCACTCGATCGTGCGCAGCAGCCCCTCCTCGAGATCCACCTGCGGATCGAAGCCCAGCAGCTCGCGCGCCTTGTCGATGTTCGGGATGCGCAGCTCGACGTCGGCGTTGTTCCACTTCACGTACGTGATCTTCGACGGCGACTCGGCGAGGCGGATGATCTCGCGGGCGAGGTTGTAGATCGTCACCACCGAACGCGCGTTGCCGATGTTGAACGACTGACCGACGGCCTGCTCGATGGTGAGGCAGCGGAGGATCGCGTTCACCATGTCCTCGACGTAGCACCAGGCGCGGATCTGGCTGCCGTCGTTGTGGATGGTGAGGTCCTCGCCGCGGAGCGCCTGCACGATGAAGCGGTGGATCGCGCCCTCGCCCACCTGCCCCGGCCCGTAGACGTTGAACGGACGGATGCTGAGCGCCGGCAGGCCGTACTGCTTGCCGTAGTTGTGGGCCATGTGCTCGGTGGCCAGCTTGCTGACCGCGTACGTCCAGCGCGCCTCGCCGACCGCGCCGAGCGCCGTGATGTCGCCCTCGCGCACGTTGAACGCGTAGGTGCCGAACACCTCGCTCGTCGAGAAGTCGATGAAGCGCTGGAGCCCGCCGGTCGCGCGCGCCGCCTCGAGCACGTTGTAGGTGCCGATGATGTTGACCTGCATCGTCGTCACGGGCATGCGGAGCACGGTGTCCACGCCCGCGATCGCGGCCAGGTGGACGACCATGTCGCAGCCGAGCATCGCGCCGCGCACGGCGACCGGGTCGAGGATGTCGCCGGTGATCAGGCGCAGGTTGCGGTGCGCGCGGACGTCGCTGTCCTTGAGCGAGTTGCGGTGGCCGTTGTCGAAGATCACGACCTCGTTGTGCTCGACCAGCCGCCGGGTGAGCGCCGTCCCGATGAACCCCGCGCCGCCGGTCAGCAGGACGCGCTTGCCGGTCACCTGCGGGAATGACGCCGATTCTGCGTGAGGCACGACCAGGAACTCCTCGGAGAGCGGATTGAGGCGACGCGATGGGCTCACGGGCGAATGGCCGGCCACCCGAACGGGCAGTCGGCGCGCGTCGCGACCCGGAAAGAGTATGAGAGCGGGTGCCGCCCCGCCGCAATGCGTCGCGTGGCGCCGGTCCCGCTCATCGGGGACGCGGCACCGGCACAACCGTCACTCGGCCGGGACGTGCACCGACGGATCGGGGAGGAGCAGCGCCGCGTGGGCGGAGTCCACGGCCACCGCCGCCCGGTGGACGTCGAAGTAACGGTAGTAGGCACGGAGCGGGACCGACCGCGGCGGCTGTGCCCGTCCACACTCCGCGGAGTACACGACCACGGGCACGCCGCGCCGCACGAGGTCGGTCGCGAACGCGCAGGCGACGTCGGTGACCGGAAGCAGCGTCCGACCGTACAGCACGGTCGCGTCGCGGCCGAGCACCGGGCCCTTCCCCATCCACTGGTTCGGCGGCGGCTTCAGGCTCGCGGGCTGCTGCGCGACCACGACCGGCGTCGTCGTGCCGAGCCGGGCGATCGCCGCGACCACCTCACCGTCGACGATCCGCTTCGCCTCCGCCTGGCGCGCGTGCTGGTACGCGACCAGTGCCGCGGCCACCGAGGCGAGGACGCTCGCGGCCACGGCCGTCTTGTGCACGACGGGCAGGCGCTCGCGGATGAAGTCGAGCGCGAAGGCGAGCAGCAGCGCGTCGCCGACGAGAGCCGGCAGCAGGTAGAAGTCCAGCGCTTCCGGCCATGGCAGGTAGACGAGCGCCAGCGACGCCGGGAGCCAGAGGGCCGCGGCCAGCCAGCCGAGGGCGCGTCGCCCGGCCACGCGCAGGCCGGTCGCCCACCCCGCCAGCACGACGACGGCGAACAGCACGTCGCCCATCAGCGCCGTGCTGCGCAGCCCCGGCGCGATCGCCGTCTCGAGGCGGATCGGGAGCAGCATCGTCGCGAGCAGGCGGAGGAACGCGCGCACGCCGACGTTCGTCGCGTTGTAGTTCGAGACGTAGCCGCCGGCACGCGCACGGTGGAGGGTGAGCGCCACCGGAACGGACGCGAGCGCGACCGCCACGACGAGCACGCCCAGCGCGAGCGCTACCCGCCGCCGCGCCGCCGGCGCCGGCAGCCATTCGCGCTCGCCGGGCGGCGACACGAGAACGATCGCGACGAACGGGAGCAGCACCACGAGCGCTTCCTTCGTCAGCACGATCACCGCCGCGGCGACCGCGATCGCGAGCGCGTACGGCAGCCAGTTGCGCGTCTCGCGGATCCGGAGCGCGCAGTACGCGCCGAGGAGGATGCACAGCGTCGCGAGCGGCTCACCGGTGGTGAGCCAGGTCCACCCCGCGGACGCGCCGGTCCCGACCAGGAGCAGCGCCGCGCCCGCGACGGACGCCGCCGTGCTCCGGCCGAGGCGCCGCAGCAGCGCGAACGTCGCGGGAACGATCGCCACCATCTGCGCGGCCCGCGCGAGCTGCCACAGCCGCGAGTCGGCGCCGAAGAGCTCCCACTTCGCGATGACCGCGACGCAGGCGACGATGTTGTAGCGCCCGTGCTGCTGGTAGTACGCGCTCATCGCGCGCAGGCGCGAGGCGAAGGTCGGGTTCCCCTTGAGGAAGGGGAGGAACTCCGAGAAGTCGTCTATCCCGAACGGGGTCCGCACCCAGGGCTGGTAGACGGCGAAGCCGCACGCCAGCGCGACACCGAGCACGAGCAGCAGGGCGAGGGGCGCGGCGCCGCGCCGCTCGCCCGGCGTCACCGCGACGTTCGCGGACCCTAGCACAGGTGCACCGCCATCGCCTTGAACGACGCCACCACCTCGACACCGCGCCCGATCGCCAGCTCCTGCGCCGAGCGCGTCGTCAGCGCCGCGACGAGCGGTGTGCCGGCCACGTCCACGGTCACGCGCGTGAGCGCGCCGAGCGTCGCGACTTCGCTCACCCGCCCACGGAACCGGTTGCGCGCCGAGGTCACGCCCTCCTCTCCGTTCCCCGGCGACAGCAGCACCTCCTCGGCGCGGATCACGGCGTAGCCCGCGCCCTCGGGCGCGTCGCCGACCGCGTAGAGGGTGAGCCCCTGCGTGGCGCGGAACTCGAGCGCGCGCCAGCGGTCCGCGAGATCGCGTGGCGCCCCACCCTCGACCCAGTCGGGCGCCGTCTCACCGAGCGCGCGCGCGGTGCCGGCGAACACGTTCTCGGCGCCGAGGAACTCGGCGATGTACGGCGACGCGGGGCGGCGGAAGACCTCCTCCGGTGGCCCGTGCTGCAGCACGCGTCCGCCGTCGAGCAGGACGGCGACGTCGCCGAGCAGACCGGCCTCGGTGAAGTCGTGCGTCACCTGCAGCACGGTCAGGTTCCACTCCTCATGGATCGCGCGCACCTCGCGCCGCACGACCGTGCGCCGGCGCGGGTCGAGCGCGCTGAACGGCTCGTCGAGCAGGAGCACGCGGGGCTGCCGCGCCAGCGCCCGCGCGATCGCGACGAGCTGCCGCTCGCCGCCGCTCAGG
>DATMHT010000278.1:0-21719 GCA_035554795.1 Gemmatimonadaceae bacterium | reverse complement strand
TGGCTCTTCCCGCTGAGCCCCGACTCGCGGATCACGTCGTCGATGGACGTCAGCGTGAACCCGCGCTCGGCGATCAGGTGCGCGGCCGCGTCGAGAATCTGGGAGCGTCTGTCTTTCACGGGGAGAAATCTTAGGACCGCTTGGTCCAACTGTCAAGCGATGCCGTTGTAAATTCCTAGTACGTTGATTCACAGAGCGTTACCCCTCTCACACCCTAGCGGGGTAGCCAAGTCGCGCGTTCTGAGGCGCAGAATCGCGGACCAGTCGGTCCTAGTTCCGGTCCAGTTCGCCGGGGCGAGGCCTCCTCCGCCTGCCGCGGCCGTTCTACCTTGTTCCCGCGCGGCGTCACCCGCCGCGAACTCCCGGATCCAGTCACGATGCGCGTCGTCCGTACCTACCTCGAGCTCCCCACGATCGACGCGCTGCGCGCGGCGCCGGTGCCGGCCGCGGTCACCAGCCCGGTGCGCATCGAGCGCCTCGCGTCGCCCGGCACGGAGCAGTACCTCGCGCTCTACCGCGCCGTCGGCGACGCGTACCACTGGCGCGACCGTCTGGCGTGGAGCGCCGCGCGGCTCGCCGACTATCTCGCGCGCCCCGAGGTCAGCGTCTGGGTGCTGCGCGTCGGCGACGAGACCGCCGGCTACTTCGAGCTGCTCGACGACACCGCCCGCGACGGCGGTATCGAGATCGTGTACTTCGGCCTCATCGCGCGATTCCACGGCCGCGGGCTCGGCAAGTACATGCTGACGCGCGCCGTCGAGGAAGCGTGGCGCACGCCGCACGCGCGGCGCGTCTGGCTGCACACGTGCACGCTCGACGGACCAGCGGCGCTGCCGAACTATCTGCGCCGGGGATTCCGGATCGTGCGGAGCGAGGAGTATGAGGTCGAGGGCCTAGGGCCGTAGGGCCCAGGCCCTCGCTGGTCCGTTTCTTCCTCTTGTCGAGCCCGTCTCCCACCCGGGCTTCCCATGCACTGGATCGGCATCATCGCCGGTATCGCGCTCGTACTGATCGTCCTCGTGCTCGCGCTGATCGGCTTTCTGTACCTGACGCGCGGCACGCCGGTGCACTCGGTGCGCGCGCCGGGCGACGCCGAGGGGCCGCCGGCGGTGGACGATCCGCTCTTCTGCGACACGATCGCGCTGCTCACCAAGACGCCGCTCACTCCCGGCCACCGCGTCGAGGTCATGCGCTGCGGCGACGAGACGTACCCGCGGCTCTGGGCCGACCTGCGCTCGGCGACGCGCTCGATCACGCTGCAGATGTACTACTGCCAGCCGGGCCGGATGGCGGACGAGTTCCGCGACATCCTCCTCGACCGCGCCCGCGCCGGCGTCCGCGTCCTCTTCCTGCGCGACGCGTTCGGCGCCGGCCCGCTGCCGGAGGACTACATCGAGGCGCTCAAGGACGGCGGCGTGCAGGTCGCCGAGTTCCGCCCGACGCGGTGGTATGAGCTGCACAAGGTGCAGCACCGCTCGCACATCCGCGTCGTCGTCGTGGACGGCACGATCGGCTGGACGGGCGGCTTCGGGCTCGACGACAAGTGGTTCGGCGACGGCCGCCACAAGGACCAGTGGCGCGACACGAACGTCCGCTTCGAGGGGCCGGCGGTGCAGCAGCTCCAGGCGACCTTCGCCGCCGGCTGGGCGGAGGCGACGGGGACGCTGCTGACGGGCGACATCTTCTTCCCGCCCGAGGGACTGGAGCCGGCGGGCGGCGTCTACGCCGGGCTGCTCCACGCCGCGCCGACCATCGGCAGCACGTCGGCCGAGCGGTTCATGGCGCTGTCGATCGCGAGCGCGAAGCAGAAGCTGTACGTCACCAACTCGTACTTCGTCCCCAACGACGACTTCTGCGATCTGCTCACGCAGGCGGCGAAGCGCGGCGCCGACGTGCGTGTGCTCACGTGCAACCGCGAGGGCGACGTGAAGACGACGTACTACGCCGGCCGCACGCGCTACGAGGGATTGCTCCGCGGTGGCGTGCGCATCTTCGAGTACCAGCCGGCGATGATGCACGCCAAGTCCATCGTCGTGGACGGTCGCTGGGCGGCGGCGGGGACGATGAACTTCGACAACCGCTCGTTCGCGTTCAACGACGAGTCCATGCTGATGGCGCTCGACGCGGAGCTCGGCGGCGTCTTCGAGCGCACCTTTCTCGAGGACCTCGAGTACGCCGAGGAGATCCGCCTCGAGACCTTCCGCAAGCGCGGCGTCGTGGACCGCGTGAAGGAGCGCGCGGCGACGATGGTGAGCAGACTGTTGTAAGGAGCTCGGGCCTCAGAGCAGGACCTCGGGCCGCAGCCTCGCGCGCACGGCCCACCACAGCGCGCCGAGCACCGTCGAGCGGGCGAGCGCGATGCGGGCCTCGCCGGTCACGCCGGGGCGCCACGCGGCGGTGCGGGCGAGGCGGACGCGGGCTTCGACGCCGCCGGCGCGGCCGCCCGCCGCCGGTCCGGCCGACGAGACGCTCGCGACGCGCGCCACCACCGGCTCGGCGACGTCGGCGTAGGACACGAGGTGCGCCTCCTGCCCCGGGCGCGCCAGCGCGGCGCCGGCACCGGTGAGCGCGATCCGCACTTCGACGCTGTCCGGATCGCCTAACGCGAGCGGCGCGTCGCCGGCGGCGAGTCGGCGGCCGAGCAGCGCTTCGGGACGCTCCGTCACGACGTCGCCGTCGGCGAGCGCGCGGAGGGTGAGCGCGTCCACGCGGCGGCGAAGCGCGCCGGCACGCTCTTCCGCCGCCGAGCCCGACGCGGCGTACCACGCCGCCGCGCCGGCATCGCCCGCGGCGAGCGCGCCCGTCGCCCGCGTCGCGAGCGAATCCACGTCGCGAACGCGCCCCTCGAGCGTGCGCGCGGCCTCCGGGTTGGCGAGCCGCAGCAGCGGCGTGCCGACGGCGACGCGCTCTCCCTCGCGCACGAGCACCTCCGTCACCACGCCCGGCTCGGGTGCGATCACCGCGGTCTCGCGCGCGCTCGTGGCGCGGAACGCGCCCGACGCGGCGATCGGCCATGGCACGACGGCGGCGAGGACGACGATCGCGAGCAGGGCCCACCCGGCACGCCGGGCGCGCCGCCACCGGGCCGGGTCGGCGCGCCAGCGCGCGCGGTGCGAACGTACGCTCAGCGTCGCGGCGCGCGCCCACTCGCGGAGCGTGCCGCGCATCAGCGTGGCGAGGAACGCGGCGACGAGCAGCACGCCGAGCGCGCCGAGGGCGCGTCCGCCCCAGCGCAGCAGGAGGCGAGCGGTGAACCAGAGCACGGTGCCGATGTAGATCGCGGCGAGCGAGCCGTAGATCAGGAAGATCCGCCGCTCGCGCTCGGACGCCGGCGGCTCCGGCAGGTCCAGCCGCAGCGCGCGCCGGCGCACCCACCATCCGACGTGGGCGAGCGCGCGCTGACGAAGGTTCGGCACCTCGAGCCAGTCGCTGAGCGCGAAGTAGCCGTCGAGCGGGATCAGCGGGTTGGCGTTCGTCACGACCGTCGTGATCCCGCCGATGAGCATCGCCGCGAGCGCGGTATCCGAGAGCAGCGTGTCCGGACGCGCGAGCCACCACACCACCGCCGCCAGCGACGCGATCACCATCTGCACCCACGAGCCGGCCGCCGTCACCCAGAGGCGCGCCCGCAACTCGGGAAAGCTCCACGCGTCGTTCACGTTGCAGTAGAACGCCGGCTGGAAGTAGATCAGCATGAAGCCCAGCTCGTGCACGTCGCCACCGAAGTGCTTGCAGACGAATCCGTGCCCCAGCTCGTGCAGGCCGATCACCACCAGCGTGACGAGCGAGAGGAGCGCGATCCGGCTCGCGGTGAGCGACGAGAGCGCGGTGAGGTGGGCGACGCCCCGCGTGAACTCCGACCACGATCCGACGACGACCGCGGCGTACGTCGCGAACAGCAGCACCGACGCGACGACGAAGCCGCGCGTGAAGCACCAGCGGAGCGACGGCATCAGCCGGTCGAAGAGCCGGTTGGGGTCGCCGACCGACCAGCGCATGCGTGTCAGCTCGCCGCGGAAGAGCGACCGCCGGCGCCGCCGCTCGGCGCGGAGCCGCTCGAGCTGCAGCGTCGTCCGTTCGACGAGCGTGCGCTCGAGGAGGCCGAGCCGGGCGCAGGTGCGCGCGAACGACTCGACGGCGGCGCTCGTCAGGCGCAGCCCCTGCGCGCCGAGCGCGTCCACCACGTCCGCACCCGAGCGCACGCCGTCGAAGGCGCGGAGCACACGCGCCTCGGCCGGCCGCATGCGGTAGTACTTCTTCGTCGTCGGGTCCTTGACGACGAAGCTCTGCTCGCCCCGGAACGTCTGCTCGACGATGACGACGTCGGGGCGCAGACAGGGGCGTCCCGCGCTCATGGCGCCGGCCGCGCGACGCGCTCGCCCGGCGCGAGCCCGCCCATCACTTCCACGCGGCCACCGCCGACTTCGGCGCCGAGCGTGACCAGGCGCAGCGTCGTGCGGCCGCCGTCCGTGACGAGAGCGTAGCCGTCGGCGCCGACCGCCGCGCGCGGCACGACGAGCGCCCGCCGCTGCTCGGCGCCGAGTCTCACCGTCACGCCCGAGCCGGGGAGGAACGCACCGTTCGGTGCCACACGCAGGATGACCTCACGCGTGCCGCTCGCCGCGTCCACCGCCGGCGCGATCCGCGAGACCGTCGCGCCGGTGCTCGCGCCGCGCACGCCGATCACCGTCGCCTTCGCGCCCGGCACCAGCGTCGCCGCCGCGCCTTCCGGCACGTGCACCCGCGCCAGCAACGGGCCCTGCTCGGCCACGCGGAACAAGGTGTCGCCGGCGGAGACGAGCCGGCGTGGCCGCGCCCGGCGCTCGGTCACGAGACCACCGAACGGTGCGACGACGCGCGTCAGCTCGAGACCACGGCGCGCCTTGGCGACCGCGAGCTGCGCCTGGCGGAGCTGGAACTCGGCCTGCTCCGAGTCGGCGCCGGTCATCCCGCCGGAGCGCGTCAGCGTGCGCGCCCGCCGCACGACGAGCTCGGCCGCCTCGCTCGCCGCCTGGGCGCTGTCGAAGGCGATGCGCTGGTCCGCGCTCTCCACCGTCGCCAGCAGCGCGCCGCTCGCGACGCGCGCGCCGACGTCCACGAAGAGCGAATCGAGCACGCCCGCCGAGCGCGCGGCGACGACCGCGTCGTGCTCCACGTAGAGCTGCGCCGGGAGCGCGAGCGGAACGTCCACCGTCGCCGTCTCGGCGACGAACGTCGGCGACGCCGCGGCCACCGTGCGCGCGGCGGGCGCGGCCCGCGCGCCGGCCGCCCCCGCCGGCGGCGCCGCGGCGTAGCGTGCGCCGTCGCCGGCGCTGCACGCCGCGGCGAGGCACGGCAGGATCAGGATCGTCGTCGCGAGCACGGCCGCCCGGGCGCGCCGCGTGACGAGGGTCGTCGAGCCGTACATCGTCATGACCACATCCTCCACAAGAGGAGCCGCAGCGTGCGCGCCGGTCCGCGCAGCAGCCGGCCGGCGACCGACGCCGGCGCGGTGAGCACGCGCGCCTGGGCGACCATCCCCGGCCGCAGCAGACGGTCCGGGTTCGGCACCGCCGCGCGCACCGGGAAGGTGACGTCGCCGTCGGCCGTGTCGGACGGCAGGCTGCCTAACGCGACGACGTGCCCGGCGAAGGTGCGCTGGGGCAGCGCGTCCACGCGCAGCCGGACCTCGTCGCCGACACGCACCCGCGCCACGTCGCGCTGCTCGACGCCGAACTCGAGCTCGAGCGTGTCCATCCCGCCGACCGCCAGCACCGGATCGCCGGCGGCGACGCGTGCGCCGATCCGCTCCTCGAGGTGCGGCGTGAGGACGAGACCGCTCACCGGCGCGCGCACCATCGTCAGCCGCAGCTGCTCGTCGGCGAGCGATGCCTCGCGCCGCCACGTCTCCGCGCGCAGCCGGAGCATGCGCTCCTGCGCGGCGTCGCCGCGACTCGCCGCGAGCGTCGCCTCGCGCTCGTCCGCATCCGCCGCCGCGAGCGCCGCGTCGCGGTCGGCGCGCTCGGCCGCGTCGCGCAACTGGGCCACCGGCGCGCCGCGTACGACGGCCGCGCCCTCGCCGACGAGCATGCGCTCGATCACGCCGTCCACGAGCGCGCGCGCGTCCGCGCCGCCGCCGGCGGGGCGGAAGACCGGATGCGCCGCGACGACGCGTAGCGGCCAGCGCACGAGCGTAAGCGCCGCGATCGCCACCACGCCCACGCCGGCGAGCAGGGCGCGCCGCCGGCGCGGCATCCCGAGCAGCGCCTTGCGGCGGACGTTGAAGGCGCCGAGCGCGTCGGCGAGCGGCACCTGCTTGTAGAGCTGCGCGTTGCGGATCGCGACCGTCGCCTGGCTGGCGAGGATGGACGCCAGCTCGCGCTGCCGCTCGTCGGCGAAGTCGGCGCGCTCGGCCTCGAAGAGCAGGATGCCGACGACGCCCTCCTCGTCCTTGAGCGGGAGATAGAGTCCGCTGCCGACGCCCGCCGCCGCGAGATCGTCGCTGAAGATCTGCAGGAAGATGCGCTCGGCGTCCGACGCCGGCGCGGTGCGGTCCGACAGGTAGAACGGCTCGCCCGCGCCCGCCGCCCACGCGCCGCGCACCGCCAGGTCCTGCATCGCCTCCGCCTTCGCGTCCACGGCGTCGGCGCCCGCGACGGCGCGAATGTCGCACGCGCCGTCCTCGTACAGGGCGAGCGCGCCGCGGTCGAACGCGATGGCGCGTGCCGCGAGGTTCACCGCGGTGCGCAGCACGCGGTCGAGGTCGAGCGTGGAGGCGATCTCGCGACTCATCTCGGCGAGCAGCGCGAGGTCGTCGCCACGGTCGGTGGCGCGCAGCCGCGACGCGGCACCGAGCGCGAGCGAGGCACTCGCGGCGACCGCCTCGAGCAGCGCGCGGTCCGTCGCGTCGAACGGCAGCGCCGCGTCGCCCTCGCGCGCGACGCGCAGCACGCCATGGGCGGTACCGCGAGCGCCGTCGCGATCCGCGAGCGGCACGGCGAGCGCCGTCGCGCCGATCTCGTCCGCGGTGGCGACGGCGTCGGCCGCGGGGAGCTCGACGTCAACCAAAGCTTCGGCCTCGCGTCCCTCGGCGGCCACGCAGGTGAGCGGGCCTTCGTCGCCGAGCCAGAGCGAACCGCCGTCGGCGCGCAGGGCGACCAGCGCGCCACGAAGCGCGCGCGACGCCAGCTCGCGTTCGTCGCGCGTCTCGTCGAGCGCCGCGTCGAGATCGCGCGCGCAGACGGCGACCGCGGCGAGCCGCTCGGCGTCGGCGCGGCGCGGCGCGTCCGGCGGCGGCGACGCGACGCCGATCGACGGCCACACGCCATCTACCGGAGCTCCGACCGGGAGCCCGGCGCCGCGTGCCTCCTTCACTCCACCATCGTCCGACGTCGCCAAGCGTCCCTCGCCCGTGCGAACACGCTATTGTGTGGCGCACCGCCGTCGGGGGCAATCCCCGCCCACGACGATGCGGCGGGTGAAGCCGCTGTGGGCCCCACCCGCCGCGCGCCCGCGACGACCGCGGGTTGCGCCGTTGCGACGGTGTCCTACTTGTCGGCGGAGAGCGGCAGGCCGCTCGGCGCGATCCGCTCCTCGAGCTCCTGGACGTTGAGCTCGGTCGCCTTCTCGCTGCCGGCCGTCGGCTTGCGCTCGTCCTTGGCCCGCGGGGTCGGAACGCTGCTCGCCTTCTTCGTCTGCTTGTCCATGGTGTCCTCGGAGTGGTGATGGGTGGTGAGGTGGTGCGAGGTCTGTCCTGCCGGTGGCGGTCGGTTCGTTCGACGCACCGCCCCGATCACGACGCTGCGCTCACGTGTCGAAGATGGCTCTCGGCGCGATCCGCTCCTCGAGCTCGTTGACGCTCAGCTCGATCGCCTCGGCGTCCTTGCCGGTCGCCTCCTTCAGCTCCTCGCGCTGCGGCTTCGTCAGCTCGATCCGGACGAAGTCGCGGTCGGCCTTGCGCTTCTTGTCCATGGAGTTCTCCGCGCGGGTGTCTGAACACGAGTGACGCGGGAGAACATGGCGCCAGCCCGTGAACCGATCGTGAACGCCCTTTCGCCGAGCGTGATTGGCCCATAGCTTCGGGCGGTCCAGCCGAGGGAACGCCATGGCGCGTCTCGCCCTCTCACTCTGTGGTCACGTCGCCGTCACGATGGACGGGAGCCCGCCGCCGGGCCCTCCGCTCGGTGCGAAGACGCTGGCCCTCCTCGCGTACCTCGCGCTCGAGCCCGGCGTGCACTCGCGCGAGGAGCTCATGGCGCTCCTCTGGGGAGACTTCCCGGAGGCGAAGGCGCGCGCCTCGCTGCGGCAGGCGCTCACGCACCTGCGTCACGCCCTCGGCGATGCGCTGCACGTGAGCCGCGCGTCGGTCGCGCTCGTCGGGCCGATCGAGTGCGACGTGGACGCCGTGCGTCACGGCGGGGGCGATCGCGACGCGATGCTCGCCGTGGACCTGTCGCACTTCCTCGCCGACCTCTCGCTGCGCCGATGCGCCGCGTTCGACGAATGGGCGGACGCGACGCGCCGGCGCCTGCAACGCGGCCAGGCCGCCGCGCTCGCCGAGCGGGTGGGCGACGCGCTCGCGCGACTCGACTGGCGCGAGGCCGCCGATGTCGCCGACCGCTGGCTCGCCGCCGACCCGCTCTCGGACGACGCGGCCCGCGCCGCGGTCGAGGCGCACCACCTCGCCGGCGATCGCGGGGCCGCGCTCGCGATCTACGCCGAGCACGGCGCGCGCGTCCTCGCCGAGTGTGGCCGCCCACCCGACCGTGCGCTGCGCTCGCTCGCCGAGCGGATCGCGCACGACGCCGAGCGCGCGAACGACTCCTCGGCCAGCGCGAGCGCGCGGGCCGCGGCGCCGGTGCCGTCGTTCCGCGCGCCGCTCCGCGGCCGCGACCGCGAGTGGGCGGCGCTGCAGCGCGCGTGGCGGACGACGACCGAGGGAGCGGGCCGCGTCGTCATCGTCGAGGGCGTGATCGGCACCGGCAAGTCGCGCCTCGCCGACGACTTCGCCCGCTGGGTGACGTCGCACGGCGGAACGGTGCTGTTCGGCGGCGCGCACGAGTCAGGTGCCGCCGTCCCGTTCGCGCTGCTCGGCGACGTCCTGCGCTCGGCCGTGGATGCGCCCGGTGTCGCCGGAGCCGACGGACAGTGGCTGGCCGAGCTCTCGCGCCTCGTGCCCGAGCTGCGGCAGCGCCTGCCCGGCGTACCAGCGCCGCCCGTCGCCGCGCCAGCCGATGCGTGGCGGCTGTTCGAGGGCGCCGCCCAGCTTCTGCTCGCGCTCGCCGCCGAACAGCCGGTACTCGTGGTGCTCGACGACGCGCAGTGGTGCGACGCGGACAGCGCGTCGCTCGCCGGCTTCCTCGTGCATCGGCTCGCGCGGGCGGCGGTCCTCTGGTGCGTGACGGTGACGCTCGGCGCCGCCGAACGCGGTACGCCCGGCATGCGGCTCGCGCGCGTGCTGCGGACGACGCCCGAGGCCGACGTGCTCCGCCCCGGCCCACTCGGCGAGGCCGACGTCGGCGCGATGCTGCGCGAGCTCGGGGGGCTGCCCGACACGCCGGCCGTGCGCGGGCTCGTGCACCAGCTGCACCGTGAGACCAGAGGCAGCCCGCTCTACATCATGGAGCTGCTGCGGTCTCTGTTCGCGCGGCAGCTGCTGACGCTCACCCCAGACGGAGCGTGGCGCCTCTCCGCCGAGTACGCGGACGGGCGCGCGGCGGACATCGCCCTCGCCGACCTGCCGGAGGTGCGGGCCCCGATCGAGGAGCAGATCGGGCGCCTCGCCGACGACGCGCGCGACGTGCTCGTGACGATCGCCGTCGCCGACGACACTCGCTGCGACACCGATCTGCTCTCGCACGTGCACGGCATCTCGCGCCTTCGCGCCGCGGCGATCGGCGAGGCGCTGCGCGACCGTGCGCTCGTCGCCGAGTGCGAGGGCGCCTACCGCTGCGCGCACCCGGTGATCGCGACCGTCGTGCGTTCCAGCGTGAGCGCGTCGTGGCGGCGCGAAGTGGAGCGCGCGGTCGCCGTGCTGCGGGAGCGCAGGGTGCGCGACTCCGGCGCCTTCCTGCGCGTGACGGACGTCCGCGCTGCCGACGTCCGCGCTCCCGACGTGCGCGTGCCCGACGCGCGTGTGCCCGACGCGCGTGTGCCCGACGCACGCGTTCGCGAGTCGCCGGCGGGCGCCTAGCCCCTGGCGGCCAGCGCCTCCTCCAGCTCCTTCACGTAGGCGAGGAGGGCGTGGTACGCGCGGACGTGCTCCGCCTTCGCCACGCGGAACTGCTCGTCGAGCCCCGCCTGCATCGCGTGCGAGACGTTGCGCTGGGCAAGCGAGAAGGCGGCGACGAGATCGAGCGCGCGCTGGCTGACGACCGGCGCCGGACCGACGCTCGACGGCGTGGGCTCGGGCTCGTTGATGATCCGGGCGTCGTCGCCGTCGCCGGGAACGCCCGCGGTACTCACCGCTTCGGCCGGCGGCGGCGCCCGCGTGGCGGCGCGCTGCCGCCGCCGCTTCCCCGTCCCTCGCCGCGTCCCTCGCCGCGTCCGCCGCCACTACCACTGCCGCGCCGAGCGGAGCCGTCGCGGTAGCGATTGCGACCGCGGCCGCCACCACCACCGCCGCCGCCCTCGCGGTGGTGGCGAAACTCCTTCGCCACGGCGCGCACGTCGCGCTCCGCCCGCGAAGTGCCGAACTCCTCCGCCCGCCGAGCCTCGCGCGCGTCCACCTCGTCGGGCGACCACGGGCGGTCGAGCGCCTCCTGCAGCTCGTCGAGCGTGCGCGCCCGCACCGCGCCGCGCTGCCCGCGCAGGACCACGAAGCGCAGCGGCCGGTCGAGCACGGGGAGCTCGGCCTCGGTGAGGGTGCGGGCGATCTTCTCCGGGAGGCGGAGGCGAGCGACCGGAAGAAGGGACGTGGGACGCGGAACGGGGGGCGCGCCTGTGTCGGGAGCGGCCGAGCCTTGCGCGCGTCCCGTGTCCCCCGTCCCCCGTCCCTCCTCCTCCACGTCGTAATCGATCTCCACCTCCCGATCCCGCACCGTCGTCTGCGACGGGAGCGCCCAGAGTCGCTCGCGCTCCTCGGGCGGCACGAAGTCGTCGATGCGGATGCGCAGCGGCGCTTCGCGGAACTCGGCGAGCGAGCTCACGTTCGCGAGCTGCCGCTCGTAAAGCGCCGTCAGCTCGTCGAAGCCGAGCCGCGGCGTGACGCCGCCGGAGCGGCGGTAGAGCTCGCGGATCTCCTCGACGATCGGCCGGTTGCGCTTCATCGCCACGTGGCGCGCCTCGAACCGCGCCAGCGACTCGGCCAGCGCGCGTCGCGCCTGCGGCGCCAGCTCGGGCGGGAACACGTCGTCGAGCGCCTCGACCTCGCGCTCCAGCTCGAAGCCGTAGTACTCGACGCGCCGGCGCAGCGCGAGCGGAGCGTGCTTGCGGTGCGGGTCGTAGACGAGCTGCGGCTCGCCGCGCGTCGCGTAGCGGCGGATCAGCTCCAGCGGCACCTGGGTCCCCTCGATCGCCGCGCGCGGCACGCCGAAGCGGTCGGCGAAGTAGCGCAGCTCGCCGGCGATCGGGCCCCAGCTCCCGCAGACGCTCGTCTTCGAGACGCGCGCTTCCTGTCCGTCCGCCGTTTCCTCGTCGATGACGAGGTCGAACGGCATGTAGCGCGCGAGCAGGTCGGCGAACTTGCGATGCACGTGCTCGCGGGCCTGCACCATCTTCGTCGGCAGCTCGAGGCCGACGCTCCGGTACACGCTCGCCATCGCCAGCGCCGCGTCCTCCACCGCCTTCACGAGCACGCCGCGCCGCTCCGCCCACTTCGCCACCGACTCGGCGTCGAACAGGTGGCGCGGCAGCCCGTACACCAGCCCGACGTAGCCCGCCTGCGTGAACGCCTCGGCGTACAGGTTGTACGCCGTGAGGTGGTCGCTTCCCGGGACGAGCACGCCGTCGAGGTCGCGCTCCTCGCGCGTCATCCGGTGCAGGCTCTCGATCGAGCTCATGACGGCGAGGTACGGCAGCAGCTCGTCGTCGCCGTTGACGATCAGCTCGGCCCACGCGCGCTCGACAGGCAGCGCCTCGACCGCCTTGCCGTACTTCGAGAGCCGCCCGTGCTCGTCGATGATGCCGCGACGCTCGAGATGCGTGTACGCGCGCCGGTACGCGACGCGGTCGAGCGGCACCGGCAGCTCGAGCTGGTCGGCGCGCACGCCGAGGTCGGCGCAGGTGAGCGCGACACGCTCCGAGTCGCCGGCGAGCTGGAACTCGGGCTCCGTCGGCTTGAGCGCGCGGAAGTCGATGTCGCGGTCGGAGAGGATGAAGACGCGCCCGCCCTCGACGCGGCCGTGCACGCGGCCGGCCATCTGCAGGATCTCGTTGGCGCCGAGGTGGGTGCGCGTGAGGACGTTCTTGCCGCGCTCGATCACGTTCGTGAACCGCGTGTCGTCGATGACGACGGTGTCGAGCCCGCGCACGTTGAGGGCGCTCTGGCCGGCGGCGGTCATGGCGAGGAAGTAGGGCTTCTGCTCCTCTCCCTCGAGGAACGGCCGGATGACGCGGATCGGCTCGCCGCCATGATAGTAGGCGCTGTTGATGCGCGGGAAGCGCATCCCCACCTGGGCCGCCGCCTGCTCGACGCCGGCGCGCGTCGGCAGGAACATGCCCACCCCGCGCCGCTGCCGCGCCACCTGCTGCAGGAAGCGGTCGTCGAGGAACTCGAGCGGCTGCTTGCGCAGCACCTCGACCTTCGCCGCCTTCGCCGCGTCGAACGAGTACACCTCGAGCACCGCCGCGCTGTTCAGGTAGCGCGCGTAGAACGTCGGGTCCACCGTCGCCGACAGCCAGACGAAGCGGCAGCCGACGCGCTTGCCCAGCGCGAGACACAGCTCGAGCTCCGCCGACGTCTGGTGGATCTCGTCCACGACGAGCGTGTCGCTCGGCAGGATGTCGCCGTCCTGGAACCAGCGGCGCGCGATGCCGGTCGTGACGACGATGACGTTCCACGTCGGCGTCTCCGGCGTCGCCTCGCGCTCGCGGTTGACGACGCCGACGCGCAGGTCGGTGGTCCCGAGGATCGTCTCGGCGATCGGCCGGATCGCGAGCGTCTTGCCGGTGCCGGTGCCGGCGACGATGCCGAAGCCCTGCCGCCCCGTCTCGCCCGACCGCTCCCGTCCGGCCGCCGCGAGCTCGCGCACGCGCGCGCCGTGGTGCTGCTCCAGGTACGTCTCGAGGTGCAGCCCCACCGCGAGCTCGATCGTCTCGCACGCCGCGCGCGTCGGCGCGATGACGATGACGCGCCCCGTCGGCGGCTCGGCGGCGACGAACGCCTCGTGGTCGGGCGGGAGATAGCGGTCGGTGGGAGAGCGCAAGAAAGGGTGCAGGGGAGAGGGTGGAGGGTGCGGCGATCGCGTGCGCCGCTCGGCACCCGATCCGTGGGCAAGATACGTCCCAGACCAGGGTACCGAACGGCGCGCGGGCCGGCGAGTCGAAAGCTCGCCGGCCCGCCGTTATCGCCTACCCCCTACACCCTCGACCCTCCCTACTGCCCGATCACCCGCACCCGCCGCCCGTTCGCGTACTGCTCCACGCGGTCGGCGCGGCCGTCGCGGTCGTGGTCGGTCCAGACCTGCAGGAGCTGGCCGGCCCGGTCGTACCACATCACGCGCGCCGGCACGCCGTTCCGGTCCACGTTCGACACCCGCGCCGTGACGTCGTTGCCACCGAGCCAGCGGCCGACGTCGGACGTGCGCTGGCCGCGGCCGATGAGGATGCCGGCGATCATCGGCGGCAGCGACGACGCGTTGCCGCTGGTGCCGGACACGTCGCAGTAGCCGTCGCGGTTGCGGTCGGGGCAGGTGCTGCTCGTCCGCTGCGTGTCGTCGCAGCGGCCGTCGCGATTGTTGTCCACGCAGCTGTTGGAGCCACCGCGGATGACGTCGCCCCACGTGCCGTTGCCGCTGCCGCGGTCGTCGCCGCGACCGTAGCGCCCGTCGCCACGATCCTCGTCGCGGTCGTCGTCGTAGTCGCCGTAGCTGCCACGGCCGCTGCCCTTGTACTTCCCGCGACCATTCCCCCGCCCGCGTCCACCGGCGTCGTCGCCGAAGAGCACGCGGCCGTTGCTCGGCCGGTTGCGCACGGCGCTCGCGCAGTCGGTGGGCGCGGGCTGCTGGCCCGGGGGCACGCCGTCGATCCAGATGCGGCACATTCCCGGAGGCGGCTGATGCCCCGGCGGTACGCCACCGTTGCCGCGGCCACGACCCTGCGCACCAAGGGGAGCCGTCGCGAACAGGGCAGCGCCGGCAAAGGTCATCATCAACGCCAAGCGTCTCATCATCCACGTCCTCCGAAAGGTCCGCCGCACATCGGCGGGCAGGCAGCTCAAGTGCAGGCGGGGTGCCAGAGACCGGCATCCCGTGCTGCGCCCACAAGGCATTGACGCATAGCACCTTAGCTCGCAACCGACACGGGCCGGACGGCCGCGGTTGTCCCGCCGGTGAGACATCGGCGTCCGCGATTGAGGAGCGGGTAGGCGGTCAGCGGTGGGCTGTAAGCGCGAGCCCTCGTGCCCGACTCGGCGCCGGCTCCCGGCGGCGGGGGGCCCCCCACGTCAGAGTCTATGGCGCCGCACGAACTTCGCGTCATCATTCGAGTGCCGACCGTACCGGCCGCTCGCGCCGACCGCCTACCGCCAACCGCTCACCCGCTCTTGCCCTTCCCCGCCCCCGACCTCGACCGCGCGCACGACCCCGGGCACGACGTCGCCGCGCGACGCGCCGAAGGAGTGCCGCCAGTGCGCCCCGTCCGGCCGGCGCCCGACGCCGGCACGGTGCTCGTCGGCACCGCGTCGTGGACCGACCCGACGATCCTCGAGCCCGGCGTCTTCTACCCCGCGGACGTCCGAACGCCCGAGGAACGGCTGCGCTACTACGCCGGCCGCTTCCCGATCGTCGAGGTGGACGCGACCTACTACGCGCTGCCGACGCGCGACCTCGCCGAGCTCTGGCGCGTGCGCACGCCCGCCGACTTCACCTTCAACGTGAAGGCGCATGCCCTGATGACAGGGCAGCCGACCGAGGTGAAGCGGCTGCCCAAGCTGCTGCGCGAGGCGCTTCCGAGCGAGCTGGCGACGAAGACGCGCATCTACGCCAAGGATCTGCCCGCCGATCTCTACGACGCCGTCTGGGCGGTCTTCCTCGATGCGCTCGAGCCGCTGCGCGCATCGGGCAAGCTGGGCGCGGTGCTGATGCAGTACCCGCGCTGGTTCACGCCGACGCGCCCGAACCTCGACGCGCTGCTCGATGGCCAGCGACGGCTGGCGGAGGGACCGGGCGGACCGCTCGCGGGGGCGGTCGAGCTGCGCAACCACCTCTGGTTCGACGGCAAGCCGGACCGCGCCGAGCGCATGCTCGGTTTCTTCGCCGAGCACCGGATCCCGTTCGTGATGGTGGATGGACCGCAGGGGCTGACGAGCAGCGTGCCGCCGATCGAGGCCGTCACGTCACCGGAGCTCGCGATGCTCCGCCTGCACGGCCGCCGCGAGAAGACGTGGGAGGCGGGCAACGTCCCCACCGTCGAGCGCTACCGCTACCTGTACGACGACCAGCAGCTCGAGAGCTGGGCGACGAAGGTCGGCGACGCCGCCCGCCAGACGAAGCGCGTCCACGTCCTCTTCAACAACTGCCACGGGAACTACGGGACGACGAACGCGGCGGAGTTCGGAGCGATGCTCGGGGGGGCATCTACCTGATTCCTGGTTCCTGTCCCTCGACGCGTCCCGCTAGAGAGGGCTGACGTCGAGGGCGCAGGAATCAGGAATCAGGTACGCCGCCCACCCTAATCGCCGAACGAGATTCCCGTCTCTCTGGCCGTCAGCACCATGTCGTGCCGCGGGTCCACGCGCTTCTCCTCCTTCAGCACTTCCGCGATCGGCACCGTCACGATGTGCGGCGACTGGAGCGCGACCATCTGGCCCCAGCGGCCCGCCTCGACGGCGCGCACGGCGGCGGCGCCGAAGCGCGTCGCGAGGAGGCGGTCGTAGCCCGTGGGCATGCCGCCACGCTGCAGGTGGCCGAGCACGAGCGAGCGCGTCTCCTTCCCCGTCATCTCGCCGATCTGCCGCGCGAGCCGCTCGGCGACGCCGCCGACGCGCTTCGCCTGACCCGGCAGCGACTCGCCGAGCGTCGACTCCTCGCCACCCACCGGAAACGCCCCCTCGGCGGCGACGACGATCGAGAAGTGGCGTCCGCGGCGGTCGCGCTCGAGCACCTTCTCGCACACCCGCTCGATCGCGTACGGGATCTCGGGGATGAGGATCACGTCGGCCGAGCCGGCGACGCCGCTGTGGAGCGCGATGAAGCCGGTGTGCCGCCCCATGACCTCGAGCACGATCACGCGGTCGTGGCTCTCCGCCGTCGTGTGCAGCTTGTCGATCGCCTCGATCGCGGTGTTGACCGCGGTGTCGAAGCCGAACGTCGTGATCGTGCAGCTCACGTCGTTGTCGATCGTCTTCGGCACGGCGACGATCTTCATCCCCTTCGCGCACAGCTTCTGCGCGATCGAGAGCGAGCCGTCGCCGCCAATCGTGACGATGGCGTCGATGCCGAGGTTGCGCGCGTTCTCGATCAGCTCGTCCGAGCGGTCGATCTCCTTGTACGTGCCGTCGGCCTGCTTGATGGGATAGTTGAACGGGCTGCCGCGGTTCGTCGTGCGGAGGATCGTCCCGCCGAGGTGGCCGATGCCGCGCACCGACTCGCGCGTGAGCGGGATGACTTCGTCCTCGCCCATCAGGCCGGCGTAGCCGCGCTTGATGCCGAGGACCTCCCAGCCCTTGCCGAGGGCCGTGAGCACCGCCGCGCGGATGACGGCATTGAGGCCCGGCGCGTCGCCGCCGCCGGTGGAAATCGCAATACGCATGGGGAAAAACTGGGGCTGTAGGGCGTAGGGCCGAGGGCCTAGCCTGCGGTGAACGGTGTCTGGTTCGGAGGCGCGGTTGGGAGATGTCCCGCTTGCACTCCAGGCCCTAAGCCCTTGGCCCTCGGCCCTCCAACAAACCAACGATCTCTCCCGGCTTCGCGTGCCGTCCGAGCTTCGACTTCTCGAACACCGGAGCGCCGTCGCGCGTCACCTCGAAGCGTCCGCCCTTCGACGGAATCAGCGCGACGGTGGCGTCGGGGAAACGCGTCTTGAGCTCGGCCGCCAAACTGGTGGCCCGCGGCTCGTAGTTTCAGAGCGTGCAGTACTCGATCGTGACGTGCATTCGTGAATTTACCCGGATTGGTGGCTCGCCGCACAGGGACCGGATCGCGGGACGCGGCGACCGGCGGCGGAAGGGTCGGTGATCGCGCTCACGCTCCCGGCTCTCGCAAGCGCGCTGCCAGTCACTTGCCGGCGGCACTGATCGCCCGCAGCGCCGCGTCGATCGTGTTGACGACGCGGCTCTCCGCCTCGACGCGCCGGCGCGCCTGGAGCGCGGGCACGCTCGACGGCTGGCCGAGCCTGCCGAGCGCGTCGGCGGCGGCCATGCGGACGAACAGGTCGTCCGCGTCGAGCAGCGGCGCGATCATCGCCGCGATCTCGCCCTCGCGCCCCTTATCCGCACGCTCGGCGAGCGACGCGATCGCCGCCGTCCGCGCCGGCGAGCTCGCCGACGGCACGAGGAAGCCACGCAGCAGCTCGACGACGCCCGGCCGGTCCACGCGCCCGAGCGCGGTGAGCGCCGCCACCCGCTCGATGTCGGTCCACGAGTCGCGGCGGACCATCTCGCGGGCGAGAGCGAGCGCGCTGTCGGAGGCGACCGCGGCGTAGCTGCCGACGGCGGCCGCGCGCACGTAGCGCGAGCTGTCGTCGCCGGCGAGCTCGCGGAGCCGCACGGCGACGTCGCTCGCGCCCGCGAAGGCGCCGAGCGCTGTGGCGGCGGCCTCACGTACGCGCGAGTCGGGGTCGCGCGACGCCGCGAGCAGCACGGCGCTCGCCATCGAGCGGCGCTGGCGGTTCGCGGCCACGCTGTCGTCGGGCGTCGAGTCGGCGATGACGCCGAGCGCGGCGACGGCGCGCTGACGCACCGCCCAGAAGCGGTCGCCGCGTGCCGCGCCGGCGATCGCCGCGAGCGCGAGCGAGTCGCCCGAGCCCGCGCGCGAAGCGCGGTCGCGCATGAGCGTCACGGCCTCGATCCGGCCGATCACGTCGTCGTCCTTTGCGAGCTGGTAGGCGAGCATCCGCGTCGACCGCGGGAAGTCCGTGACGTCGAGCAGCCAGCCGCCCTCGTCCCACCGGATCGCGCGCGGCGCGGCCGGCAGCGTCATCTCGAAGCGCGTCGTCGCGTTGCCCGTGGAGGCGCCGCGCACGGGCACCACGGCCCGCGTCGCGCCGGCGTCGGTGAGCACCTTCACATCCACGTCGGCGTCGAACAGTCCGGTGAGCGAGTCACGCGGCTGCACCTGCTCGGCGGTCAGCGTCAGCCGCCGCGACGACGCGTCGTACGCGTAGCGCACGCGGAACGCCGGGTAGCCCGCGCCGTACACCCACTGCCTGAAGAACGCCTCGTAGCTGCGCCCCGTGGTCTGCTCGAACGCGCGCTCGAGGTCCGCGCTCACCACGGTGTTGTACGCGTGGTCCACCGTGTAGCGGTTCATCGCGCGCCAGAAGAGCGAGTCGCCGAGCTGGTGGCGGAGCGACTGCAGCACCGTCGCGCCCTTCGGGTAGATGTGCCCACTGAAGAAGAGCTCGAGCGGATCGGTGACCCAGCGGTCGTACACGAGCGGACGGCGCGCGCGCGTGTCGGCGGCGATCACCTCTTCGTGCGCGCCGAGCCGGTAGTACGCTCCCTCGTCGGCGCCCTTGTCGGTCTCGTGGAAGATCTGCTCGAGGAAGGTCGCGAACCCTTCGTTGAGCCAGACGTGCGACCAGTCGCGCGTCGTCAGCAGGTCGCCGTACCACTGGTGCCCGAGCTCGTGCGACACGAGGTCGTCGGCGTTCGCCTGGGGCTCGGCCCACGCCGGGTGCAGGATGGCGTCGTCCGCCTGCGTCGTGGCGGAGACGTTCTCCATCCCGCCGAAGATGTAGTCGGGGGCGACCGCCTGGTCGTACTTCGCCCATGGGTAGTCCACGCCGGTCCTCTTCGAGAACAGGTCGACCATGCGCGGCGTCTTGCCGAAGCCGCGCCACGCGGCCTGCACCGAGTCCGGATACGTCCAGTAACCGATCGGCACCTCGCGCCACGTGTCCTGCAGGACGACGAAGTCGCCCGTCACCACCGACATCAGATAGGTGGAGGCGGGCCGCGACTGCACCCAGTGCCAGTCGATCGAGTCACCGACGACGCGCCGCTCGTCGAGGTAGCCGTTGGCGAGCGCCTTCTCGTTCTTCGGCGTGCGGATCAGGAACTCCCACGTCGTCTTGTCGTTCGGGAAGTCGTACGTCGGCACCCAGTAGCGCGTGTCCTCGGTCTCCCCCTGCGTCCAGACGACGTGCCGGCGATCGACGAAGTACGCCCCCTTCTTCGGTCGTACCGACTCGTAGCGCACGAGCACCGCCGCCGTGGCGTGCGGCGCGACCGGCGCCGCGAGGTGCACGACGAGCGTGCGGCCGTCGTAGTCGTAGCGGAGCGCCGCGCCCGAGCGGAAGTCGCTCACCGCGGTGATGCGCATGCCGACCGCGTCGAGCGCGACGTCGTGGAGCGCGCTGTCGAGCGCCGCGACCCGCAGCGTCGTCTCGCCGACGACGGCGTGGCGCCGCCAGTCGAAGCTGACGCGCACGATCTGATGCTGCAGATCGAAGGTGCGCGCCCGCTCGCCGTGCGGCGTCCCCGGCGGCATCGCGCCCCAGGTCGCGAGCGGCGCGGTCGCGAACGCCGGCACCGCGTCCTCGGACGTGGCCGGCGCCGCGGCGGGCGCCGAGCGGGCGGACGTCGGCGACGGCGCGCCGCCCGCCGCCGCTCGCGCCCCTCCCGACGCGGTGGAGCAGCCGCCGGCAGCCAGGAGCGGGAGCAGCAGCGCCACCGCGGACGCGGCGAGCGGCAGCGGAGAGCGAACGGCGATCGGGCGGCGCGTCAGGCGCGTCATCGGCACGCTGGAATTGTACGGAGGGAACGGCCGCCGCACGCGGCGCGGTCGCGGTGATCGTCGGCACGCCATCGGGATGGCCGCGGCGATTCGCCACGCTCGGCGGCCGTTCGATCACGGCCGAGTGCGCGGGCTCCGCTATTTAACCGACGTCTCCGACCAACGGAATGCGACGCCATGCTCCGAGACGACCGCACATCGCCCCTCGCCGGTCCCGACGATCACCACCGGCGCCGGGCGGCGAGACACGTCAGCCGCGCCGGCACCACGATCGCCGAGCTCACCGCCGTGCTCACCGTCGTCGCGCTGCTCGGCGCGGTCGCCCTGCCCCGACTCGGCCGCGCGCTGGACAGCATCGCCGTCCACTCCGCGATCAGCGCGATCGCGTCGGCGTGCGCCGTCGCCCGGTCGGCGGCGATCATGCGAGGCGCCGTCGCGACCGTCTCCGTGAGCCCGGCCGACCGGCGGGTGACGGTCAGCGTCGGCGCCGACACGATCCTGACGCGCGCGCTCGACGAGCCGCCCTACCGCCTCACGCTCGCCGTCTCGCAGAACACGATCGCGTACGGCCCCACCGGGCTCGGCTTCGGCGTCGCCAACACGTCGGTCGTCGCGCGTCAGGGCGACGTCGCCGACACGCTCTACACCTCGCGGCTCGGACGCGTCCGCCATTGAGCGCCGTCGCGAGCGACGCCACCGTCGCCGTCGCGCCGAGCGTCCCGTCGAGCGCCTCGAGCACCGTGCGGAGCACGCCCGCCGCCGAGGAGATCGCGGCGCGACGCCGCGAGCGCGCGGCGCTGCTGCTGGCGGCCATCCACGCCGAGGTGCGGCTCGCGCTCGCGACGGCCGGGGGAAAAGCACGAGCGGGCGGCGCATCACGCTGCGCCGCCCGCTCCATTCCGTCGCCCGCGCCGCGATTCACTGCGATTCGGGCGTCGTCTCTCCCTGCTGGAGACGGCTGACGAGGCGCGCCGCGTCGCCGCGGCCGCACCCGTAGCCGGTGCCGCACGGCAGCCAGAGCTCGATCAGCACGCGCGTCGAGTCGCTGGACGACTGCGAGTAGCGCAGCCGGGCCGACGTCTGGCTCTGCGAGCGGTGGCCCCACGTCGAGTCCGAGCCGAAGCGGCGCGTCGTGAAGCCGAACTCCTGCAGCGCCCGGGCCCCGCGGGCGGCGACGGCGATGCGCTTCCCTTCGACCATCACTTCCTGATTGATGCTGGAGGCGATGGACGGCGGCGCCGGCGCGACGGTGCCGGCGCACGCTCCGAGTACGGCGGCCGAGGCGAGGATCGAGAGCGTGGTCGTGAGAGCGCGCACGCGTCAGTCCGCCGCGACGGTACCGAAGTCGTATCCCGGCACCGAGACGCGCGGGATCTGCTGGCCGATGACGCGCTCGATCGTGCGCACCATCGCGATCTCGTCCGGCGACATGAAGGTGAACGCGTCGCCCGACGTCGCCGCGCGGCCCGTGCGGCCGATGCGGTGCACGTAGTCCTCCGGCTGCTGCGGCACGTCGAAGTTGATGACGTGGGTGATGCCGGAGACGTCGAGCCCGCGCTGCGCGATGTCGGTGGCGACGAGGACGCGAACGGAGCCGTCCTTGAAGCCCTCGAGCGCCTTCGAGCGCTGCGCCTGCGTCTTGTCGGCGTGCATCGCCGTGGCCGAGATGCCGGCGCGCTCGAGGTG